>NZ_JBNDIU010000002.1:0-474008 GCF_050434565.1 Ensifer sp. 4252
CTTATAGACCCCACTCCCCGAACACGTCAACAGACAATTGCAAAAATAAACCAAGATCGAACAACGCCCTGAAAAGATTGGGGAAATTCACACCGTAGTTATCAACAGGGCAAAGTGAGCCAAAATCCGTGACGGAATTCGGTGGGCAAACCGCCGAACAGCAAGGCCGGACACCGTAAACCCCCGAAAGACATGCTTGACGTTTCATTGCGACTGAAGCACCTGACCAACCGACGCTGCCGCCAACGGCCGTTCGCGGCTGAAACAGCCCCAATTCTCCCGCACGATCTGCGTCAGAAACTCGCGCACCGCCCTCACCCGCGGCACGGCAATCAGGTCGCGGTGGCAAATCATCCAATAGGTCCGCTTCAGTTCGATCTCGTCGGGCAACACGATCTCGATATCCTTTTCCTCCCGCGCCATGAAATGCGGCAGTACGCAGAGGCCAAGCCCCTGGCGCACGGCCTTGAGCTGCGTGAGGATGCTGGAACTCTGGAAATGCGCCCTGAGGCCCGGCTGGATCTCGCCGAGATAATCGAGCCCGGGCGCAAAGATCATGTCTTCGATGTAACCGACGAAACGATGGGCGGCGAGATCGTTGCGGCTGCGGATCGGCGGATGGCTGGCGAGATAGCTGCGTGCACCATAGACATGCAGCGTGTAGGGCGTCAGCACCTCGGAATGGTAAGGGCCGGCCTTCGGCGCCGTCAGCGCCACCGACAGATCCGCCTCCTTGCGCGACAACGACATGATCTGCTGGATCGCCACCAGCTCCAGCGAAATGTTCGGGTAGGTCGCGGCAAAGCTTGAAAGCCTATCCGACAGGAAGAAGTTGCCAAAACCTTCGAGCGTGCTCAGCCGCACGACGCCGCGCTGCGCCGTCAGGCCGTCGCTGATATCGAGCTGCAACTGCTCGGTCTCGCGCTCGATGCGCTCGGCGGTCTCGACGAAACGCTGGCCGATCGCCGTCAGCACGTAGCCGCGCGGATTGCGCTCGAACAGCTTGACCTTGAGCGCGAATTCCAGCCGGTCGATGCGCCGGGAAACCGTCGCGTGGCTGGTGCGCAGCCGCCTTGCGGCCGTCGACAATTGCCCGGTGCGGGCGACCGCCAGAAAGAACTGCAGGTCGTCCCAGGTGAAGTTCGGATTCATCTCGCTGCCCCCATCTGTTCGAAAATGAACAGACCCTGTTTGCAATTTACGGGCCGCGCCGCTTGCGTCCAAGCGAATTTTTCCGGATTGTATCGTCGGAGCCGGCATCTGAGGAGCATGTCTGGCCAAATTTGAACAGAACGGGACCGATGGTCCGGCAATGCCATGCGCCTTGCCGGAACCGAGCGCGATTTTGCGCGAGACCGTCCCCGCCTGAAGGCCCTTGGAGGAGGACACGATGACGAAGAAACTGCTCACCGCATTCGCAATGATGCTTGCCAGCAGCACGGCGGCGCTCGCCGACGCATCCGACGGCAAGGTCAAGATCGGCATCTTGAACGACCAGTCCGGCGTCTATGCCGATTTCGGCGGCAAGTCCTCCTATGAGGCGGCGCTGATGGCGGTCGAGGATTTCGGCGGCAAGGTTCTGGGCGTTCCGGTGGAAGTGATCACCGCCGACCACCAGAACAAGGCCGACATCGCCTCCAACATCGCGCGGCAATGGTACGACACCGAGCAGGTCGACAGCATCATGGAGCTGACGAGCTCTTCCGTCGGCCTCGCCGTCCAGGCGCTGTCGAAGGAAAAGAAGAAGATCACCATCAATACCGGTGCTGCCACCACCGAGCTGACCGGCAAGCAGTGCTCGCCCTATGGTTTCCACTGGGCCTACGACACCCATGCGCTGGCGGTCGGCACCGGCGGCGCGCTGGTCAAGCAGGGCGGCGACAGCTGGTTCTTCCTGACCGCCGACTACGCCTTCGGCTATTCGCTCGAGGAAAACACCGGCAACTATGTCAAGGAGAACGGCGGCACCGTCGTCGGCTCGGTGCGCCATCCGCTGGCGACCACCGACTTCTCGTCCTTCCTGTTGCAGGCGCAGTCTTCGGGCGCCAAGGTCATCGGCCTTGCCAATGCCGGCCTCGACACCTCCAACGCCATCAAGCAGGCGGCCGAATTCGGCATCGTCCAGGGCGGCCAGCGCTTGGCGGCGCTGCTGTTCACGCTCGCCGAAGTCCACGGCCTCGGCCTCGAGGCGGCTCAAGGCCTGACGCTGACCGAAGGCTTCTACTGGAACCGCAACGAAGAAACGGCAAAATTCGGCAAGCGCTTCATGGAGCGTACCGGCAAGATGCCGAACATGGTCCATGCCGGCACTTACTCCGCGGTACTTTCCTATCTGAAGGCGATCGAGAAGGCCGGCAGCGACGACGGCGATGCGGTTTCGAAGGAACTGCATGCCCTGCCCGTCAACGACGTCTTTGCCGAAAACGGCAAGGTCGCCGAGAACGGCCGCATGATCCACGACATGTACCTGCTGGAAGTGAAAAAGCCGGACGAAAGCAAGGAGCCCTGGGACTACTTCAAGGTGCTCGCCACCATCCCCGGTTCCGAAGCCTTCATCGACCCGGCCAAGAGCGGCTGCGAACTCGTAAAATCGTGAGCGGTCGGATCGCGATGACCGCTGCCTTGCCAGAACAGAATGGAGCGCCGCGGGTGGTTTTGTCCGCCCGCGGTCTCCGTCGCGATTTCGGCGGTTTTACCGCCGTCAACAACGTCAACCTCGACGTCCACCATGCCCGCGTGCATGCGCTGATCGGCCCGAATGGCGCCGGCAAGACGACGGTCTTCAACCTTTTGACCAAGTTCCTGCAGCCGACCGACGGCACGATCACGCTGCTCGGCGAAGACATCACCCGCATGGCGCCGGACAAGGTGGCGCGCATGGGTCTGGTTCGTTCCTTCCAGATCTCGGCGGTGTTTCCGCATATGAGCGTGCTCGACAATGTGCGCGTGGCGCTGCAGCGTCCGAACGGTCTTGCGACCCAGTTCTGGAAGCCGATGTCGGCGCTCGACGGACTGACCGCCAAGGCCGATCAGCTGATCCGCTCCGTCGGCCTCGACAAGGAACGAAACGCGGTTGCCGCCGATCTTTCCTATGGCCGCAAGCGGGTGCTGGAGATCGCGACAACGCTGGCGCTCGACCCGAAGGTGCTGCTGCTCGACGAGCCGATGGCCGGCATGGGCCATGAGGATGTCGGCATGGTGGCGGAGATCATCCGCGAGGTGGCGCGCGAACGCGCCGTGCTGATGGTCGAGCACAATCTCTCCGTCGTCTCGACGCTTTGCCATCACGTCACCGTCTTGCAGCGTGGCGAGATCCTCGCCGAGGGCGATTACGCAAAAGTGTCGGCCGACCCGCGGGTGCGCACCGCCTATATGGGCACCGAGGAGGCCTGAGATGAAACCGCTTCTAACAGTCTCCGGCCTCAACGCCTGGTACGGCGAAAGCCACATCCTGCATGGTGTCGACATGACGGTCGGCGAAGGCGAGATGGTCACCCTGCTCGGGCGCAACGGCGTCGGCAAGACCACCACCCTGCGCTCGATCATGGGCATCGTGCGCAATCGCAAGGGCGCGATCGATTTTGGCGGCGAGGATCTGATCAAGGTGCCGCTGCACCGGGTCGCCCATCGCGGCCTCGGTTTCATCCCCGAGGAGCGCGGCATCTTTTCGACGCTCTCGGTCTATGAAAACCTGCTGCTGCCGCCGGCGGTGGCCAAGGGCGGCATGACGGTCGACGAAATCTTCGAGCTTTTCCCCAATCTGCACGAGCGCCGCAACAGCCCGGGCACCAAGCTTTCCGGCGGTGAGCAGCAGATGCTGGCGATCGCCCGGATCCTCAGAACCGGCGTGCGCATGATGCTGCTCGACGAACCGACAGAGGGCCTTGCCCCTGTTATCGTCCAGCGCATCGGCGACGTGCTCAAGACATTGAAGGAGCGCGGCATGACCGTCCTGCTGGTCGAACAGAACTTCCGCTTCGCCAGCAAGGTTGCCGACCGTTTCTACCTGATGGATCATGGCCGCATGGTCGGCGAGTTTCCGGTTTCGGAACTCTCCGCCCGCATGGACATGCTGCATGACGTGCTGGGGGTCTGAACCATGACCATGATCTTTGGAATTCCGCTGCAAGCCTTCCTCGGCCAGCTGCTGATCGGCCTGATCAACGGCTCGTTCTACGCCCTCTTGAGCCTCGGTCTTGCAATCATCTTCGGCCTCTTGCGCGTCATCAACTTCGCCCACGGCGCGCAATACATGCTCGGCGCCTTCTTCGCCTGGATGTTGCTTTCGTATTTCGGCATCGGCTACTGGCCGGCGCTGATCATAGCACCGCTCGCCGTCGGGCTTGTCGGCGCCGTCATCGAACGCACGATGTTGCGGCGGCTCTACACGCTCGATCCGCTCTACGGCCTGCTCTTCACCTTCGGCCTGGCGCTGACGATCGAAGGCACGTTCCGTTATCTCTATGGCGCTTCGGGCCAGCCCTATGCCACGCCGGCCGCCCTTGCCGGCGGCACCAATCTCGGCTTCATGTTCCTGCCGGTCTATCGCGGCTGGGTGATCGCCTTCTCGCTCGTCGTCTGCATCGGCACCTGGCTCGTCATCGAAAAGACCAAGCTCGGCTCCTATCTGCGCGCGGCGACCGAAAACCCGATCCTCGTCCAGTCCTTCGGCATCAACGTGCCGTTCCTGCTGACGCTGACCTATGCGCTGGGGGCAGCACTTGCCGCCCTTGCCGGGGTGCTTGCCGCGCCGATCTACCAGGTCTCGCCGCTGATGGGGTCGAACATCATTATCGTCGTCTTCGCCGTGGTGGTCGTCGGCGGCATGGGCTCGATCATGGGGGCGATCGTCACCGGTTACCTGCTCGGCGTCGCCGAGGGGCTGACCAAGGTGTTCTACCCCGAAGCCTCCAACATCGTGATCTTCGTGATCATGGCCATCGTTCTCCTGATACGGCCGGCAGGCCTCTTCGGCCGGGATGTTTGATATGACATTGACACTCGATATCGATAAACCCAGGGAAAAGAAGCCGGTCGTCGCGCAGACGATCTTCCTGGCGGCGGGTCTTGCGCTGCTGGTGCTCGCCCCCCTGTTCTTCTATCCCGTATTCCTGATGAAGCTCTTGTGCTTCGCGCTGTTTGCCTGCGCCTTCAACCTGCTGCTCGGTTACACCGGCCTGCTCTCCTTCGGGCACGCAGCCTTCTTCGGCGGAGCCGCCTATTTCACCGCCCATGCGGTGAAAGAATGGGGGCTGCCGCCGGAACTCGGCATTCTGGTCGGCGTCACGGGCGCTGCGTTTCTCGGCGCGATCATCGGTTTTCTCGCCATCCGAAGGCAGGGCATCTACTTCGCCATGATCACGCTGGCGCTGGCACAGATGTTCTATTTCTTCTGCCTGCAGGCGGAATTCACCAAGGGTGAGGACGGCATCCAGTCCGTGCCGCGTGGCCATCTCTTCGGCTTCATTGATCTCAGTCAGTCGACGAACATGTATTACTTCGTTCTCGGCGTCTTCATCATCGGCGTCGCGATCATCTGGCGGATCATTCACTCGCCGTTCGGCATGATCCTGAAATCGATCCGTGAGAACGAGACACGTGCCGTGTCGCTCGGCTACTCCGTGCGCAACTACAAGCTCGCGGCCTTCGTCATGTCGGCAGCGCTCACCGGCCTTGCCGGCGGCGTCAAGGCGCTGGTCTTCCAGTTCGCGACGCTGACCGACGTCAGCTGGCAGATGTCGGGTGAGGTCATCCTGATGACGCTGCTCGGCGGCATCGGCACGCTGATCGGACCGCTGTTCGGCGCCGGCCTGGTCGTGACCTTGCAGAACTATCTCGCAACTTCCGAATTCCCGGTCACCATCATCACCGGCCTGGTGTTCATGGTCTGCGTGCTGTTGTTCCGGCGCGGCATCGTCGGCGAGTTCTACAATTCACGACTTGGCCGCAAGCTCGGCTTCGAGCACCGGCACTAAACGTCGCGCCTCGGGAAAGAGAGCTGGCCCGGTCCCGCTTTCCGCCGGACCGGGCACCGAGAAGAGAGTGAGCCCATGGACACGTTCGACTACATCGTCGTCGGAGCGGGTAGCGCCGGATGCGTTCTGGCGAACCGCCTTTCCGAAAACCGGGATCACCGAGTCCTGCTGCTCGAGGCCGGCGGCAGCGACAATTATCACTGGATCCACATTCCGGTCGGCTATCTCTATTGCATCAACAACCCCCGCACCGACTGGTGTTTCACCACCGCCCCCGAGGAAGGGCTGAACGGCCGGGCGCTCGGCTATCCCCGCGGCAAAGTGCTCGGAGGCTGCTCGTCGATCAACGGCATGATCTACATGCGCGGCCAGGCGCGGGACTACGATCACTGGCGCCAACTGGGTTGCACCGGCTGGGGATGGGACGACGTCCTGCCGCATTTCCGCAAGTCGGAAGACCACTATCGCGGCGCCGACGACATGCATGGCGCTGGCGGCGAATGGCGGGTGGAAAAGGCGCGCGTTCGCTGGGCTGTGCTTGACGCCTTTCAGAAGGCGGCCACCGAGGCCGGCATTCCGGAAACGTCGGACTTCAATCGCGGCGACAATGAAGGCTCCGGCTATTTCGACGTCAACCAACGCTCCGGCATCCGCTGGAACACCGCAAAGGCGTTTCTGCGGCCCGCGCGCAATCGGCGCAATCTCACTATTCTGACCAAGGCGCATGTCCGGCGGCTGGTGATTGAGGATGGTCGCATCGCCGGCGTGGAATTCCAGCATGACGGCACAGTCAAGCGTGCGCGGTGTCGCCGCGAAACGATCCTTTCCGCCGGCGCCATCGGCTCGCCGCAGATATTGGAGCTTTCCGGCATCGGCCGAGGCGATGTGCTGAGGGACAACGGTATCGAGATCCGGCACGAGCTGGCAGGCGTCGGCGAAAACCTGCAGGATCACCTGCAACTGCGCCTCGCCTACAAGGTGACCGGCGTGCCGACGCTGAACGAGAAGGCAAGTACGCTTCTCGGCAAGGCGGCAATCGGCCTCGAATATCTCGCGAGGCGCTCGGGTCCGATGGCAATGGCGCCGAGCCAGCTCGGCATCTTCACCCGCTCTGGCCCCGAGAAGGAAACGCCCGATCTACAATATCATGTCCAGCCGGTGTCGCTCGAAAAGTTCGGCGAGCCGGTTCATGCCTTCCCGGCGATTACCGCCAGCGTCTGCAACCTGCGGCCGGAAAGCCGGGGATCGGTGCACCTGAAGGGGCCGGATTTCGCAACGGCGCCCGACATTCGCCCGCGCTATCTGACGGCTGAGGCCGACCGCGATGTCGCGGTCCGCTCCATCCGCCTGACGCGCCAGATCGTCAGCCAGCCATCCTTCGCCCGCTTTAACCCGGTCGAGTTCAAACCTGGCCCGTCCTATGAGAGCTATGAGGATCTGCAGCGCGCCGCCGGTGATATCGGCACGACGATCTTCCACCCGGTCGGCACCTGCCGTATGGGCGCGGACCCGACAAGCGTCGTCGATCCCGAACTGCGCTTGCGCGGCCTGCAGGGCTTGAGGATTGCCGATGCCTCGATCATGCCGACGATCACTTCGGGCAACACCAACTCGCCGACGATCATGATTGCCGAGAAGGCGGCGACGATGATCCTCGCGGCCAACCTTTGATCGCCGAATCGCATCCTTTGCCGCCGGGATTACGGTAAACTGGCCAAAATGCGACGTGCAAACCTTAAAATCCGGGACTGAAACCTCTATATGCAGCCATGAAGGCCCTTCAGGGGCCCAAGCACTATAAGGGGTTTGAATGGCAATGCAGCGTTTTGGACGAGCTCTGGCGATGATGGCGATCGGTCTCACGATCGGGCTCACGGTTGTTGATGTCGCCGAGGCGCGGCGCTCCGGCGGCGGCTTCGGCAGCCGCGGTACACGCACCTTTTCGCAGCCACCCGTCACCCGCACCGCGCCGACCAACGCGGCACCGATCGACCGCTCGATGACGCCGCGCCAGGACGCCGGCCCGACGACGACCAATCCGGCCGCTGGCCAGACGCGTCCGAACGCCAACACGCCCAATGCGCGCCCGGGCTTCTTCAGCGGCTTCGGTGGCTCGCTTCTCGGCGGCCTCATGGTCGGCGGCCTGATCGGTATGCTGATGGGCGGCGGCTTCGGTGGTGCGGCCGGCTTCCTCGGTCTGATCGTGCAGATGCTCCTGATCGGCGGCGTGATCATGCTCGCCATGCGCTTCTTCGGCCGCAACCGCCAGCCGGCCTATGCCGGCCCGTCCGAGCGGTCGTCGGCTCAGTCGCCTTCGGCCGGCGCACCATCGTTCAAGATCCCGAGCATCGGCGGCGGACAGGCAAGTGGGCAGGCGAACGCGCGCCCGAGCGTCGCGCCGGCACCGGCCCCCGCAGCGGAAGGCCCGGCCGATGAAATCGGCGTCGGCCAGTCGGATCTTGAACAGTTCGAGAAGATGCTGAAGGACGTTCAGGCAGCCTATGCAGCCGAGGACTACGGCACGCTGCGTCGCCTGACGACGCCGGAAGCCATGTCCTATCTGGCCGAAGAGCTCAGCGACAACGCCACCAGCGGCGTCAAGAACGACGTCACCGACGTCCACCTCGTGCAGGGCGATGTCGCCGAAGCCTGGTCGGAAGACGGTAAGGACTACGCAACCGTCGCCATGCGCTACGAGAGCATCGACGTGATGCGCGACCGCACCACCGGCCGCGTCGTCAGCGGCGATCCGGACAATCTGACAGAAGCCGTCGAGCTTTGGACCTTCGTGCGCAAGGCTGACGGCGAATGGCAGGTGTCGGCGATCCAGGGCGTCGGGCACGCCTGATAGCGCCAGTAACCCCAAAACTTTTGGAGACCCGGCCGGCCCATCCGACCGGGTCTTTTTTTGCGCTTCAACAATCGCCGGATTACACGGACCTGACGAGGTGAAGCGCAGGTCCACTTGGCTCGCACAATAATGGAGAGACGGGTGGCACCGCGTCATCAGCCCGCAGCCGGCTCCCCATCGCCGAGAAGGCGCCCAATCAGCGTCCGCAACCAGCGATGACCCGGATCGCCTTCGCGGCGCCGGTGCCAGATCTGCTCGAAGTCGAACGGCGGAATGGCAAAGGGCGGCTCGAAGACGACCAACCCGTCGCCGTCCCCCTGCGGCAGGATGCGGCGTGCCACGGTCAAGACGAGGTCAGTGCCGCGCACTAGGCCCGGTGCGACGCTCCAATGCGGAACCGCAAGGCAAATGCGGCGCGCGTTCCCCGTTGCCGCCAGCGCCAGGTCGATTTCGTTGCTGACATCGCTACGCAGCGACACCAGCACATGCGGCCGGGCGAGATATTCGCCGAGATCCATGGTCGGCGATCCGCCAAACCGCGACGCGTCTGCAAGACAGGCAAAGCTTTCCCTGAAGAGCAGGGATGACCGGATGCCTTCTCCGTGCGTCGGGAACACGCCCAGCGCCAGATCGATCTCGCCATCGGTCACCTGCGACGCCATCACTTCGCGGCTTGCCTGACTGACGATCAGATCGATATGCGTCGCCTCGACGCGCAGGGTCGCCATCAGCTTCGGCAGCAGCACCGCCGCGCCGTAGTCCGACATCGCCAAGCTGAACGCATGCCGCTCGGTTGCGGGGTCGAACCCTGCAGGGGTTAGCAACGACCGCACCCGGCCCATGGCTTCCGCGAGCCGCGGCGCGAGTTCAAGCGCTCGTATGGTCGGCTCCAGCCGCCCGCCATGTCGCACCAGCAGGGGATCATCGAAGAGATCGCGCAAGCGCGCCAGCGCATGGCTGACGGCGGGCTGGCTCTTGTTCAGACGCACTGCGGCGCGAGAAACATGGCGTTCGGCCAGCAACGCATCGAGCACGACCAGCAGGTTCAGATCGATTCCAGTCAGACTATTCATTCAGTAAATATAGACCGTACGATCTACGAATTTCCATTCTTGATTTGAATGATGAACCATGAGGCCGTCAAACAGATCGGAATATCGTCATGCCAAATGCTGGATCTCTCCTCCTCGTCCTCGCCGCTGTCTTCGCCGGAGCGGTCGTGCCGTTCCAGGCCGGCGCTAACGCCATGCTTGGTCGGCTGATCGGTCATCCCCTGTGGGCGACTGTCGTTTCGCTCGGGGTCAGCCTCGCCCTCATCATTCCCATCATGATCGCCTTTCGCGTACCGATGCTAACGCCCGGCGAGGCGCTGAAGGGGCCATGGTGGATCTGGATCGGCGGCGCGGCCGGCGTGATCTACATCACCGCCGCACTGCTGCTTGCGCCGAAGCTGGGTGCCGCCAGTTTCATTGTCGCGGTGATCGCCGGACAGATGGCGGTCTCGATCCTGATCGATCACTTCGGCCTGATGGGCTTTCCGGAAAAACCGGCAAGCGTCGCCCGCCTCGTCGGCGTCGCCCTGATCATCGGCGGCATGGTGATCACGCAGCTCGCAAACGCCATGCCTGCACTCGCAAGTCAGAGCCGGTGATCGGGCACCCCTCCCCACCACAATTCTTGTCGCTGCCCCCGCAGCCATGATAACAGGGCGTTCATGTCGACCGAACCACACCTGATCGCGTGACGAGCCCCGCAAGGCGGGGCTTGCAGCAGCGAGCCCAAAGTCGCCCGTGTCTCACGGGCTGGTCTTCAGTGATTCGATAGACCTCTTTCTCCTAGATCCGCGACACGGCCCAGTGAGGGACCGGCGACGAGGGGGAGCATGAGGCAATCGACTGCCATCCGGGCTTGCTATGACATCGCCACCCCCCTGGAAATCGACCGCCTTCCGGCGCGTCGGCTTTGCTCTTGCCTTCTATTCCTTCTGCTCGTGGATGCTGGTCGCAGCACTGCCGCTTCTCGTCGCGCACCGGTTCGGCACCGGCGCAGAACTTGTCGGCAGTCTCGCGCTTAGGCTCGCGCCGCGCATCCTGTTTGCCCCGATTGCCGCCAGCCTGATCCGGCGCACTGGTCCACGGTTGCCCGTTTGTGCGGGGCTGATCGTCACCGCATTGTGCGTTGTCGTTCTTGCCATCGTCGCGCACTCCGGCACGCTGCAGGTCGTGGTCCTGACAATCGGGCTTGCAGACACCATTGTTGTCCCGGGCCTGCTGGCGCTACGCGCGGCCGTCGTGCCTGCCGGTCGCAACATGGAAGCAAACACGACGTTTCAGACGATCGATCGGCTTGCCAAAATCTTCGGCCCACCGGCGGCCGGGCTTGTGCTGACGATCGCATCCCCTGTTCCGGCTTTCCTCGCGCTTGCCGTCGGCCACCTCCTGGCCGCGATCGCTCTTTGCCAGGGCGTCGCGGCGCCGGGGCAGATCTCACTCAAGCCGAAGCCAACCGCTGGATCCGGCCTTCTCAGAGAGGCCGCCGCAACGATGAGAGAGAACGCGGTGCTCTGGGCACTGGTCCTGCCCGCTCTCGGCTATATGATTTCCCTTGGCGCGCTGCAGCCCTTTCTGTTCTGGCTCAATCACGACCAGTTCGGGCTTGGCCCAACCATGTGGACCGTGCTGCTGGCCGCGCAAGGGGCGGGTGCCGTTATCGGCGCGCTCGTCTCGAACCGTCTGGCGCGAATGTTGGTCGACGCACAATCGCTGCTGACCGCCTATCTCGTCGCCAGTCTTCTCGAAGGGGCGACGACGCTCGCCTTGGTCTTCGCCCCGACCCACGCACTGGCAACCGTGATGTTGATCATTGGCGGCATACCGGAGATGGTCGCCTTTGCCGCCTTCAACAGAGGCTGAGCCTTGAGCGCCAGGCGGCTTTCTACGCTCTGAGCCTGCCGTTGATGGATCTGTTCATGGTGGCGGGCGTCCTCACAGGCACGCTGCATAGCGGCGGCTGGATGACGCTTCGGCAGTTCTGGTTCGTTGCCAGTGCCGGCGCGATCCTTCCCGTTCTTCCGTTCCTTGCCTGGAGGCCTTTGAGCCGAAGAGCGTAAAGGCTTGCACGGAAAGCGACATAGCCCAGAAAAAGTATGGCCGGCGGCTGGCGCTATCGCCATCGCGGGGGCCATACTCTCTCGGCTGAAAATGAGGGGACTGGTATGCGGGACAAGTTGTTCATCGATGGCAAATGGGAGAAACCCCGCCGCGGCGGAACGCTCGACGTGATCGATCCGGCGACAGAGGAGGTCATCCACCGCGCGCCGGCCGCCACCTATGACGATATCGACCGCGCCGTCAAAGCCGCCCGCATCGCCTTCGACAGCGGCCCGTGGCCAAAGCTTACCGGCACTGAGCGGGCCGCCTATCTCCGGGCGATTGCCGAGACGATCGAGGAAAGACGCCACTCGCTGGCGCGTCTCGAAGTCACCGACAACGGCAAGCCGTTGCCGGAGGCGCTATGGGATATCGACGATGCCGCCGGGTGCTTTCGCTACTATGCCGGGCTTGCCGAGGAACTCGACGCCAACCCCGAGGAAACGATCGCCGTCGGCGACAACAGGTTCACTGCGCGCGCCATCCGCGAGCCGCTCGGGGTCGTCGGCGCGATCACACCCTGGAACTATCCGCTGCTGATGGTCTCCTGGAAAGTGGCACCGGCGCTTGCCGCCGGATGCACCATCGTGCTGAAACCGTCCGAGCTGACGCCGCTGACCGCCCTGGAACTCGGCGCAATCGCCGAGGAAGTCGAGCTTCCGCCCGGCGTGCTCAACATCGTCACCGGCACCGGTCAGGATGCGGGCCAGCCGCTGACCGAACACCCGCTGGTCGACAAGCTCGCCTTTACCGGCTCGGTACCGACAGGGCGAAAAGTGATGATGGCCGGCGCCCAGGACATCAAGAACATCAGCCTCGAGCTCGGCGGCAAATCCCCCTTCGTGGTCTTCGCCGACAGCGATATCGAAAAGGCCGTCGAATGGATCATGTTCGGCGTCTTCTGGAATCAGGGACAAGTCTGCTCGGCAACCTCGCGCGTGCTCGTCGAGGAGCCGATCTACGATGCCGTCGTCAAAAGGCTCTGCGAAGAGGTGGCCAGGATCACCATCGGCAACGGCCTCGACGAAGGCACGCTGCTCGGGCCGATCGTTTCCAAGGGGCAATATGACAAGATCCTGACCGCGATCGACCGCGCCCGTCAGGACGGCGCGACGGTGGCAGCAGGCGGCGGCAGGCCTGCCGGTTTCAACAGCGGGTACTTCATCGAGCCGACCGTTCTGACCGACATGAGCGAAGACAGCTATGTCTGGCGCGAGGAGATCTTCGGGCCTGTCGTCTGCGTCAAGCCGTTCGCGGACGAAGCCGATGCGCTGCGCATGGCCAATGACAGCCGTTTCGGCCTTGCCGCTGCGGTCATGTCCACGGACACGGCGCGCTGCGAACGCGTCGCCCGCGCCTTGCGCGCCGGCATCGTCTGGATCAACTGCTCGCAACCGACCTTCACCGAGGCACCCTGGGGTGGCTACAAGCAGTCTGGCATCGGCCGCGAGCTCGGCCGATGGGGCCTTGCCAACTATCTCGAGACCAAGCAGATCACCAGCTTCGATGCCGACGAGCCCTGGGGCTGGTACATCAAGGGGTAGAACGGCCCCGCAGTAACGGCGCCGGCTGCCAAGGGCGGCGTCAAATTCCCTTCATGCGGCTATGGAATAAGCCAAAGGACGGTAGCATCATGCCGCGGGCTGCCGCATTGCGCGCTTGTGCGCTGGAGGGATGCGATGAACAGGTCAAATGGCGACTTCGACGGGCAGGACTGGCTGGAAGCGGAGTTGGCCGACACGCTCGATGAGGACTACGAACTCGAGCTTTCCGAGCCGGCACTTTCGGAAGAGATCCGCAAGATCTACCGCAAGAACCATCCGCCATCGCTGCCGCGCATCGACTATTTCCGCGCCCTGATCGCGCTGCAATCCGAGCTGATCAAGCTGCAGGACTGGGTCGTGCACCACAAGGAAAAGGTCGTGGTGATCTTCGAGGGGCGCGATTCCGCCGGCAAGGGCGGGGTGATCAAGCGCATCACCCAGCGGCTCAATCCGCGTGTCGTCAGGGTCGCGGCCCTGCCCGCCCCGTCGGACCGCGAAAAGACCCAATGGTATTTCCAGCGCTACGTGCCGCATCTGCCGGCCGGCGGCGAGATCGTGCTGTTCGACCGCTCCTGGTACAATCGCTCCGGCGTCGAGCGGGTCATGGGCTTTGCCAGCGAAGACCAGGTCGAGCAGTTCTTCAACGACGTGCCGGAATTCGAGCGCATGCTGGTGCGCTCCGGCATCCGGCTGGTCAAGTACTGGTTCTCGATCACCGACGAGGAACAGCAGATGCGCTTCCTGGTGCGCATCCATGATCCGCTGAAACAGTGGAAGCTGTCGCCAATGGATCTCCAGTCGCGCGTGCGCTGGGAGGCCTATACCAAGGCCAAGGAAGAAACCTTCGCCAGAACCAACATTCCCGAAGCGCCGTGGCACATCGTCGAAGGCAACGACAAGAAGCGGGCGCGGCTAAACTGTATGGATCACCTGCTGCACCAGATCCCCTATGAGGATGTGCCGCACGAGGAGATCACCCTGCCGGAGCGGGTGTTCAACCCGGACTACGAGCGCAAGGTGCTGCCGCCCGAACTCTACGTGCCGTCAAAATACTAAGGCGACTTCGACGCGACATAACGGCAGGGCCGGCGCTTTCCGGCCTTGCACTCTTGCCAACCCCTCGCGGAAATCGGACAGTCCGTGAAACGACAGTTTCACGGAATTGGTAATGAGTCCCAAAGAGCGATCCTTCCTCACCCGCGTTCGTCAGGTCCTGCCGGAGCTTCATCCCGCAGAGCGGCGCCTTGGCGACTTTCTCTGCGACTTTCCGGGTGAGGTCGCGAGCTACTCCGCCCAGGAACTGGCGGCACTGGCGCATGTGTCGAAGGCGACCGTATCGCGTTTCATCCAGCGGCTCGGCTATGAAAACTACGAGGAGGCGCGCCGCCATGCGCGCGCCGACAAGCAGACGGGATCGCGCCTCTTCCTGGCGACGAGCGCCGATACCGCCGGCGAGCAATCCGTTACCGCCCATGTGGCACAAGGGGTTGCCAATATCGAAGCCACCTTCCTTGCGATATCGGAAACCCAGATCAACACCGCGTCGGCAGCACTGTTGAAGGCGCGCAAGGTCTGGGTGATCGGCTTTCGCGCCAGCCATTCCTTCGCCACCTATCTGCAATGGCAGCTGACGCAGGTGATCGAGAACATCTCGGCCATTCCCGGCGGAGGACAGACGCTGGGCGAACACCTTGTCAGCTTCACACCTGACGACGTCGTCATCGTCTTCGGGCTGCGCCGCCGCATCGCCCTGATGGATGCGCTCATCAACCAGGTGGAAAAGTCCGGTGCCCGCCTGCTTTACATCACCGACGAGGGCGTGCCCTTCCTCAGCAAGGCCGAGTGGCATTTCCGCTGCCAGACGCTGGCCCCCGGCCCGCTCTTCAACCATGTCTCGGTCATGGCGCTCTGCCACCTCCTGACGACGCGCTGCATCGAAACGGCCGGTGTGAGCGGCCGCAACCGTCTGCGCGGCATCGAAGCACTGAACGACGCGCTCGAAGAGTTGTGACCGTTGTTTGGGCATCTGCCTGAAACAGCAGTGCACTATTCGATCACAGGAAACCACAGTTCCAAGCTGTAGATATGGACCAGCGGCGGTCCATATATTTGATTGCAAAGGAGAAACTATAGTTTCCGGTATTTTGGCATGAAATCTGCATTCCTCAATGGCGTTGTTTCGAAGGTGAATTGTGCTGGACGGCAAGTGCGCCCGTCAGGCGCGAAATGTCCGGTTTGTTCGGTTCGAAGCAAGATTCTTGTATGAAACTGTGATTTCTTGATGTAGCATCATGAAACTATGTTTTCACGCCAATTAAGCCATAAAGGGGAACAAACCATGGCAGCGGAAAATATGGTGCCGTCCGGCAAGTCTTCGCCGGTCATTCGACAGTTGGAATCAGCATTTACCAAGATCGGCGTCACCGGCGCCCACAAGCAGATCATCGCCCTCGTTCTGATCGGCTGCCTGTTCGACAGTTTCGAGCAGAACACCATCGGCGTCGCCGGCCCGATCCTCAAGGAACATTGGGGCCTGACCGGCACGGATATCGGCTTCCTCAACACCATCACCTTCGGCAGCGCCGCCCTCGGCCGGTTGCTGTCGGGCATCCTCGGCGATCGCTACGGCCGCCGCGTGATGCTGACGATCAACCTTCTCCTGTTCACTATCGGCTCGGCGGCCTGCGCGCTCGCGCCGAATTTCGCAGCGCTGTGCTTTGCCCGCGCCATTGTCGGCTTCGGCGTCGGCGGCGAAATCTCCACCGCTGTGACGATGCTGTCGGAATTCTGCTCGCCGAAATTCCGCGGCACGGCAGCCGGCCTCGTCAATGTCGGCGCCGGCGGCTTCGGCAACTTCCTTGCCCCCGCCTTCGGCCTGTTGATCTTCACGCTCTTTCCCGGTGAAAACAGCTGGCGCTGGCTGTTTGCTTCGCTGGCATTGCCCGCGCTGCTCGTGGTCTTCTATCGCCGGTTCGTGCCCGAGACCCCGCGCTTCCTTGCCTCGCAGGGAAAGATCGACGAGGCCAACAAGGTGCTGTCGATCCTCGCCTCCGGATCGCTGCGGCCGCGCAACCTGAAGGTCGAGGAATATCTGACCAAGGAGCATCTGCAGGACGAAGCACCGGCCAAGAGCGACTGGAAGGAGCTCTTCCGCGCGCCGTTCATCGGCCGAACCATTCCCGTCGCGATCGCCATCCTCATGAGCTACGGCGCCCAGCTGTCGGTGCTCACCCTGATGCCGATCATCTTCGTGTCGATGGGCTACACCCTGCAGGGCAGCCTGCTCTACAGCATGATCATTCAGAGCGGCAGCGTGCTCGGCGCCATCGCCGCCTCGATGTTCGGCTATTACTTCCCGCGCAAGAAGGTGCTGACGGTCGGTGCGGTCTTCGCGTGCCTGGCGGCAGTTTCGATCGCCTATCTCGGCACCAACATCTACCTCGTCTTGATGTTCGGAGCGATCTTCCAGTTCTTCGTGCTCTTGCTCAACACCTCGATCTGGATCTACGCACCGGAGCTCTTCCCGACGCGCATCCGCGCCTTCGGCGTCGCACTCATCCTGGCGACGGGGTCTGCAGCCGGCTCCTTCGTGCCGACGATTTCCGGCATGCTGTTCGATACCTACGGCATGGTCGGGGTGTTCGGCCTGGCAGCCGGCATGTACGCGGTCTTCGCATTCTGCATCCAGCTCGGCCCCGAGACCTATGGCATGTCGATGGAAGACCTGGACCAGCCGGCGGACGCCGACCTCGCCAAGGCTGAACCAAACAAGATCAATGTCGGCATGGAAGTCAGAACGTGACCGCACATATCCTGTTGATCAACCCGAACAGCTCGCAGGCAACAAGCAGCATGATGCTCGCCATCGCTGAGCGGGCTGTAACCGGACGCTTGGCCGTGGCAGTCGCCACGGCCAAGCGGAACCCGCAGATGATCGTCACGCCGCAGCAGCTGACCGCTGCGGCCGACGAGGTCATCGAGATCGGTGCGGCTCACGACGCCGGTTGCCTCGGCATCATCGTCAGTGCCTTCGGCGACCCGGGCCTTGCTGGCCTCAAGGACCGTGTCGACGTCCCCGTCGTCGGCATCTGCGAGGCATCCATGATCGAAGCCGCGCGCAGCGGCCGCAAGTTCGGCGTCGCAACCACGACGCCTGATTTGATCGAGGCGATCGACGAACGCGCCCGCGACCTCGGCCTTGCCGGCCAATATACCGGCATCCGCTGTACGCCGGGTGATCCGCTCGCACTTGCCGGCGATGAAAAGCGGCTGCGGCAAGCGCTCGGCGAGGCGGTGCGGCAATGCATCGAGCTTGACGGCGCCGAAGCCGTCATCATCGGCGGCGGCCCGCTCGGTCAGGCGGCAGAACAGTTGCAACCCGACTTCACCACGCCGATCATTGCGCCCATCCCTTGTGCGGTGGAGCGCGTGCTCGATCTGATGCGGGTCAACGCCTAACGCGCAATTTCTGCGCTCTGCATCTGTCTGCCGCATCAGGCAACGCCCCGGGGAAACCACGTTCGGGCCCGGACCGGCAATTGACCTTGTTGACGGCAACCACTCTGTGATATTTTCGAATGTCCTTACATGCAAAACCGAAGCTGGGGCGGAGGTTGAGCGATGAACTTTATCTGTGTCTCGGTCGCCGGGCTGGCGTTTTTCACCTCGGCGGCTTTTGCGGGCCCCTTGCATGACGCGGCAAGAGACGGCGACATCAAGAGCGTCACGCTGTTACTCGATCAGGGTACCGACATCACCGAGCCGGATACGGCCGGCGAGCCGGCATTATTGGTCGCGTCACTGGCCGGACGGCCGGATGTCGTCGCGCTGCTGCTCGACCGCGGCTGCGACATCGAGATCCGCAACAAGGGCGGGCTGACCGCCCTGCACGCGGCGGCCTATGGCGGCAATCTCGACACCGTCAAGTTGCTGCTCGCCAAGGGCGCCGACGTCAACGACACCAAGAACTTCTACAAGATGTCGCCGCTTCATGCCGCAGCCGAGGAGGGCCACGCCGATGTCGTGGCTCTGCTGCTTACTCAAAAAGCAGAGGTCGAGGCGAAGGAGCGCAACGGCTACACGCCGCTGACACAGGCAGGCTGGCGCTCCCATTGGGACGCCGCCGAGCTTTTGTTGAAGGCGGGCGCCACCTGCCAGAAGGCCGACCTCGTCGGCGACTGGCTCTATGCCGAATGCACGAAGCGGAAGTGACGCCAAAACGCGCGCCAACCGCATCCGGAAATCGGAGAAGAGGAATGTTTTACCATCGATACGCTTGCACCGTCGGCCTCGCTACGACGGTGTTTCTGGCACTGTCCGGGCCGATAATGGCCGAGGACCTTGTCAACACCGGCTATTTCGGCGATGTCGCCATCAAGGGCTACGACCCGGTCGCCTATTTCACCGAGAACAAGGCGCTCGAAGGCTCGCCGCAATATTCCTACCGCTGGCTCGGAGCGAATTGGCAGTTCGCCAGCGCGGAAAACCGTGAGCTTTTCATCCGTGAACCCACCCGCTACGCCCCGCAATATGGCGGCTACTGCGCCGACGGCGTCTCGTTCGGAACGGTGACCACCAATATCGACCCCAAGGCCTGGCGCATCATCGAGGGCAAGCTGTTCCTGAGCTATGATCCGGGTGCGGCGGAAGGTTTTGAGAAAAACCCGAACAAGCTGGTCGATTCGAAAAAGCACTGGTCCGAAGTGGAAAACACGCTCATTTCGGAAAAGCTCGGTACCACCTGGCAGAAGGCGCGCTAAAGCATTTCCAGGAAAAGCGCGAAGCGGTTCTCCGTCAGAAAATGCGTGAAAACAAAGAGAGAGAGCTTTTCTGCGGCGCCGTCAAAACCGAAAGCGCGCCGTTCTTCGAACCGCCGTCAGCGCTCGATCGAGAAGAATTTCAACGCCTGCGGCGTCACCTGGATGAAGTCGGCGCCGCGTTCGCCCTTGGCCGTGTTGCGATAGACATAGCCGCAGACCATACGGTCGAGAAAATAGCCGTCGAACTTCTCGCAGAGTTGGTTGCCCTTCACCTCGGCGCGCCCGGTGATGTTGGTGTTGGCGCTGCGGTAGGCCGTATTGCCTGTTTTGTCGAAGAATTGCATGAAACTCGTGCCGTTCTTGTGCTGCCCGGTCCAGGTCTTGTCGTCGGTCAGCGTGGCGAGTTCCGCCGGCCCGAGCCTGTCGGCCGCCGCCCCGACGAAACCGAAGGGCCACTCCGGAATGCCGGCCGTACGCAGGCCGTAGAGGTGGCGGTTGAGGTCCTCTTCGCGCCAGTAATCATAGAGGTAACTGTAATAGGTGAGGTTGGTGTCGGGAAAGAGCTTCAGCAGCTTCTCGCCTTCCGCCACCGCACGGGCCCGATCGCCGCGCTGGGCATAGGCGGAGGTTAGATACTCCCGTGCGGCTTCCGCGTTCGGCAGGGCCTCGCCGGCGGCTTCGATCAGCGGGATCGCCCGGTCGTTGTCGCGTGAGGTGTAGTAGACGATGCCGGCCAGCAGCTGAAAACTCGGGGATGGCGACGGGTCGAGCCTCAATGCCCGTTCCAGATCGGCGATCGCCTGTTCGTGTTCGCCGGTTTGCGCGAGGATCAGCGCCAGATTGGCAAAGGCCTCGGGATCGCTCGGCTGCGCTCTGACGGCCCTCGCGGCAGATTCCCGCGCCTCCGTTTCGCGACCATCGACGAGTTGCAGCAATGCCAGCACCGTATGCGCGCGCGCATTGTTGCCGTCGAGCTTCAAGGCCTGGCCCGCCGCGTCATAGGCGATCTTGCGGGCGACGGCCGCTGACCAGAGATAGTTGTAATCGTTGCGCCAGACGTCGACGGCGACCCGCGCGATCCCCGCATGGGCATTGGCGAAACGCGGGTCGAGATCGATCGCCTTCTGATAGAAGGCCAGCGTCTGGCGATAGGTATCGACATCGCTGTAGATGAGCCCCTGCTGCTCGGCCCGCATGTAATAGTCATAGGCTTCGAGATTGTCGGTCGGGATGCGCGCCAGCTGGTCGCGCTCGCCCTCGCTGAGCTTGACCTCCAGCGCCGCGATGATCTTGCCGATGACATCGTCCTGGACCGCGAAGAGATCGGCATATTGCCGGTCATAGCGCTCGGCCCAGAGCGATAACCCGCTCATCGCATCGATCAGCTTGACGTTGATGCGCAGGCGCTGGTCGGCCCGCTGCAGCGTGCCCTCGAGAATGTAGTGAACTCCAAGCTCCGCCGCCACGTCCTGGATCTTCGAAGCGTTGTCCTTCATCGCGAACACCGAATGGCGGGCGATTACGAACAGCCCGGACACTTTCGAAAGCTCGGTGATCAGGTCGTCGGTCAATCCTTCGGCCAGGTGATCGTGATCCCGGTCGCCGCTGACATTGATGAACGGCAGGACTGCGACGGAAGGCTGATCCGGCAGGGGATAGGCAAAGCGCTCCGTCTGCGTCTCCGGCAGGATGAGCGTCCACGGCTGCCACCAGGCTGCGGCAAGCGCGAGGACCAGCATGAGGGCACCGGCAATGAGGATCTTACTTAGGGTGGCATGCCGCTTCGTATCCTTGACAATGGTCTTGCCGGCGTCCGTCGGATCGAGCAGCACGCGGTAGATGCGGATCGGCTCGGAGATGCCCCTGACAGTCTGCTCGCCGAGAGAGGCAAAACCGACAGCAAGCTTCGATCGGACTTGGTCATAGGCGGGACCGGAAATGGCGATGCCGCCCGGCTCCGCCAGCCCCTGCACCCGATCGGCGGTATTGACGCCATCGCCGTGAATGTCGTCGCCTTCGACAATGATATCGCCGAGATTGATGCCAATACGGAAGTCGAGCCACCGATCGGCCGCGACGTCGTCGCCTCGTTGATCGGCCTTGCGCTGCTGGATCTCGACCGCGCAGCGAAGCGCGTCGACGACGCTGCGGAATTCCACCAGCAGCCCGTCGCCCATCGTCTTGACCAGCCGGCCGTGGTGTTCGGCAAACTTCGGCTCCAGAATGCCATGCAGGTCGCTCTGGAATTTGGCGCGCGTTCCCTCCTCGTCGAGCCGGCTCAGGCGACTGTATCCGGCGACGTCGGCGATCAGGACGGCTGCGAGGTGGCGCTCCATCGACGGTCTCTTCACCTGCGATGTATTTGAGCAGCGATGTTACCGCAGGTCGTCAGGCACCGCCATCGCGCCGACAGCGAACGGCAGCTGCCGTCGTAACTGTTACGTACTTGCGGTTTTCTACCCACAGCGCACCATCGAAGCATTGCTGGCCCGTTTGGCTTTGCACATGCCGTCGGATTGTCCGTCGGTCATCTGCGTTGCGCGCGTTCCGCCCGGAGGATTTTGCCATGCTCAGACGACGAACCCTTCTGATGGTCGGTGCGCTTGCTGCCACGCTCCCGCATATGGCGGCCTTGCCGGCCCTCGCCGCGGATGTCGCCCCCACACCAGATGAAGCACGGGCGATCGCCAAGGAGGCGACGATCTACGGCTTTCCGCTGGTCGACAATTACCGGGTGCAGCATTCCTACTTCGTCGACGCAGGCGGTCCGGAGTTCAAGGCGCCGTGGAACACGCTGTTCAACAATGCCCGGGTCTATACGCCGGATGACAAGGCCATCCAGACGCCGAATTCGGACACGCCCTACTCCTATGTCGGCGCCGATCTCAGGGCCGAGCCGCTGGTGTTCACCGTTCCGGCAATCGAGAAGGAGCGTTACTACTCGCTGCAATTCATCGACCTGTACACGTTCAACTTCGCCTATGTCGGCAGCCGCGCAACAGGAAATGATGCCGGCAGCTACCTGCTTGCGGGGCCGAACTGGAAGGGCGATAAACCGCCCGGCATCAAGGACGTCATCCGCTCGGAGACGGAGTTTGCCTTCGTGCTCTACCGCACCCAGCTCTTCAACCCCGGCGACATCGAAAACGTCGAGAAGATCCAGGCCGGCTACAAGGTCGAGCCCTTGTCGGCATTTCTCGGAGAGACCGCGCCTGCACCCGCAGCTGCCGTCAACTTTTTTACGCCGCTCACCGCGGAGGAGGAAAAGACGTCACCCGAGATCTTCAACGAACTCAATTTCATTCTGCAGTTCTGCCCGACGGATCCTTCGGAGAAGGAACTGATGGCACGCTTCGCCGAACTCAACATCGGCGCTGGCAAGACATTCGACCTCAAGGCCTTCCCGCCGGATATCCAGAAGGCGATCACCGACGGCATGGCCGACGGCTGGGCTGCCTTTAGGGAACACAAGGAAACCATGGTCGACACCGGCAAGGTTTCGAGCGCCGACAGCTTCGGCACAAGGGCGTTCCTGAAGAACGACTACATGCAGCGCATGTCCGGCGCGGTTCTCGGCATCTACGGCAACTCGAAGGAGGAGGCCCTCTATCCCGCCTATTTCATCGACGACCAGAAAAAACCGCTCTCCGGCACGAGCAAATATGCGCTGCGCTTCGAACCCGGGCAACTGCCACCCGTCAATGCCTTCTGGTCGCTGACGCTCTACGAACTGCCGGCAAGCCTGCTCTATGCCAACTCGCTCGACCGCTATCTCATCAATTCGCCGATGCTCCCAAGCCTCAAGCAGGATGCCGACGGCGGCCTGACGCTCCATGTCCAGAACGAGAGCCCCGGCCCTGACCGGGAGAGCAATTGGCTACCGGCACCCAAAGGACCGTTCTTCGTGGTTTTGCGGCTCTACTGGCCCAAACCCGATGCGCTCGACGGCAAATGGAAAGCCCCGCCACTGAAAGCCGCCACCTAGAGCATTTCCACGAAGCGCGAAGCGGTTTCCCGTCAGGAAATGCCTAGAAACAAAGAGATAGGGCGTTTCTGCGATTCCGTTAACGGGAAACGCTCCAAGCAAAAAAGGACGCACAGCATGAGCACGTTTCGAACCACCCTTCTGGCGACGGCCCTTGCCGCGATCGGCACGATACCGGCCAAGGCCGCAGATCCCGTTATTGTCGGCGTCGACAACTTCATCCGCGCCGAGAGCGACATGTATGCTGCCGCCATGATCAAGGAAGGCGAACTCGGAAAACTTCAGCACCGCCGCGAACCGGCCTCGATCGACAACCAGACCGTCATCCGCCTCAACCGCGACACGCTCTATTCGTCGGGTGTGTTCGACCTTGATGCCGGCGCGGTGACCATCACCATGCCGGACGCTGGAAAGCGTTTCATGTCGTTGCAGGTGATCAACGAGGATCATTATGTGCCGCAGGTGACCTATGATCCCGGCGAACATACGCTGACGAAGGAGAGTGTCGGCACGCGCTACGTTGTGGTGGGGATCCGCACGCTCGTCGATCCGGCCGACGCGAAGGATATTGAGGCGGTCCACGCGCTGCAGGATGCAATCAAGGTCAGCCAGAAGAGCGTTGGCACCTTCGAGGTCCCCGCCTGGGATCCGGCGAGCCAGAAGAAGGTGCGCGAGGCCCTGCTTGTGCTTGGCTCAACCATACCGGACTTCAAGAAGGCCTTCGGCACCAAGGACGATGTCGACCCCGTTCGCCACCTGATCGGGACGGCCTCGGCCTGGGGCGGAAATCCGGACAAGGATGCCACCTATCTCAACATCACGCCGGCGAAGGACGATGGCGCGACGGTCTATAAGCTCGATGTGAAGGATGTTCCGGTCGACGCATTCTGGTCGGTCAGCGTCTACAATGCGGCAGGATATTACGAGAAGAACCAGTACGACGCCTACACCATCAACAACATCACCGCGAAGAAGGGCGACGATGGCGCGATCGCGATCCAGTTCGGCGGTTGCGACGGCAAGATAGCCAACTGCCTGCCGACGACGAAGGGCTGGAACTATACGGTGCGCCTCTATCGGCCGCGGCAGGACATACTGGATGGAAAGTGGCAGTTCCCTGAGCCGAATCCGGTCAACTAACCGGCCTTCGGAACTACAGCGCCGCGCGTCTTATCAGACGCGCAAAGGCCGCTGTAGCACTTTGAATTGCTGCATGTTTCCTTAAATCGAATAGGATTTAAGGAAACATGCAGTAGGACGCGTGCAAAGCCTGGCTGCGCATCGCGTGGGAGGCGCAGCAGGCAGACCATCTATCGATGAGAATTACATCTGCGCTTGCCTGGCATCGGTGCGACGCGGCAGCGCCCGGGTCGGGTCATGACTGCGCCCGCCCATGAACGCAGTCAGGCGCTCGTGCGCTTGCGTGCCGGCTGGCGTTTCGGCGCCGGGGCCACAGGCTCGGCGTCAGCCTCCTGCAACAGCCGCATGGCCTTGAGCTTCTCGGTCTTCTTTTCGCGCGCCAGCTTTTCAGCCGCGACGATACCGCGGGCCGTATGGTCTGTCGCCGCAGCCTTGTCGCTTGCCGACAGCCGTTCAGGCTTGAAAAGATCTTTCTTCGTCGACGTCATGCGTACCTCCTCGCTCGGGCGTGGACCGATGCCGAAATCGGCATCGGTACCTCAGATTTAGCGGGTGCGGACGGCCTTCTTCGGTGCCGGCAGCAGGCCTTCGCGCTGAAGCTTCTTGCGCGCGAGCTTGCGCTGGCGACGAACGGCTTCGGCCTTTTCGCGAACGCGCTTTTCCGACGGCTTTTCGTAGGCGCTGCGCGCCTTGAATTCGCGGAACAGTCCCTCGCGCTGCATCTTCTTCTTCAGAATGCGGAGCGCCTGGTCGACGTTGTTGTCTCTGACGAGTACCTGCAAGATGTATCCTTCCCGTTGGTTGGTGGCCGCACACCGGCGGACCGAAATTGCTGTAGCTATCTTCCGATCCGGATGCGCGACGGTTTCAGCCAGGGTTCACCCTTGGCAATGCGCGACGGTCCCTCTTCGATGGGAGAGGCCGCCTCAGTGGTCTCGACGTCGCTTGCAACGATGCGACGTTCGAAGTTCTCGCCGTCGAAACGGACGCGATATTGGGTCTCGCCGTGGTCGGCGGGCAGAACACCGATGATCCGGCACGTCCTGACGGCGGGTGCCAGCTTGGTGAAATCGGCCCTTACGGTCACCGTGTCGCCAACGGCACAAATTCTGCGGGTCATGATAGTTTCCTTCCCCGGAATGTGCAGGGTCCGGACGCAAAAAGGCCGGGATTCACCCGACCTCTTCCCGTCAATCAAACGTCCCCAGCCAGTACATCCGTGGTCGGGGGAGGCAGATGACGATTCATTCCGCCCGAAGATTGTCGGCAGAGTTCTTGCCGGTCTTGCGGTCGCGGACGATGTCGTAGGTGACCTTCTGGCCTTCCGCCAGCGAGCCCATGCCTGCACGCTCCACAGCGGAAACATGAACGAACACGTCGGTCGTGCCATCATCCGGCTGGATGAAGCCAAAACCCTTGGTGCCATTGAACCACTTTACTGTGCCTGAATTCATAACGATCTCCTTTCAATCGTTGATTTCGCTCGACGGGTATTCGCCGAGCCGTGTCGATGTTGAGAGGAAATCTGACAACGCTTTTCAGCGCTTTGACAAAGGTCGCAAGCAATATTCGATTGCACCCATATAATTCTTTTTTCGAGATTTTCAATGTTTCATTTGGAAAACGGCCCGAAATGCAACGGCACCTGCGAAAAACAACGTTGAATCACGTTCGCTTCGATTGGAATCCTTCCGGAATTTCCATGCCATTATTTTTGAACGTCTCACGAAATGTATTAGCGACGCCGACCATAAACGATGAATACAGAGCAAATGGGCCAGTTCAGCGAAGCATAGAGACTCCAAAAATCTGGCAAAGTGCCGGGATCGCCAACCGCTCGACGTAGTTTCATCTTGGATTGAAGCAAGGGGGAAGCAAGGTTTTTCCGCACGGCCGGCCTTGCAGGCCTCCCCGCATCAAGCGTGACACTGACGGGCATGGTTGCCCGCCAGCGCTATTGTTGGAATCCCGAGATTACTCGGCTGCCTCTGCTTCGGGCATCGGCACGTAGTTGAGGATCGGCGACAGCCAGCGCTCGACCTCGCGCACCGGCATGCGTTTGCGCGCAGCATAGTCCTCGACCTGATCCCGCTCGACCTTGGCGACACCGAAATAATAGGCATCGGGATGGCCGATGTAGAGGCCGGAGACGGACGAACCCGGCCACATGGCATAGCTCTCGGTCAGGGTGACGCCGATCGCCTTCTCGGCGTCGAGCAACCGGAACAGGGTTTCCTTTTCCGTATGATCGGGCTGGGCCGGGTAGCCCGGCGCCGGACGAATGCCGGCATAGGGCTCACCGACCAGATCCTGCGGTGAAAACGTCTCGTCGGCGGCATAGCCCCAGAGTTCCTTGCGCACATATTCATGCATGCGCTCGGCAAAGGCCTCGGCAAATCGATCGGCCAGCGCCTTGACCATGATCGACGAATAGTCGTCGTTGGCACGCTCGAAGCGCTCGGCAATCGCCACTTCCTCGATACCGGCGGTGACGACGAAGCCGCCGAGATAGTCCCTGCTGCCGCTCTCGACAGGGGCGACGAAATCCGACAGCGCCACGTTCGGCCGGCCATCGCGCTTGCTCAACTGCTGGCGCAGCGTGAAGAAGGTGCCCAGCTCCTGACCACGCATCTCGTCGGCAAACAGCCGGATGTCGTCACCGACGGTTCCGGCCGGCCAGAAGCCGACGACCGCCTTCGGTGCGAACCATTTCTCGGTGATGATCTTGGCAAGCATGGCCTGCGCATCGTCGAACAGCTGACGTGCGGCTGCGCCCTGCTTCTCGTCGTCGAGGATTTTCGGATAGACGCCCTTCAGCTCCCAGGTCTGGAAGAACGGCGTCCAGTCGATGTAGCGCGCAAGCTCTTCCATCTCCCAGCCCTGAAACACCCGTGTGCCGAGGAACGAAGGGGCCTTCGCCTGATAGTCGCTCCAATCGATCTTGTGGGCATTGGCCCGCGCCTGCGACAGCGGCAGGCGGCGCTTTTCCGCCTCGTTGCGAGCATGGGCGTCGGCGACCTTGCGGTATTCCGCCCGGATCGTCTCGACATAGGGTGCCTTGGCCTCCGGCGACAGCAGGCTGGAGACGACCCCGACGGCACGGCTCGCATCGGTGACGTAGACCGTCTGGCCGCGGTCATAGCGCGGATTGATCTTGACCGCCGTATGCACCCGGCTTGTCGTCGCGCCGCCGATCAACAGCGGGATGTCGAAACCTTCGCGCTCGAGTTCCGAGGCAACGTGCACCATCTCGTCGAGCGACGGCGTGATCAGGCCGGAAAGGCCAATGATGTCGACCTTTTTCTCCTTGGCCACCTCGAGGATCTTGGCGGACGGCACCATGACGCCGAGGTCGATGATTTCATAATTGTTGCAGGCAAGCACGACGCCGACGATGTTCTTGCCGATGTCGTGCACATCGCCCTTGACCGTCGCCATCAGGATCTTGCCGGCGCTCTGACGCTCGCCTTCGCCGCCGGCGGCCAGCCGCTCGGCTTCCATGTGCGGCAGCAGAACGGCGACCGCCTGCTTCATCACGCGCGCCGACTTCACCACCTGCGGCAGGAACATCTTGCCCGAGCCGAAAAGGTCGCCGACGACATTCATGCCGGCCATCAGCGGGCCTTCGATGACATGCAGCGGCCGGACGCTCGAAAGCCGTGCCTCGTCGGTATCGGCCTCGATATATTCGGTGATGCCATTGACCAGCGCGTGTTGGAGCCGCTTTTCGACCGACCATTCACGCCAGGAAAGATCCTTCTCCTTCGCCTGGGCGCCGCCTTGGCCGCGATAGCGCTCGGCAATCTCGAGCATACGCTCGGTCGAATCGGCGCGGCGGTTCAGGACCACATCTTCGCAGGCCTCGCGCAGCTCGGCATCGATCGCATCATAGACGGCAAGCTGGCCGGCATTGACGATGCCCATGTCCATGCCGACCTGGATGGCGTGGTAGAGGAACACCGCGTGCATCGCCTCGCGCACCGGCTCGTTGCCGCGGAAGGAGAACGAAAGGTTGGAGACACCGCCGGAGATGTGCACATGCGGCAGCGTCGCGATGATCTCGCGCGTCGCTTCGATGAAGTCGACGCCGTAATTGTTATGCTCCTCGATCCCGGTCGCGACCGCGAAGATGTTGGGGTCGAAGATGATGTCCTCAGGCGGGAAACCGGCTTCTTCGGTCAGCAATTTGTAGGCGCGGGTGCAGATTTCGACCTTGCGCGCCTTGGTATCGGCCTGCCCGACCTCGTCGAAGGCCATGATGACGACGGCGGCGCCATAGGCGCGGCAAAGCCTGGCGTGATGCAGAAACGCCTCCTCGCCTTCCTTCATCGAAATCGAATTGACCAACGGCTTGCCCTGAACACATTTCAGGCCGGCCTCGATAACCTCCCACTTGGACGAGTCGATCATGACGGGCACGCGGGCGATATCAGGTTCGGAGGCAATGAGGTTGAGGAACTCGACCATCGCCTGCTTCGAATCGATCAGGCCCTCGTCCATGTTGATGTCGATGATCTGCGCGCCGTTGGCGACCTGATCGCGGGCGACATCAAGCGCTGCGGAATAATCGCCGGCGGTAATCAGCTTGCGGAACTTGGCCGAACCGGTGACGTTGGTGCGCTCGCCGACATTGACGAAGGGAATGTCGGACGTGAGCGTGAAGGGCTCCAGACCCGAAAGCCGCATCAGCGGCGCCACGTCAGGGATCCGGCGCGGCGGGTGCTTGGCAACCGCCTTGGCGATCGCGCTGATATGGGCCGGCGTCGAGCCGCAGCAGCCGCCGACGATGTTGAGGAGACCGTCACGGGCAAAGGCTTCGACCTGTGCCGCCATCTGGTCGGGGGTCTCGTCATATTGCCCGAATTCGTTCGGCAGGCCGGCGTTCGGATAGGCGCAGACGAAGGTGTCGGCGACACCAGAAAGCTCGTCGATGTGCGCGCGCATGGCATTGGCGCCGAGCGCGCAGTTGAGCCCGATGGTGAAAGGCTCGGCGTGGCGCACGGAATGCCAGAACGCCGTCGGCGTCTGGCCGGACAGCGTGCGGCCGGAAAGGTCGGTAATCGTGCCGGAGATCATCACCGGCAGTTCGATGCTCTTCTCGGCGAACACTTCCTTGGTGGCGAAGATCGCCGCCTTGGCGTTGAGTGTGTCGAAGATGGTTTCTATCAGGATGATGTCGGCGCCGCCGTCGATCAGCCCGCGGATCTGCTCAGCATAGGCGATCCTGAGATCGTCGAAGGTCACCGCCCGGTAGCCCG
The DNA here is from genome assembly GCF_050434565.1 of Ensifer sp. 4252. Taxonomy (NCBI): domain Bacteria; kingdom Pseudomonadati; phylum Pseudomonadota; class Alphaproteobacteria; order Hyphomicrobiales; family Rhizobiaceae; genus Ensifer; species Ensifer sp. 4252. Next base: position 29,662 of record NZ_JBNDIU010000002.1, read on the forward strand.
GATTGTTGACGTCGGGCGAAATCGACGCAGTTCGGTTTGTCGGGCCGAGTGCGCCGGCCACGAACCGGCGACGGCCGTCATGCGCTTCGGCGCGCTTTGCCGCCCGGCGCGCCAGGCGGGCGCCATCGCGATTGAGGTCGTAGACCATGTCTTCCATGCCGTAATCGGCCTGGGCGATGCGCGTCGAGGAGAACGTGTTCGTTTCCAGGATGTCGGCGCCGGCGATGGCATAGGAATAGTGGATGTCCTCGATCGCCTTCGGCTGCGTCAGCGTCAGGAGGTCGTTGTTGCCCTGCTGGTGACAGGCGCAACCGCCAAAACGATCGCCGCGGAAATGCTGCTCGACGAAACCCAGTTGCTGGATCTCGGTACCCATTGCGCCATCCATGATCAGGATGCGCTCGCTGGCCGCCTGCTTCAGCGCCCGCATGACTTCGGAGCCATCCGGCTTGGAGGAAAGGTCGCCGAAAAGGGCGTCGATGGCGGACATGGGAAATCTCCCGTTCTGAAAACGACAAACAATAGTCAAGTCAATCACATAAAGATATCTTTATGTCAACATATGAATGGACTTAATTTGCCGCAAAGAGGCTGACTTGAGAGCCTATGTGCGCGCCGGTTCAGTCTGCGCACAGGAGTAACAGAAAGGCGATTCCGCCTTTCGGGTAACGGCATGGCAAAGAAAATGGCTCGCCGCGGGCGCGGCGAGCCATGGAAATGCGGTCAGAAGACAAATTTATAGGCGGGCGAGGCAATCCTGCGTTTCATAGATGGCACAGAGGATATGGTAGAAACTGCTCGCCGGCGCCGGTTCGTCGACGAAACTGCCGTCCGGTTTCTGCTTGTCGCGCCACAGCCCGGCAACGGGTGTCTCCAGGAACAAGTTGAGTGCCGAAGCCGCACGCGCCGCCGAGGCAAGATAGCGCTCGCGCTCCGCGCCTTCTGTGAGGGCTGCAAAACGAACCGAAGCCTTCAGCCATTCCGTTTGCGGCCAAAGCCGGGCGATCGGATCGGCGACCGAGAAATCGTCGAAGAGCGTCATGATCGCGACGTTGCGGGTCGGGCAGATGCCGTGCGCCTCGCCGATCGCAAACAGCCGCCGCGCCTTGACGATCGCTTCGGCATTGCCGCGGCGCTCGGCCCAACGCAGCAACAGCCAGGCCCATTCGAACAGATGGCCGGGCTCGACGATGCGGCCCTTGTCGCCCGGGAACGGTGCCCAGTCGTGGTCGAAGAACTCCCGCAACGCGCCGGTATCGCCGTCGATGAAGTGATCCATCGCCAGATGCGCGATCTCATCGGCAAGGTTGAACCAGGCGACGCGATCAAAACCGACGACTTCCTCGCTCGCCAGACAGGCTTCGAACAGATGCATATGCGGATTGGAGCAGAGCGGCAGCCGCGATGGCTCGTCTTCCTCAAAGCCCATGAGCGGGTGCTTGCAATGGGCTTCGAGACGCTGGCGCAAGCCGTTGCTGCGCTCGATCATCTCCGGCCTGCGCTCGGGGAAGACCTGGGCCAGATAGGCAAAGGCCAGCAGTGCAAAAGCCTGATTGTAGAGATCGAAGGAAGCCTCGATGAGGTTGCCGTCGGCATCCGCAAGTGCGCCGTAAAAGCCCGTCGGCTGCAGATAGACCCGATCGAAGTAGGCGAGCCCGCCCTCGGCAGCCTCTTTCCAGTCGCCGGTCCAGCCACGCCTGCCGGACTCAGTGAAACAATAGACCTGGCGCGGCTGCACCCGGGCCCGGCGGTTGGCGCGCGTCGGCTCGCCGGCCATGTCGATGGTCTCCGCGAAACCGCCGCCCGTGGCATCGACGCCCTTCTCGCGCCAGACCGGCAACGCTTTGTCAGCCAGCCACGACGACAGGGCAGCGGACTGCGAAAAAATATCCTGCGGCAACGGCTCAGCCCTCGAGCTTCAGTTCATCGTGGTTTTTGCCAAGCAGCTCGGCCAGCGCCTCGACGACCATGTTGTGGTCCTCGCGCTGCGGCAGGCCGGACACGGTCACAGCACCGATGCAGCCCGTGCCCTTGACGACGATCGGGAAGCTGCCGCCGTGGGCCGCATATTCGGCATCCGGAAGCCCGAGCTTCGCCTGCAGATTGGTCTGCTGCTTCAACAGCCCGAGGCCGGTCGAATAGCTGCTCTTGAACAGGCGGAAAACGGTGTTGCGCTTGCGGCGCACCCAGTTCGGATTGTCAGGCGTCGCGCCCTCGAGCGCGGCATAAAACACCTGCATCGAAAACAGCGTGATGTCGATGACGACGCCGAGCTTGCGTTCGGTGGCCCTGCGGCGCAGCGTCAAACCCAGTTGCCATGCCGTTTCCAGGTCGAAACTGTCGAACTGCAGCTCGCGCTCCTGCTGGGAGATGCGCTTGAGATCGTTGTCGATATTCATGAAGCCTCCGCTCAATCCTTCCAGAGCCAAGCCGCGCCGCGCACGCCGGAACTGTCCCCGTGCACCGCCTTGCGGATTGGCGTTTCGAAACTGTCGCCAAAGAGGTAGTCGACCACCAGCGGCGGCACATCCTCATAGATCTCGTCGACATTCGACATGCCCCCGCCGAGCACGAAGACATCGGGGTCGACGATGTTGGTCAAAAGCGCAAGACTGCGCGCCAGCCGGTCGACAAAGCGATTGTAGACATCAGACGCCACCGGATCGCCCGCCCGCTTCGCTTCGATGATGTCGCGCCCACGCTTTTCGACGCCGGTCGTCAGGCGATAGTCGAGCTCGACCCCAGTGCCGCAGGCATACATATCGAGGCAGCCGTGCTTGCCGCACCAGCACTTGTGACCGGGATACTCGTCCTTGGTCATCCATGGCAGCGGATAGTGGCCGATTTCGGCAGCGACCCCCTGGTAGCCGGCATGCACCTTCTTGCCGATCGCAAGCCCGCCGCCATGGCCGGTGCCGACGATCACGCCGAACACCGTCTGCGCGTCCTTGCCGGCACCATCGACCGCCTCCGAGACCGCCAGGCAATTGGCGTCGTTGGCGAGCCGCACCTTGCGGCCGAGCGCCTGCTCGAGGTCGCGCGCCAGCGGCTTGCCGTTGATCAGCACAGCGTTGGAGTTGCGCACGATACCGGTGCGCGGATTGGGGCTGCCGGGAATGCCGATGCCGATCGACCCCTCTTCGCCCGCCGTCGTTTCGGCGGCGGCAACGAGGTCGAGAACGGCCCGAATGCAGTCGTCATAGCCGCTCGTCGGCGTCGCGACGCGGTGGCGGGCGCGCGTTTCGCCATCGCGATCGAGCGCGATGACTTCCATTTTCGTGCCGCCCCAATCAATTCCGATGAACATGTCTGGATCAGGTCTCTGGGTGAAGGTCGCATGAAGGAGCGCCAACCTCCTCAAGCCGGCGCTAATCCCTGCTTAGCATCCGAAAGACGGGAAACGCCAGCCCCCGATTTCGGCACGCCCCGGTAGAGGAGGAGACAGGATCGGCCAGGCGCCATCCGCAATCCCCTGCATTCCCGGCACTGCACGCCACGCCCTATTTCGCGAAGGCACCGCGCAAAAACACTTGGCGAAGAGGCCTTGCTTTTGTATGGGTGCTATCCGAGTGGTCCCGTAGCTCAGCAGGATAGAGCACCAGATTCCTAATCTGGGGGTCGCGCGTTCGAATCGCGCCGGGATCACCATAAATTTCAATGACTTAGTTTGGCGCGCGTTCCCAGGCATTCCCCATTCATGTTTTGTGTACGTTCTTGAAGCCGCGATGCGCAACGCGAAGTCCCGCGACCTGCTTCGTTTTTTCGAGCGTTTTTCTGTTGCAGCGCTGTGTCGTTGGCGCTGGATAAAGATGTAAGCGATCATGGTTCAGCTGCTTGTCACCTACATGGAAATGCGCGCACGGCCGACTGGCGAGCCTTTGCTGCCGCCTTTCGAAGACGCCGCGTTTGCGCCTGAGCGCTTGGCAGCAGAGGAGTTCCTGTCGCTCTATCGCGCCGTCGGCGACCCCTTGCGCTGGGATCAACGGCTGCGCATGTCTGCCGATGAACTCGACGTTTTTTTGCGCAGCCCGTCTTCCGCGCTCTATATCCTGCGAGTGGAAGGCCAAGCCGTCGGGCTTTGCGAATTCGATTGCGCTGACACTGCCGATGTCGAGCTCACCCATTTCGGCCTGATCCCGGAAGCGCAGGGAAGAAGACTCGGGCCGTTTTTTCTGGACGGTGCAATGCGCGCCATCTGGGATCGCGCACCCGATCGTATCTGGCTGCACACGGACACCTGGGATCACGCCAAGGCGCAGGACACCTATCGCCGTGCCGGTTTCGGCATTTTCATGCAGAGGCTCGAAGACGTCGGCGAGCAGCAAACTGACTGATGCGCATTCATGTTGCTGTGCTACCGCACCAGCGGCACAAACACGCCCTCATCCATTTCCCCAATGAAAGGAAATGGTGAAGTCAAAAAGCTGGCAATTGGTGCGCTTTCGCTGGCAACGGCCTTCTCCAGCGTAGCCCCGGCGCAGGCACTGAAGGCAGGCATCTCCGACGTCGAGACCGTGCACTACTATCATCGCCGCTGGTATCGCGGCGGCGATGACTACAGGTGGGGGGGGCGATCGGCGCCATCATCGGCGGGCAGATGAACGCCCAACCGAGACGGTACTACGGCGGCAACTCCCATACGAGCTGGTGCTACAGTCGATACCGCTCTTACCGGGCGTGGAACAATACCTTCAAGCCATACTATGGCGCCTGCCGCGCCTGCTACTCGCCTTATCGGTAATTGCGATGAAAGCCCTGCCGCTGGTCTGGGCAGCGGGGTTAAAGCATAACCATCTGAAAAACAAACGTTTTCCTTGGCGCACGATGCCTAACTCCACAGCGCTCGCGCGTCAAACAGCGCGTTCCGCTTGATCATGCGTGCCCGCGCAATGCGCAACAAGTGTTCCCCTCATCGATCCATCGCTTCGCTGATCAGCTTCGCCGGTCCCGCTGCCGTGGTGCCGTGGGTCTTGGCTGCGGCTTGACATTTCCGTAAGCCTGATCTTATCATTCCAATATAAAGTATCTTAGTACATAACTATGAAATAACAATAAGAGAGGAACATAAGATGAAATCAGCAAGGATTGCACTGCTTCTGGGAACGGCGCTCATCGCCTCCTCGTCCTTCGCGTTCGCGCAGGAAAAGGGCGGCGTCATCAACGTCGCCACGGTCGGCGAGCCGCCGACACTCGACCCGATGGCTTCGACGGCCGACCTGGTCGGCATCGTCTCGCAGCATATGTTCGAGACGCTCTACACCTTCGACAAGGACTGGAAGCCGACGCCACTTCTGGCTGCCGCCATGCCGGAGATCAGCGCCGACGGCAAAACTTACACGATCAAGCTGCGCGCCGGCGTCAAGTTCCATGACGGCACCGACATGGATGCAACCGATGTCGTCGCCTCGCTAGAGCGTTGGACGAAGACGGCATCGCGCGGCAAGCAGACGGCAACGACGATCGCCGGCATCGAGGCCGTCGACCCGACGACCGTCAAGATCTCGCTCAACACGCCCTATGCGCCGCTGGTCTCGCTGCTCGCTTTCAACAATTCCGCGGCAATCGTGCTGCCTTCGGAAAAGCAGGCCGAGCCGATGGTCGATTTCGTCGGCACCGGCCCCTACAAGCTCAAGGAGCGCAAGGCCGACCAATATATCCAGCTTGAGCGTTACGACGGCTACGTCTCGCCCGAGGGCGAAAGCAACGGCTATGGCGGCGCGCGCCACCAATATGCCGACGAGATCCGGTTCGTGCCGGTTCCCGATCCGAACACCCGTGTCGAGGCAGCCGTCTCCGGCCAGTACGACTATGTCGATTCGATTCCGGTCGAATCCTTCGATCGCGTGAAAGGCTCTTCGGCCTCCGAGCCCGTCATGCTGCAGCCCTTCGGCTGGCCGGTCTTCGTTCTGAACTCCGGCAACGGCATGACCAAGAACCTGGAACTGCGCAAGGCGATCCGCGCAGCACTCAGCATGGAAGACATGATGGCGGCCGCCTTCGGCAGCACCGACTTCTACGCGCTCGATGCCGCTCTCTACCCCGCGCAATATGTCTGGCGCACCGAAGCCGGCACGGAAGGCGGCTACAACATCGCCGATCCGGAAAAGGCTGGCGAGCTGTTGAAGGCCGCCGGCTATAAGGGTGAGCCACTGCGCATCCTGACCAGCCGTCAGTATGAGTTCCACTACAAGATGGCTCAGGTTGCGGCCGAATATCTGAAGCTCGCCGGCTTCACCGTCGATATGCAGGTGGTGGATTGGGCGACGCTCACCCAGCGCCGCGCCGACCCGACGCTCTGGGATATCTACATCACCCACAGCCCGTTCCTGCCCGAGCCGGCCCTGATCGGCATGATGTCGACCAAGGCGCCGGGCAACTGGGATACGCCGGCCCGCGCCAAGGCCGTCGATGCCTTCAACGCCGAATCGGATGCCGGCAAGCGCGTGACACTCTGGGCCGACGTGCAGAAGGTAATCTACGAGGAAGTGCCGTTCATCAAGATCGGCGATTTCAATGCCCTGTCGGCAAAGACCAAGACGCTGGACGGCGTCTCGCCCGCACCGTGGCCCTACTTCTGGAACGCTTCGATCAAGAAGTAAGCTCTCATCCACTTGAAGCCTTCGGCGGGCGGTCTTTCTCTGAAGGGATCGCTGCCCGCCGGATAGCCGGTGCCGTCTTGTCGGCGCCCGTGCGGAAGAAGTTCGAGGCACCCATGATACGCTATATCCTCCAGCGCCTGTTCGGCATGATCGTGGTCATGGCGCTTGTCGTCACCATTGTCTTCGTCATCGTGCGCGTGACGCCGGGCGACCCCGCCGCCGTCATGCTCGGACCGGAAGCGACGCAGCAAGACATCGCCGAATTGCGCACCAAGCTTGGTCTCGATCAGTCGCTCGGCCTGCAATATGTCTACTACATCGGGCAGTTGCTGCAGGGCGATCTCGGCCAGTCGATCTTCCTCAACCAGCCGGTTACCTCGGCGCTTGCCGAGCGTGCCGAACCGACCTTCTTCCTCACCTTGTTTTCGATCCTGATCGCCAGCGGTATCGCGCTGCCGATCGGCATCTACGCGGCCTACCGCCGCGGCTCCTTCGTCGATCAGGCGGCCACCACGCTGGCGATGCTTGCCGCCAGCATTCCGAGCTTCTGGCTCGGCCTGATCCTCATCCAGATCCTCGCCGTGCGCCTCGGCTGGTTCCCGGTTTCCGGTTACGGCGGTCCAGGTTCGTCCTTTGCAGAGCGCATGTACCATCTGACCCTGCCGGCGATCGCGCTTGGCGTCGTCTCCTCGGCGCTGATCCTGCGTTTTACCCGCGCCTCCATGCTCGACGTGCTCGGCGACGACTTCATTCGCACCGCTCGCGCCAAGGGTCTGGGCGAACGCCGCGTGGTGATGAAACACGCCTTGAAGAACGCCCTCATCCCAATCCTGACGATCATCGGCCTCACTGCGGCCGTGCTGATCTCCGGCGCCGTCGTTACTGAAACCGTCTTTGGCCTCCCCGGCGTCGGCAATCTCGTCGTCTCCGCCGTGCTCAGGCGCGACTACCCGGTGATCCAGGGAGCGCTTCTGGTGATCGCCGCGCTCTACGTGCTGATCAATTTCGCGATCGACATGCTCTATCTCCTCGTTGATCCAAGGGTTCGCTACTGATGACCGTCACCGTATCAACCCCTGTCGCAAGCGAGCGTGCCAAGTTCCTGCGCCGCCTGCTCAAGCGCAAGACCGTTGCCTTCGGTCTGTTCGTTCTCGTCGTCTTCGTGCTGCTCGCCGCCTTCGCGCCGCTGATCGCACCCTATGCGCCCGGCAAGCTGTCGATCGTCAACCGCCTGTCGCCGCCGAGCCTGCAATGGTTCTTCGGCACCGACGAATTCGGGCGCGACGTGTTTTCGCGCACGCTCTATGCCGGGCGACTGTCGCTGCTGGTCGGTGCCGCCGTCGTCACGCTCGCGACGATCGTCGGCGTCGTCATGGGGCTCGTCGCCGGCTTCTTTCCGAAGCTCGACGCGCCGATCGCCCGCCTGATCGACGCGATGATGGCCTTTCCGGATATCCTGCTGGCGATCGCGCTCGTCGCCGCCCTCGGCCCGTCGCTGACAACGGTGATCATCGCGCTCAGCGTCGTCTATGCGCCACGGCTGGCGCGGGTGGTGCGCGCCTCCACGCTGGTGATCCGCGAGCTACCCTATGTCGAGGCAGCGCGCGCCCTCGGCATTTCGACGCCGCACATCATGACGCGGCATGTGCTGCGCAACCTGCTCTCGCCGATCCTGGTTCAGGGCACGTTCCTGTTCGCGCATGCGATGCTCGCCGAAGCCGGGCTTTCCTTCCTCGGCGTCGGCGTCAGCCCGGAAATCCCGACCTGGGGCACGATGATTGCCTCGGGCCGGCAATATATCGGACAGGCCGATTGGGTGACGTTGTTTCCCGGCATCGCCATCGTGCTTTCGGTCCTGTCCCTGCAGATGGTTGGCGACGGTTTGCGCGACATGCTCGATCCCCGCCTCAGAAAGGACCTTTAATCCATGCCCACCGCAACCCGTAGCAGCAGCCCCGTGCTGATCAGCAACGTCAAGCCCGTCGCCTTCGGCATGGCGGCGCCGGCCGAAACCGTCGATATCCTCGTCGGCGCCGACGGCACCATCGCCGCCATCGGCAACCAGTTGGCAGCACCCGATGGCGCCGAGCGCATCGACGGCAAGGGCGGCTGGATCTCGCCCGGGTGGATCGATCTTCACGCCCATGTCTGGCATGGCGGCACCGACATCTCGGTCAGGCCGCAGCTCTGCGGCATGGAGCGCGGCGTCACCACTATCGTCGACGCCGGTTCGGCGGGCGAAGCCAACTTTCACGGTTTTCGCGAATATATCATCGAGCCGGCGCGCGAGCGCATCAAGGCCTTCCTCAATCTCGGCTCCATCGGCCTGGTCGCCTGCAACCGCGTCAGTGAACTGAGCGACATCCGCTCGATCGACATCGACCGCATCATCGCCTGCTACCAGGAAAACCGCGAGCACATTGTCGGCCTGAAAGTGCGCGCCAGCCACGTGATCACCGGTTCCTGGGGCGTGACCCCGGTCAAGCTCGGCAAGAAAATCGCCAAGATCCTGAAGATCCCGATGATGGTGCATGTCGGCGAGCCGCCGGCGCTCTATGACGAAGTGCTTGAAATCCTCGGCCCCGGCGACATCGTCACCCATTGCTTCAACGGCAAGGCCGGATCGAGCATCATCGAAGACGAAGATCTGTTCGAGCTCGCCGAACGCTGCGCCGGCGAAGGCATCCGGCTCGATATCGGCCATGGCGGCGCATCGTTCTCGTTCCGCGTGGCCGAAGTCGCCATTGCCCGCGGCCTACTGCCGTTCTCGATCTCCACCGACGTGCACCTGCGCAGCATGAACCAGTCGGTCTGGGACCTCGGCACCACCATGTCGAAACTCCTAAGCGTCGGCATGCCGTTCGAAAAGGTCGTCGAGGCCGTCACCCAGGCACCCGCCTCGGTCATCCGCCTGCCGATGGACAATCTCTTGAGCGTCGGCGCGCGCGCCGAATTCACCCTCTTCGATCTCGTCGATTCCGAGCTGCGCGTCTTCGATTCGCTTGGAACCGAAGCCCATCTCAACCGCCTCTTCGAACCGCGTTACGCGGTCATCGGCACCGACGTCGTGGCAGCAAACCGATACCAGCCGCCGCATGTCGAATGCCCGGATCACAGCCACGGCTACAGCTACCGTTGAACCATCACAGAACACATAAACTGGCAGGATATCGCGTGAACAGTTTGGACCATAAGACCAAGGGCCGTGTGCCGGCTTCGCCCTACCAGAGGCTTGCAGCCCTCGGCATCGACCTGCCGCCGGCGCCGCCGCCGATCGCCAACTTCGTCACCCACGTCCAGGAGGGCAACATCCTCTACCTCTCCGGACAGGGCCCGCGCGAAGTCGACGGCCACCTGCATGCCGGCAAGGTCGGCGCCGACGTCGACGTCGAGAGCGCCTATGAGCACGCGCGGCTGACGGGCATCAATCTGCTGGCGGTGATGCACGATGCGCTGGGCGATCTCGGTCGCGTTAAGCGCATCGTCAAGCTCTTGGGCATGGTCAACGCCGTGCCGGAATTTGCCGATCATCCGCAGGTGATCAACGGGTGTTCGGACCTGATGATCGACGTATTTGGCGAAGCGGGACAGCACGCCCGCTCGGCCGTTGGATTCGGATCGCTTCCCGGCAATATCACCGTCGAGATCGAAGCGATCGTCTCGCTTCACGAGTGACGGTTTAAGGGAGGTCGGATCAATGGCTGCGCCAGCCCATCATTTTCTCGATCCGCTCGGCGGAAACCCTGACGTGATCGGCGTAGAAGTTGCGAGCGTCGAGGATCTTCTGCTCGGGCAGAACGATGGAGATGGTCGCGACGCAGCTGCCCTTGTCGTCGAGGATCGGTGCGGCGACGCAGGCAACAGCATAGTCGGATTCGCCGGCCTGGATGGAAAGCTTGGCGGCAAGCGCCGTCTCGGCCTGGCTCGACAGGGCTGCCGGATCGACATCGGCTCGACCGGTTGGCGACGTGCGGGCGCAGCGGCGGAACAGCTCCAGCCTTTCGTCGGAGGGAAGATGCCCAACCAGCAATCGTCCGGAGGCCGTCCAGTTGAGCGGCACCCGGGTACCAACCCTGGATGTCACCTGGAAATGCCCGGGACCGTCGGCCATGGCGAGCACCTGCATATAGTCGCCGTCGCGGCCGCAGAGCTGGATGGTTTCGGCAACTTCACGGCCGAGGTCATGCATTTCCCGCGTCGCCACGCCGAGGAAGTCGAGCGAGCGCGCATAGGCAAGACCGTAGTGGTAGAGCCGGTCGCCGAGCCAGACCTGGCCGTCGGTATCGCGGCTGAGCAGGTTCTTCTCCACCATGTCGTCGACGATGACATAGGCCGTCGACAGCGGCGCGCCGACAGCCTTGGCAATGGCGTAGACGCCGCTCGGCGAGCCGGTCTCATAGAGGAAGTCGAGCACCTGCAATGCCCGATCCATGCCGCTCACGCGCGAGCGGCGGGTCTTGCCGGTCGGTTCCATGTGCTCGCCGGGCTCGGCGGCAATCGTCGTCTTGTCCAAGGGTCTGCTCCCATGCAATTCGAAATTCGCAACAGATCGGCGGACAGCGACGGCTTTCCGCCTCATCCGCGACAACGGCGTGTTCGGCAATCCGAAGCGCGCCATTCATATCTCATTACTATGGTAGATATTCCGCGAAAACGGAATAGCCTACCCGTTTCGACTGCCAGAAAATCATATGGAGACCACCATGCCTGACCGCGACATCCGCGAAGCTCTCGGACTTCGCCCCGTTATCAACGTATCCGGCACGATGACGAGCCTCGGCGCATCGATCGTGGTCCCGGAGGCAATCGCCGCGATGACAGGCATACTGCCGCAATTCGTCGAGATCAACGACCTGCAACGCAAGATCAGCCCGGTGATTGCCCGGCTGACGGGCGGCGAGGCTGGCTTCGTCACCGCCTCCTGCTCCGCAGGCATCAGCCTTGCCGTCGCCGGCACGATGACCGGCAACGATCTTGCTGCGATCGAACGCCTGCCCGACGCCACCGGTCTGAAGAACGAAGTCATCATCCAGATGGGTCACGTCGTCAGCTATGGCGCGCCCGTCGACCAGGCGATCCGCATTGCCGGCGGCAAGCCGGTGCTCGTCGGCCAGGCGACGTCGGCCTATCGCTATCACATCGAAGGCGCCATCAACGAGCGCACGGCCGCCGCCGTCTATGTCGTGTCACACCATGTAGTGCAGTACGGCCTTGTCGGGCTCAAGGAATTCGCCGAAGCCTGCCATGCGAAGGGCGTGCCTGTCATCGTCGACGCGGCTTCCGAATACGATCTGAAGACCTTCCTCGAGCAGGGCGCGGACATCGTTCTTTATTCCGGCCACAAGTTCCTGGGCGGCCCGACCTCGGGGATCGTCGCCGGCGAAAAGACGCTGGTGCGCAACGCCTTCCTGCAGAACCTTGGCATCGGCCGCGGCATGAAGGTCGGCAAGGAAAGCATGCTTGGCGTTATGGCGGCCCTGATCGCCTGGGAAACCCGCGACCACCAGGGCATCCGTGACCGCGAGACCGGCTATCTCCATCTCTGGCGCGACACGCTCGACGGCCGCCCGGGCATCAAGCCGGTGATCGAAGCCGACCCGACCGGCAATCCGCTCGACCGCCTGCGCATCACCATCGACCCGCAGGAAGCCCATATCACCGCATGGGACCTCGCCGATGCACTGGCGCGCGGCGCGCCGCCGATCATCGTGCGCGATCACGAGGTCGAGCACAATTACTTCTACCTCGACCCCTGCAACCTTCATCCCGGCCAGGAAACCATCGTGGCGAACCGCCTTTCCGAGGAGCTGACGAAGGCGCGCAGCTCCAACGAAATCATCGCCACGCCGCTCCATGAACGCAACGCCCGCCGCTTCGCCGGCCTGTTGCGCTGGCCCGACTGAGACCGATCCGCCACCACCCGTGCAGAACGACAAGGAATGTGAGACATGACCCGCACCGACGCTGCCACCGATCTGTCGAAAGCTGTGCTTTCGGTCGAGAACCTGACGACCTCGTTTCTGGTCGACGGCGCCTGGAAGCCGGTGGTGCGGGACATCTCTTTCTCGGTCATGCCGGGGGAGACGGTGGCGATCGTCGGTGAATCCGGCTCAGGCAAGAGCGTGACGTCGCTATCGATCATGCGGCTGCTGCAGAAGGACATGAGCCGGACCGAGGGGCGCGTCATGCTCGGCGGCCGTAACATCCTCGATCTGCCGGAAAGCGACATGCGTCGCGTGCGCGGCAACGACGTGGCGATGATCTTCCAGGAGCCGATGACCAGCCTCAACCCGCTGTTCACCATCGGCGACCAGATTTCCGAAGCGTTGCTTTGCCACCGACCGATGAGCAAGGCGGAGGCAAAGGCCGAAACCATTCGCCTGCTCGACAAGGTCAGGATCCCCTCGGCGGCCTCCCGTTTCGACGAATACCCGCACCGCTTCTCCGGCGGCATGCGCCAGCGCGTGATGATCGCCATGGCGCTTGCCAGCCGCCCGAAGCTTTTGATCGCCGACGAACCGACAACCGCCCTCGACGTAACGATCCAGGGACAGATCCTCGATCTGATCAAGGTGCTGCAGGAAGAGGAAGGAACCTCCGTTCTGTTCATCACCCACGACATGGGCGTGGTCGCCGAGATTGCCGACCGCACGGTGGTGATGTTCCGCGGCGAGGCGGTGGAGACCGGCCAGACGAACGACATCTTCCTGCGCGCCAAACATCCCTATACTCGTGCGCTGCTTTCGGCCGTGCCGATGCTCGGCTCGATGAAAGGCAAGCCGCAGCCGTTGCGTTTTCCCATCATCGACAGCACCACCGGCCTGCCGGATTCGCCGGTCGAGGGCGCAAGCACGGTCGCCGAGACCCGCCCGATCCTTGAGGTGAAAAACCTCGTCAAGCGCTTCGACATCCATGCCGGCCTGCTCGGCAGGCTGCAGGGCCGTGTGCACGCGATCGAAAACGTCTCCTTCAGCCTGCAGCCCGGCGAAACGCTGTCGCTCGTCGGCGAATCCGGCTGCGGCAAGTCGACGACCGGTCGCGCCATCATGCGGCTGATCGAGCCGCAGAGCGGATCGGTCGTTCTCAACGGCCAGGATGTGCTCGCCATGGACCGCAAGGCATTGCGCGAAATGCGCCGGACCATGCAGATGATCTTCCAGGATCCCTTTGCAAGCCTCAACCCGCGCATGACCGTGGGGGCTGCGATCGCCGAACCCTATCTCGAACACAAGCTCGGCACCGCGAGCCAGGCCCGCGACAAGGTCGCCGACCTCTTGGAGCGCGTCGGCCTGCAGGCCGACATGGCATCGCGCTATCCGCACGAATTCTCCGGCGGCCAGCGCCAGCGCGTCTGCATTGCCCGGGCGTTGGCGCTCGATCCGAAGGTCATCGTTGCCGACGAATCGGTGTCGGCGCTCGACGTCTCGATCAAGGCGCAGGTCATCAACCTTCTGCTCGACCTGCAGGCAAGCCTCGGCCTTGCCTATCTCTTCATCTCCCACGACATGGCCGTCGTCGAGCGCGTCAGCCACCGCGTCGCCGTGATGTATCTCGGCGAGATCGTCGAGATCGGTCCGCGCGCCGGCATTTTCGAGAACCCGCAGCACCCCTATACCCGCAAGCTGATGGCGGCCGTGCCGATTGCCGATCCGACCCGGCGGCACACCAGGCGCAACGTTGCCAGCGACGAGATCAAGAGCCCCATGCGCGCGCCTGACTACGTCGTTGCTGCACGGGAGTACCGACAGATTTCGGCGGAGCACTTCGTGCAGGTGTAGAACCAGCGTGGATTTGCGCCGTCACTTGTCCGGCGTGCAGACACGCAAGCGGTGGCCATCGGGGTCAAGCGCAACGAAGGTGCGGCCGAAGACGGCGGTCATCAGCTCCTGCTCGATCGGCACGCCGGCCTTGCGCCACGCCGCGTGCAGCCGCTCGACCTCGCCGTCGTCCTTGACCATGAAGGCGATTTCCATCCGGTGGCCGGAGCCGGATGATACGAAGTTGGCAGCGCTGGTGGACCAGAGGCCGAAGGTGAGCCCGTTTTCCAGGGCATAGGCGACATAGGTCGAAAAAGCAGCAACCGGCGCGCGGCCAAGCAGCCTTGTGTAGAAGGCGGCGCTCTTTTCAGGATCGTCCACGTAAAGCAGGATGAGGTTTGGACTGAGCATCGTCGTTGTTCGATGAGCCAAACCTAGCCTCAGCCGCTGTCAGTTTCTGTCAGCATTGATCCGAACCGGGCGCGAAAAAGCCGCCGCTCCGCGATTGGAGCTGGCGGCCTTGTCAAACTGTTCTAGCCGATCGACGTGAGTGGCTGCGTCAGAAGACGGCCAGATACTTCAACAGCGAGATGATGCCGATGACGAGCACGATCGCCTGGACGATCTGCTTTGCGCGGCCGTCGAGCGGCAGGCGCTGGACCAGATAAAGCACGAGCACGATGACAAGGAACGTGATCAGAATGCTGATAAGAAGCCCCATAGACAAACTCCCTTTGTAAGGCGACGCGAAGTCGTCAGAGTTGTAACTATGAGGCGAGCCGAAAAGTTCCAGTATCAGCAACTACTTATTTAGATCGAGCGGCGGATCGGAGGGCTTTGCGGGCGTAAAATCATGGCTCTGCGTAGGCTGAAACCAAGTGCCCGTCGGCCGCAATAACGGCGGCCGTCAGCCTCTGTGACAGTCCTATGCGACCTTTGCCGGCGAGGCGTCGGATGTCAGCTCGCCACCTTGCAGACAATCCCGGCATCGTTGTCGCCCTTCGTCGCATCGTAGAACGTCACCTCATCGCCCTTCGTCCACCAGATATACTGGCCGCCGACATATTTGGCGCCCGATGCGGCAATCACGTTGGAAGCGACGGTGAAGTTGCCGTCGATGGTGAAGGTCACCAGGGAGATGGGACCGGCATTGATGTATTCGGCTTCGACCGCCTTGCCACCGCAGTCATATCGCACCTGCTGGCGATCGACCGTCTCGGCACCCGGAATAGAGATCGTGACATCGACACTGCCTGATCCGCCCGCCGCCATCGACGCCAGCGTCAGCGCCGGCGTACCGGCCGACTTGCCGAGGATCAGCTTGAAGCCTTCAACCGCCCAGGACAACTCGGTGCGCAGCGCCGCCAGGAATTTCTGTTCCTGATCCATCACCGCCGGCACGCACATCTTGCGGGTCGTGGCCGCCGGCCCGAAGGTGATCTTCGCACCGGAAAGGTTGAACGTTCCGGTAAAGTGGTTGCAGCCGGCCATGCCGCCGTAGGTGCCGTCATCGCGGATCTCCAGCGTCGACTGAAGATTGTCGATCACCCCACGGCCGGCAATATCCTCGGCAAGCCAGCTGCCGACAAGCGCCTGCGGCACGTTTTCGGCAGCGACCGTCTGCATCGAGGCCATTTCGATCAGCACGCAGGCGCAGGAAAGGGCGGTGGCGACTTTCAGCATCGGGAACTCCTTCGCGCTTCGACTCGTGACCCGATTCTTAGCCCGATCACACGTCGGATTGAAGACCGCGCCCTTGTTGCCCGTCGATTTCGCCTGTAGAGCCTAGCGCATACTCTGAAGATCGGCATCGGTTTTCGGCAAAACCAAGACGCGGCTTCCCTTCGTCGGAGCGAGCGCAAGACGCCCGGTTGGCACTTGCGCACCCCGCAGGAAGAGCGAACAAGAACATGGGAATTGGCATGGCATCCCGCGAAACCGCGAAGCGCCGACTGACGATCCTGGGCTCGACCGGCTCCATCGGCACGAACACGCTCGATGTCGTCGCGCGGCTGGGCGGTCGCGACAGCTTCGAGATCGTCGCTCTGACCGGCAACGGCAACATTCCGCTGCTGGCCCAACAGGCGATTGCCCACGGCGCAGAGCTTGCCGTCACCGCCGACGACAACCATTACGCCAGCCTGAAGGCGGCGCTTGCCGGCACCGGCATCGCGGTTGCGTCAGGCAGGAGCGGCCTGATCGAGGCGGCGGAGCGCGACGCCGGCTGGGTCATGGCGGCCATCATCGGCAATGCCGGGCTTGCCCCGACGCTGGCCGCCGCAAGCCGTGGCGCCGACATCGCCCTTGCCAACAAGGAATGCCTGGTTTCTGCAGGCAGCCTGTTCATCGAAGCGGTCAAGAGGGGTGGCGGCCGGCTGCTGCCAGTCGACAGCGAACACAACGCCATCTTCCAGGTGCTGGAAGAACACCAGCGCCACGCCGTCGAGCGCATCATCCTGACCGCCTCTGGCGGCCCCTTCCGCACAAAGTCGCTCGAAGAGATGCGCCACGTTACCGCCGATGTCGCCCGCGCCCATCCGAACTGGTCGATGGGCCTCAAGATCTCGATCGACAGCGCCTCGATGTTCAACAAGGCGCTGGAGATGATCGAGGCGAAGCACCTGTTCGGGCTGAAGCCGGAGCAGATCGAGGTGATCGTGCATCCGCAGTCGGTCATCCACTCGATGGTCGGCTATACCGACGGCTCGGTGCTGGCGCAACTCGGCTGCCCTGACATGCGCACCGCCATCGGCTATGCGCTCTCCTATCCCAGCCGCTGCGATCTGCCGATCGAACGGCTAGACTTCGCCAAGCTGTCGAGGCTGGATTTCGAAGCCCCCGACGAAGTACGTTTCCCGGCGATCCGCCTGGCGCGGCGCGCCATGGAAGAGGGCGGCGTGCAGGGGGCCGTGCTGAACGGCGCCAAGGAGACAGCGCTTGAAGCCTTCATCGCCGGTGAGACCGGATTCCTGACCATGGCCGAAATCGTCGAGCAGGTGATGGACAAGCTGTCGGACCTGCCTGCGGCCATCACCATGGATGATGTTTTCGCCGCCGACGAAAAAGCCCGGCAACTGGCTGCCGGGCTTCTACATCAATAAGGCTGAACCGACGTTCCTGCCCCTCATCCGGCCTGCCGGCCACCTTCTCCCCGCACGCGGGGCGAAGGAAATTCGTGGCACTCTTCAAGCCCTTAACGATCGTTCGCAACGCTTCGCCCTCTGACAGCGTGCATCGGGTGATGCGCCAGCTATTGTCCTCGTCCCCTCTCCCCGCATGCGGGGAGAGGGTTAGGGTGAGGGGCAACCTTCTCGGAAGATTAGGTGAGCGTGGCCTTACGCGACAGCCCGTGCCAGCGCACAGCGCGACCACAGCGAATGCAGTGCGCTGACCAGATGGTCGATATCGGCATCAGAATGCAGCGGCGTCGGGGTGATGCGCAGACGCTCGGTCTTCTTCGGCACCGTCGGATAGTTGATCGGCTGCACATAGACGCCGAAATGATCGAGCAGCAGGTCTGAGATCCATTTGCACTTGGCTGCATCGCCAACCATGACCGGCACGATATGGCTCGGGTTCGGCATATGCGGAATGCCGCGCTGGTCGAGCAGCGAGCGCAGCCGGCGCACGCGCTCCTGATGGGCGAAGCGTTCGACCTGGCTTTCCTTCAGATGACGGATGGAGGCAAGCGCACCGGCCGCAAGCGTCGGCGGCAGTGCTGTCGTGAAGATGAAGCCCGAAGCAAAGGAGCGGATGAAATCGCAAAGCGCCGTCGAGCCGGTGATGTAGCCGCCCATGACGCCGAAGGCCTTGCCGAGCGTGCCTTCGATGACGGTCAGGCGATGCATCAGGCCTTCGCGCTCGGCGATGCCGCCACCACGCGGGCCGTACATGCCGACGGCGTGCACTTCGTCGAGATAGGTCATCGCGCCGTATTTGTCGGCGAGATCGCAGAATTCCTTGATCGGGGCGATGTCGCCATCCATCGAATAGACGGATTCAAAGGCGATGATCTTCGGCGCACGCGGGTCGGCCGCGGCCAGCTTGGCTTCGAGGTCGGCCACCGAATTGTGCTTGAAGATGACGCGTTCGCACTTGGAGTAACGAATCCCCTCGATCATCGAAGCGTGATTCCCGGCGTCTGAGAAGACGATGACACCGGGAATCTTCGAACAGAGCGTTCCGAGTGCTGCCCAGTTGGAAACGTAACCCGAGGTGAACAGAAGCGCCGATTCCTTGCCATGCAGATCTGCGAGCTCACGCTCAAGCAGCACATGGTAATGGTTGGTGCCGGAAATGTTGCGGGTTCCGCCGGCACCGGCACCGCATTCGTCGATCGCGCGCTTCATCGCCTCGGTGACAACAGCGTGCTGGCCCATGCCGAGATAGTCGTTGGAACACCAGACGGTGACTTCCTGGATGCCTTCAGCCGTGTGGCGCGCGGCCTTCGGAAAGTTGCCGCGATGGCGCGCGATATCGGCGAAAACCCGGTAGCGACCTTCCTGATGCAGCCCGTCCAGTTCGGTTTTAAAGAAATTCTCGAAGTCCATCATCTTCTCCAGTGCCCTGCCGCTTTTTTTGATTCAAAGCGACCGGGGGTCAACCCCGCAATGCGACGCGCCCGCCACCTGCGGCAAAAGGCCTCTAGTTTTGAAACGTTCCAAAGAAAGCCCTAGCGCATGTAAATCCCTCCAAGCTTGATCGAAGTCAAGCTTGGACGAAAAAAGGGCGGCCGAAACCGCCCCTTTTTGACGCATCAAGACGGGCTCGCATTGCTCATGCCGCGGCTACCGCGCGTTTTGCCATCACCTTCACCAGATTGGCGCGATAGCTGGCATCCGCATGGATATCGGAAAGCAGGTCGGAAGCGTCGACCGTCACATTAGCAAGTGCATCCGGCGACCAGTTGGAGGAAAGTGCTGCCTCCATGCCCATGTGCCGGAAGACGCCGCTCGATCCCGCCCCCGTCACCGCGACGCGAACTTCGCCATTGTCTCGCCGCACGACGAAGACGCCGGTCATGGCGTAGCGCGAAGCCGGGTTGGCGAACTTCTGGTAGGCCGCCTTTGCAGGAGCCTCGAAGGTGATCGCGGTCACCAGCTCGCCATCTTCGAGCGCGGTCTCGAAAAGGCCGGTGAAGAAATCACCGGCGGCAATCTCTCGCCGGTCGGTGACGATGGTCGCATCGAGCGCCAGCATCGCCGAGGGGTAGTCGGCAGCCGGATCATTGTTGGCGATCGAGCCACCGATCGTGCCCATGTGGCGCACATGCGGGTCGCCGATATGGCTGGCGAGCCCGCAGATCGCCGGGCACACGGCCGCAAGCTCGGCGGAGGACGCCACGTCGAAATGGCTGGTCGCAGCACCGATCATCACGGTTCTCCCCGAAACCGTGATGCCCTTCATTTCGGCGACATGCCTGAGATCGATGAGGTCGGTCGGTGCGGCGAGTCGCTGCTTCATCGTCGGTATCAGCGTCATCCCGCCGGAGAGATACTTGCCCTCCCCCGCGGCCTGCTTGAGTTTGACGGCGTCCTGAATGGAGGACGCCCGATGATAATGGGTCTCGTACATGACACGTCCTCCCGCTCAGTTTGCGGCATGGGCGGCAGCCCAGACCTTTTGGGGCGTCGCCGGCATCGTCAGCCGGTTGTTGCCGATGGCGTCGGTGATGGCGTTGATCAACGCCGGCGGCGAACCGATGGCGCCGGCCTCGCCGCAGCCCTTGATCCCGAGCGGATTGTTCGGGCAGGGCGTGTTCGAGGTCGACACCGTGAACGATGGCAGGTCGTCGGCGCGCGGCATGGCGTAGTCCATATAGCTCGCCGTCAGCAGTTGGCCGTTTGCCGGATCGTAGTGAACATTCTCGAGCAGCGCCTGGCCGATGCCCTGTGCCAGGCCACCATGCACCTGGCCCTCGACGATCATCGGATTGATGATATTGCCGAAGTCGTCGGCGGCGACAAACTGGATGATCTTGGTGACGCCGGTTTCCGGATCGACCTCGACTTCGCAGATGTAGCAGCCGGCTGGGAAGGTAAAGTTCGCCGGATCATAGAAGGCGCCCTCCTTCAGCCCCGGCTCCATGCCCGGCGGCAGATTGTGGGCCGTGTAGGCGGCCAGCGCCATCTGGAACCACGGCACCGTCTTGTCGGTGCCGGCGACCTTGAGCTCGCCGTTCTCGATGACGATGTCGCTTTCATCCGCCTCCATGAGGTGGGCGGCGATCTTCTTCGCCTTGGCTTCGACCTTGTCGAGCGCCTTGACGACGGCGGACATGCCGACCGCGCCCGAGCGCGAACCGTAGGTGCCCATGCCCATCTGCACCTTGTCGGTATCGCCATGCACGATGTTGACGCTGTCGATCGGCACGCCGAAGCGATCGGCGACCAATTGGGCGAAGGTGGTTTCATGCCCCTGCCCATGGCTGTGCGACCCGGTCAGAACCTCAATCGTGCCGACCGCATTGACGCGGACCTCTGCCGATTCCCAGAGACCGACGCCGGCACCGAGCGAGCCGACCGCCGCCGACGGCGCGATGCCGCAGGCCTCGATGTAACAGCTCATGCCGATGCCGCGCTTCATGCCGCGTTTGGCGGCTTCCGCCTTACGGGCGGCAAAGCCGTTCCAGTCGGAGGCCTGCATCGCCGAATTGAGCGATGCGTCGTAGTCGCCGGCATCGTAGTTCATGATCACGGGCGTCTGGTGCGGGAAGGTACGGATGAAGTTGATCCGCCTCAGTTCCGCCGGCGAAACCCCAAGTTCGCGCGCCGCGGTCTCCATGGTCCGCTCCAGGAGATAGGTCGCTTCCGGACGACCGGCGCCGCGATAGGCATCGACCGGCGCCGTGTTGGTGTAGACCGTGCGCACATTGGCGTGGATTGCCGGTATGTCATACTGGCCCGACAGAAGCGTCGCATAGAGATAGGTCGGCACCGCCGAGGAAAACAGCGACATGTAGGCGCCGAGATTGGCAACCGTATCGACCTTGAGCCCAATAATCCGGTTGTCGGCATCAAACGCCATCTTCACCTTCGAAAGATGGTCGCGGCCATGCGCATCGGTCAGGAACGCTTCGGTTCGGTCCGACGTCCATTTCACCGGCACGCCGGTGCGCTTGGAGGCCCAGAGACAGACGATCTCTTCGGGGTAGATGTAGATCTTCGAGCCGAAGCCGCCGCCGACATCGGGCGCGATCACGCGCAGCTTGTTCTCGGGCGCGACATTGTAGAAGGCGCTCATCACCAGTCGGGCCACATGCGGGTTCTGGCTGGTGGTGTAGCAGGTGTAGTGGTCGTCGCCGCCATCGTAGATCCCGAGCGTGGCGCGCGGCTCCATCGGGTTCGGCGACAGGCGGTTGTTGTGGATGGTGATCTCGGTCACATGCGCGGCTGCGGCGATCGCCTTGTCGGTGGCGGCGGGATCGCCGATCTGCCAGTCGAAGATCAGATTGTTGGGCGCTTCCGGGTGCAGCTGCGGCTGGCCTTGCTCCAGCGCCTTCGTCGCATCGGTGACGACGGGCAGTTCCTGGTAGTCGACGACGACGGCTTCTGCCGCATCCTTCGCCTCGGCGATACTGTCGGCAACGACGATGGCGACAGCATCGCCGACATAACGCACCGTCTCATGGGCGAGCGGCCGCCAGGCGCCCATCTTCATCGGCGATCCGTCCTTGGAATGGATCATCCAGCCGCAGATGAGATTGCCGATACCGTCGGCGAGCAGTTGCTTGCCATCGAGCACGCCGATCACGCCGGGCATGGCCTTGGCCGCCGCCGCGTCAATCGACTTGATTTTCGCATGCGCATAGGGACTGCGCACGAAGATCGCATATTTCATGCCCGGCACCGACATGTCGTCGGTATAGCGCCCCTTGCCGGTCAGGAACCGTTTGTCTTCCTTGCGCGCCACCCGCGCGCCAATGCCTTCAACGCCCATTGCCGATCTCCTCCCGAGATATCCAGCGAAAGTCCTGCGGTGAAATATGATCGCGGCGACACGTCATCGCCGCGGGCCGGACGTCATTCGGCAGCGACGCGGGCGCCGCCCATCTCGGCCGAGGCCGCAAGGATCGCCTTGACGATGTTGTGGTAGCCGGTGCAACGACAGATATTGCCTTCGAGCTCGGCGCGCACGGTCGCTTCATCGAGCTGTCCGCCATGCCGGCGGATCATGTCGACGGCCGTCATCACCATGCCGGGGGTGCAGAAACCGCATTGCAGGCCGTGATTGGCCTTGAAGGCCGCCTGCACCGGGTGCAGTTCGCCGTTTGCGGCCAGCCCTTCGATGGTGGTGATCTGCGAGCCCGCCGCCTGCGCGGCGAGGGTGGAACAGCTCTTGACCGACATTCCGTCCATATGAATGACGCAGGCGCCACATTGCGACGTGTCGCAGCCGACATGGGTGCCGGTCAGTCCAAGGTTCTCGCGAATGAAATGCACCAGCAACGTCCGGTCATCGCACTGACCGCTCACCTGACGGCCGTTGACCGTCATTGTAATTTTCGCCATTTCGCTCCTCCGGGTGGGTCAATGCCAACACGAGCGCGAACGATAAGCCGGGTGATGATCTGTCCACGCGACTTGGGAAACGCGCCAACTGCTATCGATGCCCTTCGCCTCGATACCCCTCCTCCGGGTTCCCGCGGCTTGTTTGTATCATTGTCTTTTTTTGGAATGTCGCAACCGTCCGAGGGTCTGGTGCGATAAAAAATTTACGCGAAGGTTGTGTTGGCTGAAATAGCGCCTTCATGTCCCGTTCAGGAACGATATCATTATGTTGGCGGCGAAGAGAATCCGCCGGACCTCCTGTAGACTTTCACAGCGGCCAGTTTATTTTCTGAAATTGCAAGTTCAAGTGGAGAAAGACATCCGTCTTTCCGCCAATCATGTAAGGGACGGACGAGGCAACAGGCTGAGATCCGTAGAGATCGGAGAGAACAATGAAGAAAGCCATCGCACTTGTGCTGGTTGCCTTGTCGGTTGCGAGCTGCACCCAGACTGAAAAGGGTGCCGGCATCGGCGCCGTCTCGGGCGCGATCATCGGTGGCGCGATCACCGGCGACGTCCGTGGTGCTGCTGTCGGTGCTGCCATCGGCGGCGTCTCGGGCGCGGTCATCGGCAACGTCACCGAACAGCCGGGCCAGTGCTACTACCGCGACCGCTACGGCCGCCGCTACATCGACTCCTGCCCGCGCTAAGCCGCAGGGACAGTCGATGACAGCGACACGACGTCCGCCTGTCGACTGACGGACCGGACGAAACATCACCCCTCACAGCCAACGGCCGTGAGGGGTTTTTCGTTTTCCTGACCCTCTCGGCAATCTGCCGATCCGCGACCCGGCCCCGGCAATCGTGCTGAATGGGCAGGGGCGCAGGAACCGGGTGGCCCGCGCCAGCACAAATCTGTCAGGTGCCTCGAAACCGCTTGATCGAGGCCCGCTCCATGCCGAAACCGCCTGTCCCCGCCCTGCCACCAGCGTTCAAACGCATCGCCTGGTCCAACCTGTTTGCACAATTCTCCGAGCAGGTCGCCTTGGCCGCAGCACCGCTCGCGGCCGTTTTTCTGCTTTCGGCCGGCCCCGCCGAAACCGGCTGGCTGCAGATGGCCCAGACGCTGCCGTTTCTGCTGCTGTCCATTCCGGCCGGACTGCTCGTCGACCGCGCCTCGCGGCGAATGCTCATGGTCCTCTCGGAAATGCTGCGCGCCCTGTCGCTGGTAGCAACCCTGCTTTTGATGGCGAGCGGCCTGCTCACTCTGCCGCTTCTGGCGATCATGGGCTTTGTCGGCGCGATCGGAACGGTCTGCTACAACGTCGCCGCACCGGCACTGATCCCCGCGATCGTCCCGCGCGCCCAGCTCGCCGACGCCAATCGCTGGCTGGAGCTTGCCCGCAGCCTCGCCTATTCCGGCGGACCGGCAATCGGCGGGGCGATCGTTGCCTGGACCGGCGCCTCGCTTGCCTATGTTGCTGCCACCACGCTTTCCCTTCTCGCCGTCGTCTTGCTTGCCGGCCTCAGCGACCAGGAGCGATCGACCCGACCACAACGCAACCTGCTACAAGATCTGGTCGAAGGCGCGCGGTTCCTCGGCCACCATCCGCTGCTGCGGCCAATACTCGTGACCGCGATCGTCTTCAACACGTCCTGGTTCGTGCTGCAGGCGGTCTATGTCGCCTATGCCGTCCAGACGCTCGGGCTGACGGCAACGGGTGTCGGCATCACGCTCGGCATCTACGGAGCCGGGATGATGATCGGAGCCTATGCCGCCCCGGCCTTGGCGCGCCGCATCCCCTTCGGCGTCATGATCGCGCTCGGCCCGCTCGGTGGCCTGCTCGCAGCCGTCGTGATGTTGCTGACGATCTGGTTTCCCTTGGGCGCACTTGCGGGATTGAGCTTCTTTCTGTTCGGCGCAGGGCCGGTTCTCTGGTCGATCGCCACGCTCACGCTCCGGCAGGCCATCACCCCGAACGCGATGATGGGGCGGGTTTCGGCCTTCATCACCACGGCCACATTCGGCGCAAGGCCAATTGGTGCGGTACTCGGCGCCATCGTCGCCACCCACTTCGGCGTCAAGGCTTGCCTCATGGTTGCAACAGCCGGTTTCCTCGTCCAGTTTCTGGTGATCATCGCCTCCCAGGTTCCCAGGTTGCGGGCATTACCCGAGCCGGCTTGACCCCATTCAATCGCGTCGACGCGACCATCTGACGCCCTGCAAACGGCAACCGGGAGCGGGACGTTGCCAGCTACATTGTGGCCGAGGCGCGTAGTTTTTGTGCTGCGTTGACAACATTCCGGGTGTTTTTCCTGGAAATCGGCGCCGAATCTGGGCCTCAGGGGTGGATGCGGGCGGCCGTCATCGTTAACAGATGGAAAACCTTAGGCATGCAATAGTGACCCCGCCGCATAGAAGGCAGTTTGTATTGGGTCGCCTTAAGACGGGATGCGGAAGCGAATGTCCCCACCACGGTCGAGTATTGCGTACTGGAAGGCAGCAACTGCGCTCGCGGTTGCCGTCTCGTGCGCGCTCGGCCCCATGTCCGTCTCCAGGGCCTACGCGTTCAAGATCTTCGGCATGAAATTCTTCGAGGGCGACGAGGACGAGGCGCAGGTCATCGACCCCGTCAACTACACCCTCACTTTCCAAGCAGGCACCGACGACAAGGAACTGAAAGAAGCGCTGGAGAACAGCTCGCAGTTGGTCCAGGGACAGGAAAAACCCGTTTCCGGTAACCTTGGCCTTGCGATCCGCGCCCGCGACGACCGCGACCGCCTTCTCGCCGCACTCTATGAGAAGGCCCGTTACGGCGGCACGGTCGCAATCCAAATCAATGGCCAGGACATCGACAGCCTGCCACCCGACCCGTCCTTCCCTGACGGTCAGGCGATACCCGTCACCGTCAGCGTGACGCCGGGGCCGGTGTTCTCGCTCGGCTCGGTCAAGTTCGAAGGCGATGCCGCCGGCCTCAATCCCGCCGACTACGATCTCGCACTCGGAACCAGGGCGGATTCGACGCGGATCATCAAGGCCGGCGAAAAGGTCGTCGACGATCTGCGCGAGCAGGGACGGCCGCTTGCCAAGCTGACCGAGCGCAGCGTCGTAGCCGATCACGCAGACTCGACCGTCGACGTGGTGATATCAGCCGAAAGCGGGCCGGTGGCGCCCGTTGGCGAGGTCAGCGTTTCCGGAACCAAGACCGTCGATCCGGGGTTCGTCCGCGACTATTCGCGGCTCAACGAGGGCCGCCCCTATTCGCCCGAGGACATCCGCAAGGCATCCGAACGGCTGCGCCAGCTCGGCGTGTTCTCGAGCGTCACGATCAAGGAAGCCAACACGCTTTCACCCGATGGTTCGATCCCGATGAAGATCGAGGTGTCCGAGGGCAAGCACCGGTATTTCGGCTTCGGCGCCCAGGTCTCGACCACTGACGGACTCGGGCTTTCGGGCTATTGGGGGCACCGCAACCTGTTCGGCCGGGCGGAATCCCTGCGTATCGAAGGCTCGATCGACCGCATCGGCGAGACCAAGGAGCTCGACAAGCTCGACTATTCCGCCGGCATCCTCTTTGCCAAGCCCGGCGCCTTCGGCCCGGCCTCGACCTTCACCGCCAGCCTCAAGGCCAACATCCAGGATCCCGATGCCTATCGCGCCAAGATCCTGACCGGTGCCGCCGGGGCGACTTTCGAGCTGTCGCCGACCGACACCTTCTCAGGCGGCGGCGAGCTCAGTTGGGCGAATGTCGACGACGCCTTCGGCTCGAACTCCTATCTGACTGCCGCCATTCCGCTCGAATATGTGCGCGACACCCGCGATGACAAGCTGAACGCGACCGAGGGCTACCGCGCGTTGATCAACGCCAAGCCGAGCTATGAGATCAAGGGCCAGACCTTCTTCTCGTCCTTCGAAGCGTCGGCTTCGGGCTATCACGCGCTTGGTGACGAGAAGCGGTTCGTTCTTGCCGGCAAGATCGGTGCGGGCGTGCTTGTTGGTGGCGACGGCCTTGCCGACATTCCGGCAAACCGCCGCTTCTATCTCGGCGGAGGTGGCTCGGTGCGCGGCTATTCCTATCAGGAGATCAGCCCGCGCAATTCCGACAACGAGGAGACCGGCGGGCGCTCCTACGTCAACGCCTCTCTGGAAGCGCGCATCGCGATCACCGACACGATCGGCGTCGTGCCTTTCGTCGATGTCGGCACGGTTTCGGCAAAGACGACGCCTGACTTCTCCGACATTCGTGCCGGCGCCGGCATCGGCCTTCGCTACCAGACGCCGTTCGGGCCGATCCGTCTCGATGTGGCGATGCCGCTCAACAAATATCCCGGCGGCACGAGCTACGGCATCTATGCCGGTATCGGCCAATCCTTCTGATTCCACCGGGTTTCGACCGATTTCTGCGCGCGGTCGGGAAATTTAGCCCAATCGCCCGGACTTTCTGCCTGCAAAGATACCGCAGCGGCGCAAGTTGCGTTATGGATAGATCATGAATCAGGTCGTCCGCTTCCTTCGCGCGACGCTGCGCTATTGCTTTTATGTGCTAGGCGTATTTGCGGTCGCTGCTCTTCTTCTCGTCGCCTTCGTGGGCTTCACGACACCCGGCGCCCGCCTTGTCGCCTGGGCGATCGAGAAATATGCGGCAACCCCGGACCAGATCGTGCGGATTGCCGACCCAAGCCCGTTGTTGACCGGCCAGTTCACCGCCGGCAGCGTGACGCTGTTCGATGGCGAGGGCATCTATGCGGAGGTTCGCGACCTCTCGCTCAACTGGTCGCCCGCGGCGCTGCTTTCCTTCCGCTTCGACGCCGCGGCGCTCTCGGCCGGTTCCATCCGTGTCGAGCGCCTGCCTGTGCCTTCGACGGAAACCAAGGAAGTGCGCTCGACCTTCGCGCTGCCGGTCGATGTCAAGATCGATGCGATCGATCTGAAGGAAATCGTCATCGGCAAGGCGATTGCCGGCGAGGACCAGTTCCTGACGGCGAGTGGCAAGGTGAACGCCACCAACGAAAGCATCGCACTCGCCATAACGGCAGCGCAACGCGACCGGCCCGAGGCCAAGGCAGTTGCCGACATCGTCTTCAATCCGGCCGGCAACGAACTGAAGCTCGAAGCAACCGTCAACGAGCCCGCCAATGGCGTGCTCGCAAAGTTGCTGCGCCTGCCGAACGAACCCGCCGTCAACATCAAGGTGACAGGTGAAGGGCCGCTTTCGGACTGGGCCGGGACCGGGACGGCGGCGCTTGACGGCACCGAGATCCTCAAGCTCGACGGCCGCCATATCCAGACGACGGACGGCATGCATCGGCTGACGCTTTCCGGCGGCGGCGGCTTCGGTTCGCTGATGCCGCCGGCATTGCGCCCGATGTTCGAGGGCCAGACCAGCATCGATCTTGCTGCTGCCTTCGACGGCAAGGGCATGGTGCGCGTCGACAAGGGGCACGTGGCGACCGGCGCGCTGGCCTTCGCCGCCTTCGGCACCTTCGACAGCAAGGGCGAGAACAATCTGCAGGCAAGGCTCGCCGGCACCAATGGCGCGATCGATTTCCGCTGGCCACTGGAAAAGGGCGAGGCCCGCGTTCTGATCAATACCGTCAACCTGTCGCTGATCGGCGATGCCCAATCGGCAATCCTTGACGCGGCCGCCGACGTCACCTCCGTAGCACTGCCGGATGTGGCGCTCGGTGCGGTCAAGCTTTCGGCTCAGAGCGACGGCTTCAACCTCGCGACACAATCGGGCCCGATCAGGACGACGGTCGAGGTCGGCCAGGCCGGCTTCGACAATGCCGATCTTGCCCGTCTCGTCCAGGCGCCGATGAAGATTGTCGGCGAGATCGCGGTTGCCAAGGACAGCATCGCCTTCAAGCCGGTGACGCTCGAAAGCCCCGGCGTCGGCGGCACCATCGAAGGTGCCTTCTCCCGCGAAACCAACACGGTTGCCGCGACCTTCAAGCTCTTTACCGTTCCAGCGGCCCTGCCGCCGGCGGCCGCCGCGAAATTCGACGGCACCATCGCGCTTGCGGGTAGTCTCAAGACCGGCGACGATGGCAGCGTCACCGTCGAGAACATCGACCTGAAATCCGCGACGATCGAGGCTGCCGGATCCGTCGCGCTCGCCGACGGCAATCTGACCGCGGACATCAAGGGCGTTCTGCCGGATCTCGGCAAGCTCCTCGCCGACGCCAAGGGCAAGGCCGACTTCACCGCCGCCGTGACGGGACCGCTCGCCGAACTCGGAATCAAGGCGGAACTGTCCTCGAGCGGCGCGACGCTCGCCGGCCGCACGCTCAGCGACCTGACCATCAAGGCCGATGCCACTGCAAACCAGAGCAGCCCTCAGGCCAAGCTGACGGCAACCGGTGCGCTTGACGGTCAACCGATCGACGTGCGCGCCGACGTCGTATCGAAGGATGGCAGCACATCGATCCCGGTGCTCGAAGCCAAGATCGGTGAGAACACGCTGACCGGCGCAATCAACTTCACCCCCGACTTCAAGCCCGACGGCACTGTCGATTTCAAGTTTCCGGACCTGGGACTGCTTGCCGCCATGGCTGGCCAGAAGGCCTCCGGCGATCTCTCGGGATCGGCCGCGATCCGGACGGCCAACGGTATCACCTCCATCGTTCTGAAAGCCGGCGGCAGCGGCATCAAGCGCGACGACCTGACGATCGCCAAGCCGACAGCCGACATCACCATTGCGGACCTTTCGGCGTTGGCAATCAAGGGCAGCGTCCGGGCGGAGACCATTGCCCAGGGTGCCAACCGGGTGTCCGGCCTGAGCCTCGACTTCACCCAGCAGGCGGGCAAGACAGGCTTTGCCATCGACGGCAAGTACGACGGCGGGCCTTTGACGGCCAAGGGGGATCTGACGAGTTCGGGCGGCCGCACGGAAATCCGCCTTTCCTCCTTCGGCGCGACGCCGAAGCGGATTGCGCTGAGGCTCGCAGCACCCACCGTAATCGCGATCGAGAAGGGCACCGTGCGCCTGAACGCGCTGACGATCCAGGCATCGAAGGGCACGATCGCGGTAAGCGGCACCGCCGGCGAGAAGCTTGACATCACCGCAAAGCTGAACGCGTTGCCGGCAGCCCTGGTCAACGCTTTTGCCCCGGATCTCGGCGCCGAAGGGGCGATTGGCGGCACCGTCGACGTCGACGGAACGCCGGCAGCGCCGGTCGTCGCCTATAACCTCAAATGGTCCGGCGCTTCGCTTGCCGCAGCGCGCACCGCCGGTGTCGGCGCCTTCGACATTTCGGCCAACGGCAAGTTCGTCAACAACCGCGTGACGCTCGACACCACGCTTTCCGGCGCGGGTGGCCTCGCTTTCAAGGGCGGCGGCAATGTCGACATCGCCGGCAACATGCCGATATCAATGAAGTTCAACGGCAATGTGCCCTTCGCGCTGGTTGCCAACCTGATGGCCCAGCAGGGCTTCACGCTCACAGGTCAGGCCGCCGTCGACCTCACGATTTCCGGCTCGGCCAAGGCACCACAGATTGCCGGCACGATCACCACGTCAGGCGGACGCCTCGTCGACGTCCGGCGCAACCTCGCGCTCAACAACCTGACAGCCAACGTGGCGCTCGACGGCAAGCAGGCGACGATCACCAAGCTTTCCGCCAACCTCGCAACCGGCGGCTCAGTCGAGGTCACCGGCACGGTCGGTACCGTTCCCGGCTCCGGTTTTCCAGCCAACCTGACGATCCGGCTCAACAACGCCACCTATGTCGACGGCACGCTGTTCAACGCCCAGCTTGCCGGCGAGATGACCTTGACCGGTCCGCTCGCGGCCACGCCGACGCTCGGCGGCAAGGTCACGATCCGCAAGGCGGCGATTACCATTCCCGAGAAATTGCCGACCTCGCTCTCGGCCATCGACATCAAGCACAAGAATGCGCCGGCCAAAGTGCAGCAGATGGCCAAGGACATCCGCAAGGACGAGAAGCCGGCGGGCGCCAATGCCAGCGGCGGCATCGCCTTCAACCTTGGCGTCACAGCCAATCAGGTCTTTGTGCGCGGCCGCGGCATCGACGCCGAACTCGGCGGCAATCTGACGATCCGCGGCACGGCCGTGCAGCCGACCATTTCGGGCGGCTTCGAGATGCGCCGCGGCCGTCTGGAAATCCTCGGCAAACGCCTGACCTTTACCGATGGCACGATCGGTTTTGGCGGCGACCTGATCCCGACGCTCGATCTCAAGGCGACGTCGACCGCCGGTGCGACGACCATCACCGTCAACGTCGCAGGCCTTGCCAACAATCCGCAGATCACCTTCTCGTCGTCGCCAGCCCTGCCCCAGGACGAAATTCTGGCGCAGCTGATCTTCAACCGCTCGCTGTCCAACCTCTCGGCCTTCCAGATTGCCCAGCTTGCCTCCGCTGTCAGCCAGCTGGCGGGCGGTGGCTCGACCTCGCTGCTCGACGGCCTGCGCAACAAGCTCGGTGTCGATGATCTTGACGTCACCACCGACGAGAACGGCGGCGCCTCGGTGCGCGCCGGCAAGTATCTCAACGACCGTACCTATATCGAACTGCAGCAAGGCGCCGATTCAGGCTCCAGCAAGGCCGTGATCAATCTCGATGTCGGCAAGGGCGTCAAGCTGAAGGGCTCTGCCGGCGGCGACGGCTCCGCGTCGGGCGGCATCTTCTTCGAAAAGGAATACTGAGCAAGCACGTCGCCAATGCCGCCACCGCGGTAGGCGCGTCTGCGTTCCTCACCACAAACAAGCCCGCGGATCGAGGGTGACCCGCGGGCTTGTTTGTTTGCCATTGCAGTGCGTCTGCGAACGCTCGTGGCCAATGGCAGCGCGCCCGTCACAGCCCCGGGCGAAAATAGATGCCGCTGAGCTTGCCGTTAGGGGCAAGCATCAGAGCGCATTCCAGCGTTCCCTTTTCGAAGCGGACATCATAGACATCCGAGCCTTCCTGCAGCACGCCCTTGAACGCCACGCTCTGCAGCGCCCCCAGGCGGTCGAGTTCTGCCTTGACGATCGGCGCCTGTTCATGTGCGAGTGCCGCGAGCGCCGGCATCATTGCATCGTAGTCGGGCTCGCCGCGCTGATGCTCGGCAATGATGCGGCGAAGTAAGGCCTCGCTGTTGGGAAACGGGATCTTGTCCTTCACGCGTTTCTCCAGGTCGTCGGCAACGGCACGCGCCTTGGTCTCGTCGATGCGCTTCGCCGTCTGCTCGTAGCCGCCCTGATGCAGGACCACGCCTTCCGCCGCCCCACGGTCATTGCGGGTGAAGGAAAGTTGCGCCTGGACGACCCGGTAGAAGAACAGGTCATCCGCTTCTGGATAAATTTCGACCGCAGTCTGTCCAGGCAACTGCGCCATCAGTCCACCGTCACGACGAGTGATGCTCAGCACGTCACCGGTCTCGAACTGGAAGTCGCCGACAACAGAGCCGTGTTTTTCGGGGTCGAAACGAATCTCGGTTCGCGGTCGCGCCTGCTCGTAGCGTCGCCATGCAACGGTATCCGGCGATAGGTCGGTCATCCTGGTCTCCTTGGCAAGAGTGATGAGTTCGCTGATCGAGACGGCCTGACCGCTCGATATCTTCTGCAGGGCAGCGCCGATCAGCGACAGGCTGTGCTCGACCCGGTCGCGCAGATCGACGAGCGCGGATTGCTGGATCGTCAGCGTCTGACCGAGGTCCGGTGCGGCGCCGGCCAGCAGGACGGTGATCCGGGTCAGGCTCAAGCCAAGGCGCTTCAAGGCGAGGATCTCGGTCAACCGGGCGATTTCCGCACCGCCATAGAGCCGCCAGTTCTTTTCCGTCCGGCGCGGCGCGATCAGGCCACGATCCTCGTAGACGCGCAGCGCCCGCACGGTAAGGCCGAGACGATCGGCACATTCAGCGGCGGACAAAAGGGCGTCATGGTTTCGCTTGTCGCTCATGGGAACCTCCTGGATTCATCTTCTAAGGTATGACCTTGGGTTCGGCACAAGCGATATTTTGTGTGGGTCGCATCAAGATTTCGCGGAGGGTGCTCGCGCCTGGGTCGAGTCGCCATGGATTTTGCACAATTCCATCCCTACCTGCCCGCTCGCGTCCCATGCATGTTTTCAGCCTTGAATCGGATACGATTCAAGGCTGAAAACATGCAGCGGTTCGTGGTGCTACAGCGACGTTTGTGCGCCTGAAAAGACGCACGGCGCTGTAGGCTGCATTTTCAGGACAACTCGTATTTTCAGGTGGTTTTTTGTCTCTCCAGCTTCTCGATATCGACCTTCCGTCCAATTTTACACCGCTGATCGCAGGCTATGACTGCCGAAAGGACAGCCTTGGTCAGTCGGAATCCAGCGTCTTCCTGTTCAATGCCAAAGACCGCCTGCCCCTTGTTCTCAAGGTGGAGGAGGCTGGCCCCTTTGACGAGCTTGTCGATGAGGCAGAGCGGCTCGAATGGCTGGGCAGGCAGGGAATGCCCTGCCCGCGCGTCATCGCCCGCGAAGTGTACGCGCAAAAGAACTGGCTGCTGATGGAGGCAGTCGAAGGCATCGATCTCGCCTCAAGCACCCTTCCCGCTTCTGACCAGATCGTCCTCATGGCCGAAGCGCTGCGCCGCATGCATGCGCTCGATGTCGATACCTGCCCGTTCGACCATCGGATCGGGGCACGTGTCGCGATCGCCAGGCTCAGGGCGTATGCCGGAATAATCGACCAGACCGACTTCGACGACGAGCGCCTCGGCAAGACCGCTGAAGACCTGTTCGTCGAGCTTCAGGCACGCATCCCGCAGGAGGGAAAGCCGGTCGTCACCCATGGCGACGCCTGCCTTCCAAACATCATCGTCAGGGATGGCCGCTTCGCCGGCTTCATCGATTGCAGCCGCCTGGGCGTCGCCGACCCCTATCAGGATCTCGCGCTGACCTGCCGCAGCATTGCCTATAATCTCGGGGAGGAATGGGTTCAGCCGTTTCTCGATCTCTACGGCATCCGTCGCGCCGATCCCGAAAAACTCGACTTCTATTGCCTTCTCGACGAGTTCTTCTGAGCTCGCGAGGGAAAGATGGCCCGCGCCGCCTATGCGGCGTCGCGGGCCTCAAGGTTCAGATCAACGACATCGGCATCTGCGAGGTCGATATCCTCAAGGGCGTTGAACAGCGCCCAGATATGGCCGAACGGGTCGATGAAGGCGCCGACGCGGTCTCCGGTCGACAGCGTCTCCGCCGGGTTTCTGAGCGCGGCACCCGCCCCGATCGCCCGACCGATGACCCGGTCGACATCTTTTACGTGCAGCTCGAGAATGACCGCCGTCGTGCCGAGCGCATGCGGCGATCTCGGCCCGCCCAGCTTCGGCTCGGCGTCCCGGCGCGGATTGGCACCGGCGATGCGGAAGACGGATTCGCCGATCCTGAGATCGGCACTGGTCAGGATCCCGCTCGGCCATTCATGCCGCTGCACCAGTTCGGCACCCAGCACATCGCGATAAAAGGCAATGGCGCGGTCCTCATCGCCATGCCTGACAAAAAGCTTCACACAGATCTGCCGATCGGCCAGCCTGCCGCCATTGATGACCATGACATCCTCCAATCTCGGGTGAGGCGCACATCATATACAAGGATCGGAACAAATCAAGAACAAATGCCGCGCAAGCACACTTTTCACCCTCGCCCGGCGTGGAAGGAATGCATCAAAATGCGCCCGTCAGCTTGCTGGTTTTCAGGAGGATGTTCGTCTCCGTGACGGTAATGCCGTCGATCAGCCGGATACGCCGCAGGGTCTCGTCGAACGACACCAGGTCCCGGTCCTCAAGCTCAGCGATGAAGTCCCACCGGCCATTGGTGCTGTGCAGCGCCCTTACTTGAGGCAAGCCACGCAACTGCTCGGCGACCCGATCGGCCATCTTGCCGTGGACCTCGATCATCACCACGGCGCGCACGCCGGAGGACGGGATTTCCTTTCCGGTACGAATGGTGAAGGCGGCGATCGTGCCGTTGGCGACCAGCCGGTCGATGCGCGCTGCAACGGTTGCGCGCGACACGCCGGTCCGTGCCGAAAGGGTCGAAACCGGCAGACGGGCGTTCTGGCGCAAGGCGCTGATCAGCGCCTGATCAAGGTCGTCCATATCTCTCACTTTGCAAAATCGGACTTAGCAATCTGTCGATCTTATCTTTCCAATCGACAGTTTTCCATCTTTTTGCTGTCACGCGTTTTGAGGATAATCCGCGCCATCCACGGGAATCATCAGAGAAGGAAGAGGGCGGATATGACGACCATCACGCTGATCGGCGCACCCATCGAGGAAGGTTCTGGACGACGCGGCGCGGCCATGGGCCCGACGGCGCTTCGCATCGCCGGTATCGACACCGTTCTGCGCGACCTCGGCCACACGGTTTACGACGAAGGCGACGTCAAGCCGCTGCCGGCGCGCGACCTCGCCAATCATCCCGGCGCCAACAACCTGCAGATCGTCGCCGCCTTCGCCCGCGCATTGCATGACTCTGTGCACGACACCGTTCGCAAGGGTCATTTCCCGCTCATCCTGGGCGGCGATCACGCCCTGTCGATGGGCAGCGTTTCCGGCATGGCGCGCTATGCTGCCGAAGTCGGCCGCCCGCTGTTCGTGCTCTGGCTCGACGCCCATGCCGACTTCAACTCTCCGGCAACCTCGCCGTCGGGCAACATGCACGGCATGCCGGTCGCCTTCTATTGTGGCAAGGCCGAGTTTGCGCCGATCCTGCCGGCGGACCGGCCGATGGTCGACCCGACGAAGGTCTTCCAGGTCGGTATCCGTTCGGTCGACGACCGCGAACGCGAAGAGATCGCCGAACACGGCGTGCGCGTCTACGACATGCGTGCGGTCGACGAACTCGGCATGGCGCACATCATGCGCCATATTCTCGATGAAGTGCGCTCGGCCAACGGCTTGCTGCATGTCAGCCTCGACGTCGACTTCATGGATCCCGAGCTGGCACCGGGCGTCGGCACCACCGTTCCGGGCGGTGCCACCTTCCGCGAAGCCCATCTGATCATGGAAATGCTCTGGGAAAGCGATCTCGTCTCCTCGCTCGACGTCGTCGAACTCAACCCCTTCCTCGACGATCGCGGCAAGAGCGCGCGTGTCCTGGTCGAGCTGACAGCGAGCCTTTTCGGCCGCCGCGTCCTTGACCGCCCGACCCGCAGCGCCTGAGATAGAAACAACGGAGGACGACGGATGAACACCACGGCAGACCTGATCGAAACCGAATACCGGCTCGGCGCACACAATTATAAACCGCTCGACGTTGTGCTATCGCGCGGCGAAGGCGTCTATGTCTGGGACATGGAAGGCAACCGCTACCTCGACTGCCTGTCGGCCTATTCCGCCGTAAACCAGGGCCACTGCCACCCGAAGATCTTCCAGGCGATGATGGAGCAGGCGCAGAAGCTGACGCTCACCTCCCGCGCCTTCCGCAACGACCAGCTCGCGCATTTCTATGAAGAAATCGCGGCGCTCACCGGCTCGCACAAGGTGCTGCCGATGAACTCGGGCGCAGAAGCCGTCGAGACCGCCGTCAAGGCCGTGCGCAAGTGGGGCTACGAGGTCAAGGGTGTCGCGGAAAACAAGGCCGAGATCATCGTCTGCTCCAACAATTTCCATGGCCGCACCATGGGCATCGTCGGCTTCTCGACCGACCCGGACGCCCGCACCGGCTTCGGCCCGTTTGCGCCGGGCTTCAAGGTCGTCCCCTTCGGCGATATCGATGCCTTCCGCGCCGCGATCAACGAGAACACCGTCGCCTTCCTGGTCGAGCCGATCCAGGGCGAGGCAGGCGTGCTGGTTCCGACCCCGGGCTATTTCCCGGCGGTGCGCGAACTCTGCACCAAACACGGCATCACGCTTATCCTCGACGAGATCCAGACCGGTCTCGGCCGCACCGGCAAGCTGCTTGCCGAGGAACACGAGGGCATCGAGGCGGACGTGACGCTGATCGGCAAGGCGCTTTCGGGCGGTTTCTACCCGGTCTCGGCCGTGCTTTCGAACTCGGAAGTGCTTGGCGTCCTCAAGCCCGGCCAGCACGGCTCGACCTTCGGCGGCAATCCGCTGGCCTGCGCCATCGCCCGCGCGGCGCTCAAGGCCCTGACCGAGGAAGGCATGATCGAGAACTCGGCGCGCATGGGCGACCGCTTCCAGAAGGGCCTGACCGACATCCGTTCGAACATCATCAAGGAAGTTCGCGGTCGCGGCCTGATGCTGGCGGTCGAGCTGGTGCCGGAAGCCGGTGGCGCGCGCAAGTACTGCGAGGCGTTGAAGCAGCTCGGCATCCTTGCCAAGGACACCCATGGCGACACGATCCGCATTGCGCCGCCGCTAGTGATCACCGCCGAGCAGGTGGATTGGGCCGTGGAACAGTTCGCAAAGGTTCTCGCCTCCGCCTGATTTTCAAGCATCGTCGCATTTCCCTTGCGCCCCGGCATCGATCGGGGCGCACCCTCTTTGATACCAACCTGCGCCGATATTGACCTATTGCGCCGGAGCGATTTTGGTTTCCGGCAAGGAGACAACCGCAACCGGACCACATGGTCCGGTGAGGAGTGTCGACGCCGTCCGGGGGAAAAGCGCCCGGCCCTTCGGGTGGGCCGTCTGTCGGCCACCGGCAGCGTCGCAATCCTCGACCGATGCCAAGGCATCGCTCGGCGGTATGCTTCCGCGCCGGATGACCGCACACGGTCCCACGCAAGAGGTCAGTATCGGCGCAGGTTGGTATTAGCTCTTGCAAAAGCAAGTCTTAACGAATCCCGGCCTATAGTCCCTTCCCAAAGCGCAAAGCGGTTCCTCCGCGCATGATGCAGCTGCGCCCCGCCGGATGTCGTCGGCGGACTTTTGAAAACTCTCCCCATCGGCTCAATGGCCGCGCCAGCCGCGACCGCACCGCACGGAGATGCAACGAGTTTGGCGGTGTCGCGCGCCTTAAGGCGTCGACCGGAAAGCTGGAAGGACCTTCGATGACAAGCACACTCAGGACGGCTGGTTTCGACGGCGAGACGCTGGAAATCATCGCGTTCCGCCTCCACGATCAGGAATTCTGCGTCAAGACCACCACGATCCGCGAGATCCGTGGCTGGGCCCCCTCCACCCCCATTCCGCATTCGCCGCCCGAGGTCATCGGCGTGATGAACCTGCGCGGCACCGTGATCCCGATCATCGACCTTGCCCACAAGCTCGGCATGAAATCGACCACAGCCAACGAGCGCAGCGCCATCGTCGTCGCCGAAGTGCACAACATGGTGATCGGCCTGGTGGTCGACCGCGTCTCCGACATCCTTACCGTCCAGGGCAACCAGGTCCAGCCGGTTCCCGAAGTGACTGCATCCTTCGACAAGAGCTTTGCCGAAGGCATCATCGCCAACGAGAACGGCATGATCTGCTTCCTCAACCTCGCGCGCATGTTCAAGGAACGCGAAGTCGAGGAAATGGCTGCCTAACCAACAATACCGGTCTCGCATCAAGGCCGCTTTGCCGATGGGCAAGGCGGCCTTTTCACGTCCAGTAGAGTCGGATTTGCGGGATTGCCGCTCAAACGTAAACGATAAGTTGCTAATTCAACCTAGAAACAGCATGCGAGTTTTCACAACCAAGATTTGATAATTACTATTTTAACAGCTGCTTAATAGTAAAACTACTAACCTAGATTGTATAAACAAGACGTCATGGGCATGAACGCCCACGAGTTCGAACTCTCCCTCGAAGCAACAAAACGCTGACCCCCTTCGGGCCGGCGGACGACGGACCAGACAATTTTCGGCAAGCCGGCATTTGTCCTTGTCCCCGGAGCCTGCGCCGCTCTAGGCCCCGCACGCCCTGTCGACAGCACAAGCAACGAAGTCCCGGCTTTCCGCTTGAAACAACAAGAACCAAACCAGAGGGTAATCATGTTCTCTTTCGGGCAGAGCCTGGATTCACGCCAGATCGTCGCCGCGCTTTCAAAGTCGCAGGCCATGATCCAGTTCGATCTCACAGGAAAAATTCTGACGGCCAACGAAAACTTCTGCCAGGCACTCGGCTACAACCTGCAGGAAATCGTTGGTCAGCACCATCGTATGTTCTGCGCGACGGATTATGTGCAGACACAGGAATATCGCGATTTCTGGGCGCGGCTCGGACGCGGCGAGTTCGATGCCAATGCCTACAAGCGTGTTGCCAAGGGCGGCCGCGAAATCTGGATCCAGGCAACCTACAATCCGGTCTTTCACAATGGCAAACCCTACAAGGTCGTGAAGTTCGCAAGCGACATCACCGCCGCCAAGATCAAGGCGAATGAGGATGGCGGCAAGCTCGAGGCCATATCGAGATCCCAGGCGGTGATCGAGTTCACTCCGTCAGGCGAGATCCTCACGGCCAACGAGAACTTCTGCAATGCTCTCGGCTACAGCCTCCAGGAAATTCAGGGCAGGCATCACAGCATGTTCTGCGAACCCAGCTATGTGCGCGGCACTGAGTATGCCGAGTTCTGGAAGAAACTGGCCGCCGGCGAATTCATCTCCAACGAGTTCGTTCGCTACGGCAAGGGCGGCAAGGAAATCTGGATCCAGGCGGCTTACAATCCGATCCGGGATTCGAACGGCAAGGTCTACAAGGTCGTCAAGTTCGCAACCGACGTCAGCGAGCGCATGGGCGCAATCAAGGCGCTTGGCATCGGCCTGCAGGCGCTGGCGGAAGGCGATCTCACCCATCGCCTGCCGACGCCCTTCGTTCCCAGCATGGAAACGGTGCGAACCGATTTCAACGGCGCGATCGATCGTCTTTGTCGGGCAATGCAGACCGTCGGCGACAATGCCAACGCCATCGCTTCCGGAGCCCGCGAAATCCGCTCCGCCGCCGACGACCTGTCGAAGCGCACGGAGCAGCAGGCCGCCTCGGTGGAAGAAACCGCCGCGGCCCTCGACGAGATCACCACAACCGTTGCCGACTCCAGCCGTCGCGCCGAGGAAGCGGGAGGGCTTGTCGCCAAGACCAAGGCGGGCGCCGAACGCTCCGGCAATGTCGTCAAGAATGCCATCGGCGCGATGGATCAGATCGAGCAATCCTCACGCGAGATCTCCAACATCATCGGCGTGATCGACGACATCGCCTTCCAGACCAACCTCTTGGCGCTGAACGCCGGCGTCGAGGCGGCGCGTGCCGGTGAAGCCGGCAAGGGGTTTGCCGTCGTCGCCCAGGAAGTGCGAACTCGCCCAGCGTTCGGCCCAGGCGGCCAAGGAGATCAAGGCGCTGATCACCACCTCCAGCGACCACGTCAAGAACGGCGTATCGCTCGTCGGGCAGACGGGGGCCGCACTCGAGGAAATCCTCGTCCAGGTCCAGGAGATCAACCTCAACGTTTCCGCCATTGTCGAGGCCGCACGCGAGCAATCGACGGGGTTGAAGGAGATCAACCAGGCGGTCAACTCGATGGATCAGGCAACCCAGCAGAATGCCGCCATGGTCGAGGAAAGCACCGCCGCGAGCCACAACATGTCGCGCGAGGCAGAAGCCCTCCACGCCCTGCTCAGACAGTTCCGCATCGGCCAGGAAACGGCGATGATCGAGACGCAGCGTCACGCTGACGACCGCCGGCAGACAACCCGACTTCACGCCGCCGCCCGCACCATGCGCAGTGGACAGCGCAAAGCACTTGCCGTCGCACCGTCGAACGATGGATGGCAGAATTTCTGAGCGCAATCCCTGCACCCCGCGCTCAGGAATAGGGGAAGGCGGCGACCGGTCGCCGCCTTCCCCTAAATCTATTTGACATCGCTCCATCGTTTCATGGCGACCTACGATCAGCGGCCTCACCGCTCCCCGCGAGTAGGCCGACCACCGAGATCGTGTTTCGGTGGCAACCATCGTCAAATGCAGACGAGGAAACGTGGCGAGCGGCAGTCTCGCCGAGTTCTTATCCGGCGATCGGATGAATCAAGGCAGGCAATAACCGCACCAGCCCTGTCGCGATCGACGCGGTTCTCAGGCCGCTTCCGGGCGCTTGATCTTCGAAGCAGCTTCTAGCACCAGCGGGCTCAAGCCCTCGCCGCCGCCATCGATATGCCGGAACAACTGCCGCCGCATGCGCGGCTCCCAGTATTTGTTGATATGCGTCGCAACGCCCTGGGCGGCTTCATCCTGCGGCTGGCTCTTGAAGAAGGTGGCGATCTGGTTCGCCATGTAGATCAGCTTGGCATTGGTGTCATGCGACATCGGCGACGGCTCCGGACTTGATGCGTTCGGCATGGGTGAAGATCTCGAATTCGTCGCCACGCACCAGCGCGATCAACGTCATGCCCGCCGCCTCCGCTGTGCGGATCGCCAGCGCCGTCGGCGCCGAGATGGCGATGATGACAGGACTGCCGACGATTGCGGTCTTCTGCACCATCTCGACGGAAACGCGGCTGGTGACGACGACGGCACCATCGTTTCCGCGGAAACCGGCGCGCGCCGCCGCACCGACGAGTTTGTCCAGCGCATTGTGGCGGCCGACGTCCTCGCGCACCGCGATCAGTCCCTTGCCCGGCACATAGAATGCGGCGCCGTGCACGGCGCGCGTTTCGAAATGCAACGGCTGCTGGCCGTTCAGGAGCGCGACCGCCTTGACCACATCTTCCTGCGACAGACGGAGCATCGATGCCGAAACGTCGGGTGTCGGCCGGACCGCCTGCTCGATCGATTCGATGCCGCAGAGACCGCATCCGACGGGCCCCGCCATATGGCGGCGACGCAGGCGCAGCATGTCGTTCTGCGCGTCCCTGAGCGTGATCTGCAGATCGATGCCGAGATTACCCGCAACCTCGTCGGCAATTGCCTCGATCGCTTCGATCTGACCCGGTTCGGTGATGATGCCCTCTGTCAGGCTGAAGCCGACGGCGAAGTCCTCGAGGTCTCCCGGTGTCGCCATCATCACCGCATGGGTCGAGCCGCCAAAGGTGAAAGCCACCGGCGTCTCCTCCGGAACAACACGAGAGCCGTCCCTTAAGGCCCCATTGCGACGGGCGGCTTCGGGCACAGTCTTCGACATCTGGAATTTCGGCGTTGATGGCCCGGACATGGAGGCTACTCCGCCGCCTCCAGCTTGCCGGCGATCCGGCGCGACTGCCGCGCCTGCTCGTCATAATCCTGCTGCCAGTCCGACGGCCCGTTGGACGGCATCACCTGAACCGCCGTCACCTTGTATTCCGGGCAGTTGGTCGCCCAGTCGGAGAAGTCGGTGGTGATGACGTTCGCCTGCGTCGTCGGATGGTGGAAGGTGGTGTAGACGACACCCGGCGCCACCCGGTCGGTGATCAGCGATCGCAAGGTTGTCTCGCCGGCACGGCTGGCAAGCCTGATCCAGTCGCCATCGCGGATGCCGCGCTGCTCGGCATCGTGCGGGTGGATTTCCAGTCGGTCCTCCGCATGCCAGACGACATTGTCGGTGCGCCGCGTCTGGGCCCCGACATTGTACTGGCTTAGAATGCGGCCGGTGGTCAGAAGCAGCGGGAAGCGCGGACCTGTGCGCTCGTCCGTCGCGACATATTCGGTGCGGATGAACTTGCCTTTGCCGCGCACGAAGCCGTCGACATGCATGATCGGCGAACCCTCGGGGTGTTTCTCGTTGCAGGGCCACTGCACCGAGCCCATCTTGTCGAGGTAGTCGTAGGAGACGAACGCAAAGCTCGGCGTCGTCGCCGCAATCTCATCCATGATTTCGGAGGGATGGCGATAGTTCCAGTTGAGGCCCATGGCCTGCGCCAGCTTCTGCGTCACCTCCCAGTCGGCATAGCCATTCTTCGGCGTCATCACCTTGCGCACGCGGTTGATGCGGCGCTCCGCATTGGTGAAGGTGCCGTCCTTTTCGAG
Organism: Ensifer sp. 4252; assembly: GCF_050434565.1. Lineage (NCBI taxonomy): Bacteria > Pseudomonadati > Pseudomonadota > Alphaproteobacteria > Hyphomicrobiales > Rhizobiaceae > Ensifer > Ensifer sp. 4252. The sequence continues at coordinate 72,303 of NZ_JBNDIU010000002.1, forward strand.
GAAGGTCGAGCCCGGCAGGAACACATGGGCGTAGTTGGCCGTCTCGTTGAGGAAGAGGTCGTGCACGACGACGCACTCCATTGCCGCAAGGCCGGCGGCCACGTGCTTGGTATCCGGGTCGGACTGCAGGATATCCTCGCCCTGGATGTAGATGCCCTTGAAGGTGCCATCGACGGCGGCATCGAGCATATTCGGGATGCGCAGGCCCGGCTCGTTGGAAATCTGCACACCCCAGAGCTTCTCAAAAGTCTCGCGCGTCGCGTCGTCGGAAATGTGCCGATAGCCCGGCAGCTCGTGCGGGAACGAACCCATGTCGCAGGAGCCCTGCACATTGTTCTGGCCGCGCAGCGGGTTCACGCCGACGCCTGGGCGGCCGATATTGCCGGTGACCATGGCGAGGTTGGCGATGGCCATGACGGTGGTCGAGCCCTGGCTGTGCTCGGTGACGCCAAGGCCGTAATAGATCGCGCCGTTGCCGCCGGTGGCATAGAGCCGTGCGGCACCGCGCACCAGATCGGCGGGAACGCCGGTATAGGCTTCGGTCGCCTCGGGGCTGTGATAGGGCTCGGCAACGAAGCTCGCCCAGTCCTCATACTCCGACCAGTCGCAACGCTCGCGAATGAAGGCTTCGTTGGCGAGCCCTTCCGTGACGATCACATGCGCCAGCGACGTCAGAATGGCGACGTTGGTGCCGGGCTGCAGCGGCAGGTGATAGGATGCTTCGACGTGAGGCGAACGCACGATATCGGTCCGGCGCGGATCGATGACGATCAGCTTGGCGCCCTCACGCAGGCGCTTCTTCAGCCGCGAAGCGAAGACCGGATGGCCGTCCGTCGGGTTGGCGCCGATGATGACGGCAACGTCAGTGAACTCGACCGAATCGAAATTCTGCGTGCCGGCCGAGGTGCCGAAGGCCTGGCCGAGGCCGTAGCCGGTCGGCGAATGGCAGACGCGGGCGCAGGTATCGACATTGTTGTTGCCGAAGCCGGCGCGCACCAGCTTCTGCACCAGATAGGTCTCTTCGTTGGTGCAGCGCGACGAGGTGATGCCGCCGACGGAATCGCGGCCATATTGATACTGGATACGCCGGAACTCGGCGGCGACATGCGCATAGGCCTCCTCCCAGGTCACTTCGCGCCAGGGATCGGAGACCTTCTCGCGGATCATCGGGTTGAGGATGCGATCCCCATGGTTCGAGTAACCATAGGCGAAACGGCCCTTGATGCAGGAATGGCCGCGGTTTGCTTGTCCGTCCTTCCATGGCACCATGCGCACCAGTTCTTCGCCGCGCATCTCCGCCTTGAACGAGCAGCCGACGCCGCAATAGGCGCAGGTGGTCACGACGGAATGCTCCGGCTGACCAATCTCGATCACCGACTTTTCGATCAGCGTCGCCGTCGGGCAGGCCTGGACGCAGGCCCCGCAGGAGACGCATTCGGACGACATGAAGTCTTCGGCCATGCCGGCCGAAACGCGACTGTCGAAACCCCGGCCGCCGATCGTCAGCGCGAAGGTGCCCTGAACTTCCTCGCAGGCCCGCACGCAGCGCGAGCAGACGATGCATTTGGCCGGATCATAAGTGAAATAGGGGTTGGATTCGTCCTTCGGCAGCCATTTGGCGTTGATCTCGCCGTTGTTGCGCGCCGTGACGTGGTTGCCGCCTTCATAGCCGTAGCGAACGTCGCGAAGGCCGACCGCGCCGGCCATGTCCTGCAGCTCGCAGTCGCCATTGGCAGCGCAGGTCAGACAGTCGAGCGGGTGGTCGGAAATATAGAGTTCCATCACCCCGCGGCGAACGTCCTTCAGCCGCGGCGTCTGGGTCGAGACTTCAAGCCCCGGCGCCACCGGCGTGGTGCAGGAGGCGGGCATGCCGCCCCGGCCCTTGATCTCCACAAGACAGAGCCGGCAGGAGCCGAAGGCGTCCATCATGTCGGAGGCGCAGAGCTTCGGCACCTCGATGCCGGCATCCATCGCCGCACGCATGATCGACGTGCCCTCTGGCACCGTGACTTCGCGGCCGTCGATGGTCAGCGTCACCATGGTTTCGGAGCGGGAGGCCGGGGTTCCATAGTCGATTTCATGAATGAGAGACATGGTCTTCCTCCTCACTCCGCCGCTTCGACAAGCGGAGCCGGTCTAAAATCATCCGGAAAATGCGTCATCGCGCTGACGACGGGATAGGGCGTGAACCCGCCGAGCGCACAGAGCGAACCGAACTTCATGGTGTTGCAAAGATCCGCGAGCAGTTCGCGGTTCTTCTCGGGTTCGATGCCGGCGGCGATCTTGTCCGCCACCTCGACACCGCGGATCGAACCGATGCGACAGGGCGTGCACTTGCCGCAGCTCTCGATCGCGCAGAACTCCATGGCGAAACGCGCCTGCTTCAGCATGTCGGCGGTATCGTCGAAGACGACGATGCCGGCATGGCCGATCAACCCGTCCCTGGCGGCGAAGGCCTCGTAATCGAACGGCGTGTCGAACAGTGCGCGCGGGAAATAGGCGCCGAGCGGACCGCCGACCTGCACGGCCTTGACCGGGCGGCCGCTCGCCGTTCCGCCGCCGATATGATCGATGATCTCGCCGAGCGGCAGGCCGAAGGCGGTTTCAAACAGGCCGGAATGCCTGACGTTGCCGGCAATCTGGATCGGGATCGTGCCCCGCGAACGGCCCATGCCGAAGTCGCGATAGAAGGCCGCTCCCTTGTCCATGATGATGGGGACCGAGGCGAGCGAAATCACGTTGTTGATGACGGTCGGACAGTCGAACAGGCCCTTGTGCGCCGGCAGCGGCGGCTTCGCCCGCACGATGCCGCGCTTGCCTTCAAGGCTGTTGAGGAGCGCCGTTTCCTCGCCGCAGACATAGGCGCCGGCGCCGGTGCGCACCTCCATGTCGAAGGCCCTGCCCGAACCGAGCACCGATTGTCCGAGCACGCCGGCGGCGCGCGCGATCTCGATCGCTTGCGCCATCGTCGCGATCGCATGCGGATACTCGGATCGGGTGTAGATGAAGCCCTTGGTCGCACCGGTGGCGATGCCTGATATCGCCATGCCCTCGATCAGCACGAAGGGATCGCCCTCCATGATCATCCGGTCGGCAAAGGTGCCGCTGTCGCCCTCGTCGGCGTTGCAGACGATGTATTTGCGTTCACCCGCCGCTTCCAGAACCGTCTTCCATTTGATGCCGGTCGGAAAGCCGGCGCCGCCGCGACCGCGAAGGCCGCTTTCGGTCACCTGGGCGACGATAGCCATCGGCTCCATGGCGATGGCGTTCTCAAGTCCGCGAAGGCCCCCATGCGATCGGTAATCGTCGAGCGACACGGGATCGATGACACCGCAGCGGGCAAAGGTGAGACGCGTCTGCTGTTTCAGGAACGGAATGTCCTCGGTCTTGCCGAGACAGAGCGCGTGGTCGCCGCCGGCAACGAGCCCGGCATCAAGCAACGAGGCGACATCCCGCGCCCTGACCGGCCCATAGGCGACGCGGCCCTCTGACGTTTCCACCTCGACCAGCGGCTCCAACCAGTGCAGCCCGCGCGAACCGTTGCGCACGATGGTCACGTCGAGGCCGCGCGCAGCGATCGCGTCCTCCATCGCCTTTGCCACCTTGTCGGCGCCCAGTGCCAATGCTGCGGCATCACGGGGAATGTAGATCTTCGTCGTCATCGGCGCGCCTCCGCGACGAGAGCTTCGAGGTCGTCGGCATCGACCCGGGCATGCACCTCTCCGTCAAACATCGCGGAGGGTGCGCAGGAACAGAGCCCGAGACAGTAGACCGGCTCGAGCGTCACCGCGCCGTCGGGTGTCGTCTCGTGGAAGTCGATGCCGAGTATGTGCTTGGCGCGCTCGGCAAGCGCATCGCCGCCCATCGACTGGCAGGCTTCGGCGCGACAGAGCTTCAGCACATGGCGGCCGGCGGGGTGCTCGCGAAAGTCATGATAGAAGGAAAAAACGCCATAGACTTCGGCGCGCGACAGGTTGAGCTCCCGCGCGATGACAGGCAGACAGTCCTGCGGCACATATCCGAACTCATGCTGGATCTCGTGCAGGATCGGCAGAAGCGGCCCTTCGAGCCCCTTCAGTTCCTCGACGATCGCAAGCGTGCGCCCGGGCACGTCGGCACGCGGCTGGTGAATATTCACTCGGGAGCCCTCCCGGCTCGCGGCTGCAGCGCCCCTTGTGCGGATCGCGCCCAGCTCGAATTGGCATCGCCTGGGAAGGCCGTTTCCTCCACGCCCTTGCCCATGAATGAAAAGCTTCGCCCTTCTCGTCGAAAGGGTCAATAAGGCTGTTTCGTTGGTTGATAGAAAAAACCTATTGAACCTGATTTCGCTCGCCGAGAATGCGCGCTTCGTGCAAAAGCGCCGACACCAACGGCGTGAATGGTTCACGATGCGTCGCAACCAGGCCAACGGTGTGGTGGGCATCCGGCTCGATGATCGGGATCATCTTGATATCTTCGTGAAAGCCGAATGATTTCGCGACGTTAAACGGCATGATGCTCGCCCACCGACCGGTGCGCACATGGGAGAAAAGCACGATCATCGAGTTCGATTCGAGTGTCGGCTCGGCGACGACGCCGGCCTCGGAAAGATGCTGGTTGATGATGCGGCGGTTCTGCATATCGGCGGTCAATAGACAAAGCCGAACGTTGCTAACCTCCTTCCACGTCACGGTTTCGCGATCGGAAAGCGGCGTTCCGGCGGCTGTTACGAGATGATATCGCTCGATCTGCAGAGGAACACTGGTCACACGGCCCAGCGGCTCGTTCTCGAGGTAGGTCAGTCCGGCGTCGATCTCGAGGTTTTCGAGCAGCGCCAGGATCTGCAGCGACGTGGTCGACAACACGGAGAACGTCACATCCGGATGCTTCTCCTGAAACGGCGCGGTGATCATCGGCACCATGGCAAGCGTCGTCGGGATCGCCGCCAGCCTGATATGCCCGGACAGGCCCTTGCGCGCCGCACGCATTTCCTCGCGCATGGTGCGGGCGTCGCCGACGATGCGCCGCGCCCATTCCAGCACCCGCTGTCCCTCCGGGGTCAACCCCTGAAAGCGCGAGCCGCGGCTGACGAGCATGACGCCGAGCTGGTCTTCAAGCTGGCGGATTGCCGCCGACAGCGTCGGTTGCGTCACGCCGCATTCGAGCGCCGCCCGGCCGAAGTGCCTTTCGCGGGCAAGCACCAGGAACATTTCCAGCTTGTCGATCATCGCGAACCTTTGGAGTTCTCGGTTTTGCCCCTCACCCTAACCCTCTCCCCGCCTGCGGGGAGAGGGGACGCGCCCCGATCCCCGCCAAAGGCCAATCACGGCCAAAGAATGTTGGCGGCACCGCAAGATTCTGCTCTCCGCAAGCGGGGAGAAGGGACTGGGAGCGTGCCGCAACACCCCTTCGCCCCGCTTGCGGGGAGAAAATGCCGGCAGGCGGATGAGGGGCGGATGCTGAATGCAAACACATGGTGTTGCTTCCCTCAGGCGATCAGCTGGCCGCCATTGACCTCGAGCACTTGCCCGGTGATGTAACCGGCGAGCGCGTGGGAGGCGAGGAAGAGATAAGCCGGCGCGCAGTCTTCGGCCGTTCCGAGCCGGCCGATCGGTATCGTCTTGCGCGTCGCCTCCAGTTTCTCCGGCGACGAGTAGCGCTCGTGAAACTCGGTGGTGATGGTGCCGGGCGAAACGCAATTGACCCTTATGCCTTCCGGCGCCAGTTCGCGCGCCAGCGCCTTGGAATAGGTCGATACGAATGCCTTGGCCGCCGAGTAGATCGATGAGCCGGCACTGCCGCCGGTCAGCGCCGAAATCGACACGGTGTTGACGATCGCCGGATGCGTGCCCTTGCGCAACAGCGGCAGCAGCGCCCGCGTCATCTCGACGACCGACGTCTGGTTGAGCTGGACGACGGTCCGGTACTGCTCGTCGGTCAACTCCGCGGCAGGAAAACGGCCGACCATCGTGCCGGCATTGTTGACGAGGATATCGACGCTGCCGAACCGGCCACGGATTTCCTCCGCCAGCGCCTCGACGCCGCCATCCGCCAGGAAGTCGGCCACAGCGACATGCGCCCGACCTTCGGTCGCCGCCGTCTCCAGAAAATCCGGCAGCTCCCCCATCGTTCGTCCGGCATGGACGAAGACATACGCGCCGCAATCGAGGAACTGGCGCGCCACCTCAAGGCCGATGCCGCGTCCGCCACCGGTCACCACCACATTCATGCCCTTGAACAAGGCCGGATGAAACATGTCTTTTCCCTCTTCCCGTAATTGCCAAAGTCGCCTATCGCCGGGGCGATTGCAACGCGCGCAATTGACATAGCCGGCGACGAAAGCAGATTCGCGACAAACGACGATTTCTGAAATTGCACAGCTTTCGTTTTTGCATATTATGAAAAAAAACGAAAACGGGAGGTTTCGGAATGTATCTGACGGGGCGGCAGGCGGAAATCCTGGAACTGGCGAAGAACGAAGGACGCGTGCTCGTCGAGGAACTGGCGCAGCGCTTTTCGGTGACGCCGCAAACCATCCGCAAGGACCTGAACGACCTCTGCGACGCCAAGATCCTTAATCGGATTCACGGCGGCGCGATCTTCCCGAGCGGCAAGGAAAACGTCAAATATGATGCCCGCCGCCAGATCGCCGCACCGGAGAAGCAGGCGATCGGCAGGGCGGCGGCGGCCCTCATCCCCGACAACGCCTCGCTGTTCATCAACATCGGCACGACGACGGAAGCGGTCGGCGAAGCGCTTCTCGACCACAGGGAATTGATGGTCATCACCAACAATATCAACGTCGCCAACCACTTGCGCGTCTTTCCCTCGATCGAGGTGGTCATCACCGGCGGCGTCGTTCGCGGCTCCGACGGCGGCATTGTCGGCGAGGCGGCGGTCGACTTCATCAAGCAGTTCAAGGTCGACTTCGCGGTGATCGGCGCCTCGGCCATCGACCATGATGGCGCACTGCTCGATTTCGACTTTCGTGAAGTGAAAGTCGCCCAGGCGATCATCGCCAATGCCCGCCATGTCATCCTCGTTTCCGACTCGACCAAATTCGAAAGAACGGCGCCGGTGCGCATCGGCCATATCTCCCAGGTTCAGACTTTCATCACCGATCGCTGTCTCATTGATAATGTGCGGAAAATCTGCGCCGAGCAGGACGTTCGCCTGATCGAAACCGACGCTTGATCATCGTTTTTTAGACTGTTCTGAGATTCGAACAACATTCGTTTGACATTCGATATCTTTTCGCTTTAACTGATTTCGCTTTCGCGACCGCATCAATTTGTGCATTGCGAAATGTGGGAGGGGAAAAGCAGTGGCAGAGCAGGCAATCTTCGACGTCTTCATCATCGGCGGCGGCATCAACGGATGCGGCATTGCGCGTGATGCGGTCGGCCGGGGATACTCGGTTGCGCTCGCTGAAATGAACGACTTTGCCTCCGGCACGTCGTCCGGCTCGACCAAGCTCATCCACGGCGGCCTGCGCTATCTCGAACATTACGAATTCCGCCTGGTGCGCGAAGCGCTGATGGAGCGCGAAGTGCTGTGGGCGATGGCGCCGCATGTCATCTGGCCGATGCGCTTCGTGCTGCCCTACCACAAGGGCGGTCCGCGCCCGGCCTGGCTCATCCGCCTCGGCCTGTTTCTTTACGACCATATCGGCGGCCGCAAGCTGCTGCCAGCAACGGCCACGCTCGACATGACACGCGACCCGGCCGGAAAGCCGCTGAAGCGGCTCTTTACCAAGGCCTTCGAATATTCCGACGGATGGGTCAACGATGCCCGGCTGGTCGTGCTCAATGCCCGCGATGCCGCCGACCGCGGCGCCCGGATCATGGCGCGCACCCGGGTGATCTCGGCAAAGCGCGACAACGGCAACTGGGTGGTCGAAACAGAAAACGCCGCGACCGGCGAACGTCGACAGATCAGGGCGCGCATGCTGGTCAATGCCGCGGGCCCCTGGGTCGATGCGGTGCTTTCAGGCGCGTTCGGCAAGAACGATGTTCACAACGTGCGCCTGGTCCAGGGCAGCCATATTGTCGTGCGCAAGAAGTTCAACGACCCTCGCGCCTACTTCTTCCAGAATCCGGACGGCCGGATCATGTTTGCCATCCCATATGAGGACGATTTCACGCTGATCGGCACCACCGATCGCGACTATACCGACAACCCGGCGGACGTTCGCATCAGCGACGCCGAGGTCGACTATCTCTGCAAGGCCGCGAGCGAGTATTTCCTCGAGCCGGTGGAGAAGGGCGACATCGTCTGGACCTATTCCGCCGTTCGCCCGCTGTTCGACGATGGGGCCAGCAAGGCACAGGAAGCAACCCGCGACTATGTTCTTCGCGTCGAAGGCGACAGGGCGGCAGCACCGCTCCTCAACGTCTTCGGTGGCAAGCTGACGACGTATCGTCGTCTGAGCGAATCCGCGCTCGAAAAGATCGGCGAAGCCATCGGCGTCAAGGGCGCCAAGTGGACCGCCGGCTCGAGCCTGCCGGGCGGGGACTTTCCGGCCAAGGGTTATGCCGACGAAGTCGCCAAGCTTCACAAGAAGTATCCTTTCCTTGCCGCCGGCCATGTGCGCCGGCTGGTACGCCTCTACGGCACGCGCGCGTCCGCGCTGATCGGGTCGGCCTCGAACGAAGCCGCCCTTGGCCGCCATTTCGGCGCCGACCTCTACGAGGCGGAAGTGAAGTGGCTGATCGAGCAAGAATGGGCACGGCACGCCGAGGACGTGCTGTGGCGGCGCACCAAACTGGGATTGAAGCTGACGCCCGGCGAGGCGACGGCGCTGGAGGAATACATGCGGGGCGCGGCGCACGTCGCCGCCTGAGGATCCCGCATTCAAGACTGCCGATGGCTGGGTGGAACACCGGAGAATTCAATGCTTGAAATGAAGAAGATATCCAAGGTCGTGGGCGGGGAGACGCATGTCCACCCGACCGATCTTGTGCTGGAAAGGGGGTCGCTCAATGTGCTGCTCGGCCCGACCCTTTCCGGCAAGACGTCGCTGATGCGGCTGATGGCGGGCCTCGACAAGCCCGCCTCCGGCTCGCTGATCTTCGACGGCACCGACGTCACCGGTCTTCCGGTGCAGAAACGCTCCGTGGCGATGGTCTACCAGCAGTTCATCAACTACCCCTCGATGACCGTCTATGACAACATCGCCTCGCCGATGCGCATCAAGGGCTCGGACGCAGCCACGATCGATCGCGAAGTCCGCAAGGCCGCCGAACTGCTGAAGCTCACGCCCTATCTCGACCGCACGCCGCTCAGCCTTTCTGGTGGCCAGCAGCAGCGCACGGCGCTGGCGCGCGCCATCGTCAAGAATGCCGATCTCGTGCTGCTCGACGAACCGCTCGCCAACCTCGACTACAAGCTGCGCGAAGAGCTGCGCGAGGAACTGCCGAAGATCTTCTCAGCCTCCGGCGCGATCTTCGTCTATGCGACCACCGAACCGTCCGAAGCGCTGCTTCTCGGCGGCAACACCGCAGCGCTGAGCCAAGGCCGCATCACCCAGTTCGGCAAAACCATCGACGTCTATCGCCGCCCGGTCGACCTGATCACGGCGCGCACCTTTGCCGATCCGCCGCTGAACACGATCGAGCTCATCAAATCAGGCTCGATTTTCACGTTTGACGGCAAGCACGTGCTGTCGGTTCCGGCTCATCTTTCGGCGCTGCCGGACGGCCCCTGCACGGTCGCCTTCCAGCCGCACCACCTGTCGTTCGAGCGCCCCTTCGACGGCGCGACGCCGCTGACGGTAAAGACGGCAATCTCGGAAATCGCAGGTTCCGAAAGCTTCATCCACGTCGGCTTTTCCGGCGCGCGCTGGGTCATGCTGGCGCCGGGCATTCACGACATCGAACCGGACGCGACCCTCGAGGTTTTCGTCGATATCCGCCACCTGATGGCCTTCGGGCCGGACGGGCGCGCGATCGGCGGAACCGCCTGAGGAGGCGCTGGGAGGAAACGAAAATGGCACGCATCGATCTCGAACATATCCGCCACGCCTATGGCGCCAAGCCGAAGTCGGAAAACGACTACGCGCTCAAGGAAGTGCATCACGAATGGAACGATGGCGGCGCCTACGCGCTGCTCGGTCCGTCCGGCTGCGGCAAGACCACCCTGCTCAACATCATCTCGGGCCTGATCAATCCGTCCGAGGGCCGCATTCTCTTCGACGGCAAGGACGTGACGCATCTGTCCACCCAGGATCGCAACATCGCCCAGGTGTTCCAGTTCCCTGTCATCTACGACACGATGACCGTCTACGACAATCTCGCCTTCCCCCTGCGCAACCGGCATGTGCCGGAGACCGAGGTCGATCGCCGCGTCAAGGAGATCATCGAGATGATCGGCCTTGGCGGCTGGGCTGGCAAAAAGGCGCAACGCCTGACTGCCGACCAGAAGCAGAAGATCTCGCTTGGCCGCGGCCTGGTGCGCTCCGACGTCAGCGCCATTCTGTTCGACGAGCCGCTGACCGTCATCGATCCGGAAATGAAATGGGTGCTGCGCTCGCAGATCAAGCGCCTGCACAAGCAGTTCGGCTTCACCATGGTCTACGTCACCCATGACCAGACCGAGGCGCTCACCTTCGCCGACAAGGTCGTCGTCATGTATGACGGCCAGATCGTGCAGATCGGCACGCCGGCCGAGCTCTTCGAGCGGCCGCGCCACACCTTCGTCGGCTACTTCATCGGCTCGCCGGGCATGAACGTCCTGCCGGCCAGGATCGACGGCAGCACGGCGACGGTCGGCGGCGAGAGCATCGCGCTCAACTTCCGGCCCGAGATCAAGTCCGGCGCCAAGACCGAACTCGGCATCCGCCCGGAATTTGTATCGATCGGCCGCGAGGGCATGCCGGTTGCGATCACCAAGGTCGAGGATATCGGCCGCCACAAGATCGTGCGCGCCCGCTTCGCCGACCAGCCGATCTCGATCATCCTCGACGAGGACGGCGACATTCCGGCCGAACCGCGCATCGCCTTCGATCAGAAGGCCATCAACATCTACGCCGATTCCTGGCGCGTCGGCGGGGAGGCCTGATCATGGAAAAGACCTGGAACAACAAAGCCTGGTTCATGGTCCTGCCGGTGCTGGTGCTCGTCGCCTTCTCGGCGGTGATCCCGCTGATGACGGTGGTCAACTATTCGGTTCAGGACACCTTCGGCAACAACGAGTTCTTCTGGGCCGGTACCGACTGGTATGTCGACGTGCTGACCTCCGACCGGTTCTGGGACGCGCTCACTCGCAACCTGATCTTCTCGGCGATCATCCTCGCGATCGAAATCCCGCTCGGGATCATCATTGCGCTCAACATGCCCAAGAAGGGCCTCGGCGTGCCGGTCTGCCTCGTCCTGATGGCGCTGCCGCTGCTGATCCCGTGGAACGTCGTCGGCACCATCTGGCAGGTCTTCGGCCGCGTCGACATCGGTCTGCTCGGCCATACGCTCGAAATGCTCGGCGTCAATTACAATTACGTGCAGAACCCGATCGACGCCTGGGTGACGCTGATCGTCATGGACGTCTGGCACTGGACGAGCCTCGTCGTGCTTTTGTGCTATGCCGGCCTCGTCTCGATCCCCGACGCCTATTATCAGGCAGCCAAGATCGATGGTGCATCCCGCTGGTCCGTCTTCCGCTACATCCAGCTGCCGAAGATGAAGCGCGTGCTTCTGATCGCCTTCCTGCTGCGCTTCATGGACTCGTTCATGATCTACACCGAGCCCTTCGTCGTCACCGGCGGCGGTCCCGGCAACTCGACCACCTTCCTGTCGATCGACCTCGTCAAAATGGCCATCGGCCAGTTCGACCTCGGTCCGGCAGCAGCCCTATCGATCATCTACTTCCTCATCATCCTGCTGCTCTCGTGGATCTTCTACACCGTGATGACCACGAGCGACGCGCAGAGCTGAACCAGGAGGGAGGAGAAACAAATGCACACGACCCAAACGCCGCTTTCGCAACGCCTGTCCTGGCTGGTTCCGACGATCTACATCGTCTTCCTGCTCTTGCCGATCTACTGGCTCGTCAACATGAGCTTCAAGGAAACGAGCGAGATCCTCAGCACGTTCTCGCTGTGGCCGCAAAATCCGACGCTGCGCAACTACATGGTGATCTTCACCGACCCGTCCTGGTACAAGGGCTATATCAACTCGATCATCTACGTCGTCATGAACACGGTGATCTCGGTTGCGGCAGCGCTGCCGGCAGCCTACGCCTTCTCGCGTTATCGCTTCCTCGGCGACAAGCACCTGTTCTTCTGGCTGCTGACCAACCGCATGGCGCCGCCGGCCGTTTTCGCCCTGCCGTTCTTCCAGCTCTATTCGGCCTTCGGCCTGATCGATACGCACATCGCCGTGGCGCTCGCCCACTGCCTGTTCAACGTGCCGCTGGCAGTCTGGATCCTTGAAGGCTTCATGTCGGGCGTGCCGAAGGAGATCGACGAGACCGCCTACATCGACGGCTACTCGTTCCCGCGGTTCTTCGTGAAGATCTTCACGCCGCTGATCGCTTCGGGCATCGGCGTCGCGGCCTTCTTCTGCTTCATGTTCTCCTGGGTCGAGCTGCTGCTCGCCCGCACGCTGACGACCACGGCCGCCAAGCCGATCGCCGCGATCATGACCCGCACCGTCTCGGCCTCCGGCCTCGACTGGGGCGTGCTGGCGGCGGCCGGCGTGCTCACCATCATCCCCGGCGCGCTCGTGATCTACTTCGTGCGCAACTACATCGCCAAGGGCTTTGCCCTCGGCCGCGTCTAAAGGAGCTTCGTCATGAATTTCTCATGGATGGCATGGACGCTGCCGACGGCGCTGTTCTTCATCACCATCGCGCTGCTGCTGGCTGGCATGGCCGTGTGGGAATACGTCGCCCCTGGCGGCAACCCGCGCGTCGGTATCCTGCGCTTCGAAACGACGCGTGGTGACAGGCTTTTCGTATCGCTGCTCGGCAGCGCCTTCATTCACCTCGCGTGGCTCGGCCTTGGCGGACCGAACCTCTGGTGGGCTCTCGCCCTCTCGGTGGTCTATGCCATCGGCGTCTTCCGCTACGTGTGAGGTGAACGGACTGAGGGATCGGGAAGGGCCCCTCGAAACTGCAATGGAACGCAATCGCAAAACCCAAAGGGAGGAAATTATGCGACGGCACCTTTTGACAACGACAGCAGCAATGCTGCTGGCCTTTACCGGCTCGGCCTTTGCCGGCATGGACGAGGCGAAACAGTTCCTCGACAGCGAAATCGGCGACATGTCCGCGCTCGACCGCGCCGCGCAGGAAGCGGAAATGCAGTGGTTCGTCGATGCGGCAAAGCCCTTTGCCGGCATGGACATCAAGGTCGTTTCCGAGACGATCACCACCCATGAATACGAATCGAAGACGCTGGCCAAGGCCTTCACCGACATCACCGGCATCAAGATCACCCACGACCTGATCGGCGAAGGCGACGTCGTCGAAAAGCTGCAGACGCAGATGCAGTCGGGCGAAAACGTCTATGACGCCTACATCAACGACAGCGATCTGATCGGCACCCATTGGCGCTACCAGCAGGCACGCAGCCTGACCGACTTCATGGCCAACGAAGGCAAGGACGTCACCAACCCCAACCTCGATATCGACGACTTCATCGGCAAGTCCTTCACGACCGCGCCTGACGGTAAGCTCTACCAGCTTCCCGACCAGCAGTTCGCGAACCTCTACTGGTTCCGCTACGACTGGTTCAACGACGAGAAGAACAAGGCTGACTTCAAGGCGAAGTACGGCTACGACCTCGGCGTTCCGGTCAACTGGTCGGCCTATGAGGACATTGCCGAATTCTTCACCGGTCGCGAGGTCGAGGGCAAGAAAGTCTATGGTCACATGGACTACGGCAAGAAGGACCCGTCGCTCGGCTGGCGCTTCACCGACGCATGGCTGTCGATGGCCGGCAACGGCGACAAGGGCATCCCGAACGGCAAGCCGGTCGACGAGTGGGGCATCAAGGTCGACGAGAACTCTCGCCCGGTCGGCTCCTGCGTTGCACGCGGCGGCGACACCAACGGCCCGGCCGCGGTCTACGCCATCCAGAAGTACCTCGACTGGATGAAGGCCTATGCGCCGGCTCCTGCCCAGGGCATGACCTTCTCGGAATCCGGTCCGGTTCCCTCGCAGGGCGAAGTCGCCCAGCAGATGTTCACCTACACGGCCTTCACCGCCGACTTCGTCAAGGAAGGCCTGCCGGTCGTGAATGCCGACGGCACGCCGAAATGGCGTTTTGCTCCGAGCCCGCATGGCGTCTACTGGAAGGACGGCATGAAGCTCGGCTATCAGGACGCCGGTTCCTGGACCCTGCTGAAATCCACGCCTGACGATCGCGCCAAGGCCGCCTGGCTCTACGCGCAGTTCGTGACCTCGAAGACCGTCGATGTGAAGAAGAGCCATGTCGGCCTGACCTTCATTCGTCAGTCGACGCTCGACCACAAGAGCTTCACCGACCGTGCTCCGAAACTCGGCGGCCTGATCGAGTTCTACCGTTCGCCGGCCCGCCTGCAATGGTCGCCGACCGGCACGAACGTTCCTGACTATCCGAAGCTCGCACAGCTTTGGTGGCAGGCGATCGGCGATGCTTCTTCCGGCGCGAAGACCGCCCAGGAAGCGATGGACTCGCTTTGCGCCGAGCAGGAAAAGGTGCTGCAGCGCCTGGAACGCGCCGGCATCCAGGGCGATATCGGTCCGAAGCTCGCCGAGGAACACGACCTCGAATACTGGAACGCCGAAGCAGTCAAGGCCGGCAACCTCGCTCCGCAGCTGAAGGTCGAGAACGAGAAGGACAAGCCCCAGACCGTCAACTACGACGAACTGGTCAAGAGCTGGCAGAAGTAAATAAGCCCAAGACGACGGCCGCCCGTTCACACGGGCGGCCGGAGATCAGGAGATGCGGCACCGGGGTCGGCAACGGCCCCGGTTTTTTCTTGCCTGCAAATCGTCAGCCGGAGCGAGGCGGAAATCCACGCCGGCCAGCCCAAGCCACCACCAGGGCGGGGAGCAGGATCGCCAGCAGGACGGCTGGGAAGATCGTCGCGCCCGCGCTATCGAGCAGCAGACCGCCAGCCAAACCGCCGCCGGCCATCGCCGCGTTCCAGGCCGTGACGATCATCGATTGCGCCGCATCCGCTTCCGCGCCGGCGGCCTTTGCCGAGGCGGTCTGAAACAGTGTCGGCGCGCCACCGAAGGCGAGGCCCCAGGCGACAACACCGAGATAGACCGCCGCGGGTTCACCGCCGAAGACGGCAAGCAGCAGCGAGGCTGCCGCAAACAGCGTCATGCTCGCGAGCACCAACGAACGCAGATGCCTGTCGACGAGTGCCCCGATGATAGGAATGACGACGAGCGACGCGATGCCGAAGACAAGCAGGATCCTGTCCGCCAGCGCTCCCAGACCCGACGGCTCCAGGAAAGGTACGATGTAGGTGTAGAGGATGTTGTGGGCGAGAACGACGGCGAACATCACGAACAGCACCGGCCGGATCCCGGGCAGCCGGAACACTGATATCAATGGCAGACGTCGTTCGGCGCGCTGCCCCGGGAAATCGGGCAGCGCCCATAGTACCCAGCCGACAAGCAGGACAGTCATGATGCTCAGCAGGCCGAAGGTCAGCCGCCAGCCGGTCATGGCGCCAAGCAGCGTTCCGGCGGGAATGCCGATCGAGAGCGCCACCGGCGCGCCGAGCATGGCAATGGCGATCGCCCGCCCCTGCTGGTGTGGTGCCACCATGCGGCTGGCGTAACCGGCTGCGAGCGCCCATAGGAGGCCTGCAAAAACGCCTGCAAGGAAACGTGCCGCCATCGTCACGGCATAGTCGTTTGAGAGCGCGGTCACCGTATTGACCACGGCAAACCCGGAGATGGCCGCAATCAGCAGCGGTCGCCGGCGCCAGGTGCTCGTCAGCGCGATAAGCGGGATGGCGGCGGCGAGCGAGCCGATCGCATAGATCGTCACCATCTGCCCGGCCAGGGATTGCGAGACACCGAGATCGGCGCTGATCTGCAACAACAGGCCGGCCGGCAGCGCCTCGGTGAGGATGGTGATGAACCCGGCGGTCGCAAGCGCGAGCAGCGCCGAGAGCGGCAGCCTGCCTTCGGCGACAGCGATGGACGTCGATGCTGCTTCCTGCGCGGCCGGAAGCGTGCAGTTGGTGGGTTGCATGGAATCTGTCTTTCAGGGTGACCCGCCAAGAACGCCTGTCTTGACGGCAATGGCGGGATGGAGGCTCATGCAAGGAGTTCGCCGCCGACCAAGGCGGGCGGCGATCTCATCTATGCCGATGCTGCGAGCGCAGCGCGCTTGGGCAGTACGAGGTCATCGACGCGATAGGTGTGAAATTCGCAGGTCGAGACCGAATTCAGCGCCCTGAATTTTTCGAGGAACACCGCATCGGAGAAGAACTCCTCGACATTTCCTTCGCCGGCTATCGCTTCGATGTTGACCACCGTCTTGCCGTCGGTGCTCTTGGAGAGGTTGCTCCAGAGAAAGCCCTCCTTGCGCTCGGCGACATAGTTCACGACGTCCTGGATCAGGCGGAACGCCTCTTCCTGCTTGCCCGGCTGCGCGTGGATGACATTGACGATGAAGACGGTCGGCTCCGGACCCGCGCGGAAACCGGCCAAAAGTGGCTGCTGCATGTTTTCTCCTTCTTTGACCGACAGGGTTCCTCGCATCAAAAACGCGGTTTGTCGGTGCAGCGGACTATGGCCAGCTTCCAATCGGAGAAAAATGCGCTACAGCTCCAAAGATACCGGACAAAAATATCTACAATCCCGTACGACGGGCGAGGACGACGGATGGACAGCCTTGGTGCACTCAATGCCTTCGTGCAGGCAGCCGATGCCCGCAGTTTTACGCAGGCTGCAACCCAGCTCGGCGTTTCGCCATCCGCAGTCGGCAAGGCGATCGCACGCCTGGAGGAGCGATTGAGCGTTCGCCTCTTTCATCGCAGCACGCGCAGCATCACGCTGACACCGGAAGGCACGCTGTTTCTCGAACGCTGCCGGCGGATCTTCTGCGAGGTCGAGGCGGCCGAGGCCGAGTTGGTGCAGACACAGGAGGCCCCGCGCGGCAAGCTGCGCGTCAGCCTGCCGATGGCGGGCATGCTGCTGATGCCGACGCTTGCCGCCTTCATGCGGGCCTATCCGGAGGTCGAGATCGATCTCGATTTCTCCGACCGCATGGTCGACGTCATCGAGGAAGGCTTCGATGCTGTCGTGCGAACCGGGGAGATCGGCGATTCCAGGCTGATGACGCGCCAACTCGGCACGTTTCACCCCTATCTCGTGGCTTCACCCGCCTATTTCGAGAAACACGGCATGCCGGCGATGCCACGAGATCTCGAACAGCATCACTGCCTGCACCATCGTTTTCCCTCGACCGGAAAGCTCGAGCCCTGGCCGCTGGTGCAGGATGGTGTTGCGCTGAATGTCGATGTACCAGTGACGGCCGTCTCCAATGCCCTGGAGCCGCTGATCCATATGGCGGAGGAAGGGCTCGGCATCGCCTGCCTTCCGGATTTCACGGTCAGACGCCAGGTGCGCGAGGGGACGCTTGTACCGGTTCTGGAAAATCAGCTGCGCCGTTGTGGCACCTACAGGATCCTGTGGCCATCCAGCCGGCATCTCTCGCCGAAACTGCGCGTCTTCGTCGACTTCATGGCTGCCAACCTCTTCCCGACCAATGGTGCGTCATCGGAGCCGGTTTGATCGGCAGCAACCGCGAGGCCGCTGCGACATTCTACGATTTCGCCATCACGCGGCGCGCGGTTTTGCCCAGCCGATCCTTGTCGAAAATCGCCCGGATCGCTTGTTTCGTGCCGTCGTCCATCAACACGATCATGTCGAGATAGAGCTGCTTGTCCACTATGACGAAGCGGACGTCGAACGGCTTACCGCCATAGTGCCCGCTGGCGTCCTCGCTCCAGCGGCCGATGCCCGTCGCAATCGTGGAGCCTGTCTTCAGGTCCGCATGGGCAAAGGCAAACCAGCCGTTGTTGGAAGACACCTTCAGAATGGGCCCGTTCTGCTTGATCGCCAGCCAGCAGGTGCCGCCGGTGCCGGCGTTCGACACCATCTGTCGCCACTGCCCGGGAAAATCCTCGGTTTCGGCGGTGGCGGCAAACGGCCACAGAAGAACAACGACAGCAATCAAGGCGCCGACCAAACGGCGAAACGTGCCAGCAGGCGACGAAAATCTCATATGCAGCAACCCCATCGACACCGGTGCGGAGGCGAGTGTTCGCCACGACACCAGTGCACATTGCCTGCGCTGCATTGCGGCAACGTTGCATCCTCGCGCCTTTGCCGCGGTCACTCAGGCGCAGCATTCCCTTTGCTCACCCCATTCCCCCCGGATTCCCGAAAGTGTTTACTCTCCTGTTGCACTTGCGGCATTCTGTCTCGGCACCAAAGATACCCTTTCCCCTGTTGGAGGACGGGGGAAACGGACTGGTCGACGTGATGGGAGGAGTAACCATGAGCGACGCATCCAGCATACACCCGGTGGACGAGAAGCTGCCAGTCGGCAAGCTTGCGACCCTCGGGATCCAGCATGTCCTTGTCATGTATGGCGGCGCCGTCGCGGTTCCGCTGATCGTTGGCCGGGCGCTGCAACTCAGCCCTGAGGACGTCGCTTTCCTGATTTCCGCCGATCTTTTCGTCTGCGGCCTCGTCACCATCATACAGTCTCTCGGCGTTACCCGCAGCGTCGGTATCCGACTTCCCGTCATGATGGGGGTCACCTTCGCGTCCGTCGGCCCGATGGTGTCGATGGCAACGATGACGCCCGGACAGGAGGGCGCCCGATTGATCTTCGGCGCCATCATCGGCGCCGGCCTGGTCGCACTGCTGCTTGCCCCGATAATGGGACGGCTGCTGCGCTTCTTCCCGCCGATCGTCACCGGCACCATCATTCTGGTGATCGGCGTGACCTTGATGCGCGTCGGCGTCAACTGGATCTTCGGCAATCCCTTCGGCCCGACGGCACCGAAGCTCGTCGATCCGACCCACGCCGAATGGCTGGCCGAACTGAAGAAGCTCGCCACGTCAGGCGGCGCGGCCGTTCCCGATGGGGTCGTGCTTGGCGCCACGGTTCCCAACCCTGTTTATGCCGAGCCGAGCCATGTGGCGCTTGCCGGTTTCGTGCTCATCTCGATCCTCGTCGTCGCACGTTTCGGCCGTGGGCTGATCAGCAACATTGCGGTTCTGATCGGCATCGTCATCGGCTGCGTCTTTGCAGCTGGCCTTGGCATGATGCATTTCGACCGGGTGGCGGATGCCGGCTGGTTTGCCGTCGTCACGCCCTTGCGTTTCGGCATGCCGATCTTCGATCCGGTGCTGATCGCCACCATGTCGCTGGTGATGATCGTGGTGATGATCGAATCGACAGGCATGTTCCTGGCGCTGGGCGAAATAACCAACAAGGACGTGTCACAGCAGCAGCTGACGGCCGGCCTTCGCGTCGACGGCATCGGCACGATGATCGGCGGCCTGTTCAACACCTTCCCCTACACCAGCTTCTCGCAGAATGTCGGCCTTGTCGGCGTCACCGGCGTCAAGAGCCGCTATGTCTGCGTGATGGGCGGCGCGATCATGATCGCGCTCGGCCTGATCCCGAAGATGGGTGCCTTGGTCGAGGCGGTCCCGACCTTCGTGCTCGGGGGCGCCGGCCTGGTGATGTTCGGCATGGTGGCTGCCACCGGCGTGCGCATCCTGTCGACGGTCGACTTCAAGTCGTCGCGCAACAACCTGTTCGTCGTTGCCGTCTCGGTTGGCTTCGGGCTGATCCCGCTGATCGCGCCGAACTTCCTGATGTGGATGCCGCATGCGATCCACCCGATCATCGAATCGGGCATCGTGCTCGCCTCCATCTCGGCGGTCGTGCTCAACGCCTTCTTCAATGGATTTAGCGTCGAACGGTCCGCCTCCATCAACGCGGCAAAGCTCGCCGACAGCCACTGAGTCGGCTCCAAACCATCAAGCCCCGGCCCTCGCAAGGAGGCCGGGGCTTTGCCTTTGGGCCACTCCGAAAACCCCGACACTTCGATCGCGAACGAAGCATCGGTCGATACCGGCACGGTAGAAAGAGGGCAACGAAACCGCGCCCAAGGATCTGACCACCATGGCCAAGCCCAACCTCACCCTCGAGCTTCTGCTGCTCGTTCTCCTCGCAACCCTCTGGGGCGCGTCCTACACCTTCATCAAGATCGGCGTCGAAACCATCCCGCCGGTGACGCTGATCGCCGCGCGCACGCTGATCGCCGGTACCATTCTGCTCGCCGTGCTTCGCTTTCGCGGCATAAAGCTGCCGCGTGACGCGGCCACATGGAGGCGCTTCCTGTTCCAGGCCTGCCTCAACAGCGTCGTCCCCTTCACCCTGATCGCCTGGGCAGAGCAGACGATCGACGCCGGTGTCGCCTCGATCCTCAATGCCGCCACCCCGATCTTCGCCTTCCTGCTGACGGCGCTGATCACCCGCCACGAAGCGGCATCGGCAAGGAAGCTGATCGGCGTGGTTGCAGGCATGGCCGGCATCAGCCTGATTATCGGCGTTGAAGCCTTCGGCGGTCTCGGCGACCAGCTGCTGGCGCAGCTTGCCGTGGTGTTCGCAACTGTCTGCTACGCTGGCGCCGCCATCTTCGGCAAAAACTTTAGGGGTCTCGACCCGATGGTTCCGGCCGCTGGCTCGCTTCTTGCCGGCGCGGTGCTTCTCATCCCCGCAAGCCTGGTGATCGACCAGCCATGGACGCTTGCCCCTTCCGCCCATTCCATGGTCGCGCTCGTCTGCCTGGCCGTGTTCTCGACAGCGCTGGCCTTCGCCATCTACTTCCGGCTGATCCAGACGCTCGGTTCGGTCGGCGCCACCGCACAGGCCTATCTGCGTGTGCCTGTCGGGGTCACTATCGGCGTTCTCTTCCTCGGCGAAAGATTGTCGGAGACGATCTGGATCGGCCTTGCCTGCGTCGTCATCGGCGTCGCGGCCATGACGATCCCGGCACGCCGGACCGGGCCTGCCCTCGTCGATCGCGGCTGAGCTTAAGACTAAAACGGAAAATGCGCAGCGATTGCCCCGCTGCGCCTTCTGACTGTCGAAAGCCCCCGAGAATGCTTGTTTGGGGAGGGGAGCATCCCATTCTCCGTCATCCTCGCCCTTGTGGCGGGGATCCACCGACCCGACGTCCGTCGGGTCAAAAGGGCCCTTCAACCCAAAGACTTGGGTTGGCTGGATTCCTGTGACAAGCACAGGAATGAGGAGATGTTGGCTGTCGCTAGCTTCCCACGAGGCCTACCAAGGGCAGGGTGTGAGAACGATCAGTCCTTGCGCTTGCGGCAATAGAGCTCGAGCCGGTGGCGAACCAGGTCGTAACCAAGCTCGGCGGCGATTTCCGCCTGCAACTGCTCGATCTTGTCGGAGCGAAACTCGATCACCGCGCCGGTATCGATGTCGATCAGGTGGTCGTGGTGCGGCGCATCGGCCGTCTCGAAGCGGGCAGTGGCGCTTTCAAACGCGTGGCGCTGCACGACGCCCTGCTGCTCCAGCGCCGACAGCGTTCTGTAGACGGTCGACAGCGAAACGGTGGCGTCGATCTCCTTTGCCCGGCGGTGCAGTTCGCTCGCATCCGGGTGATCTTCGGCGGTCGCGAGAATCTTCAGGATTGCCGCACGCTGCCGCGTCACGCGCACACCGCCATCCCTCAGGACGCCTTCCAGCTCTTCAACGCGATTCTTGTTCTGTTTCATGGCGCTACACTAGCCAAGGCCGACAAGTTTGAAAATAGCTAGTTGCGAATGCTTCTCATTTGCATTGACTTATGCAAATCATTCGCCTAGTCCTGTGAACGACAACATCGGGGAGTATGGAATGATCGATCAGACGAGACGCGCGATCCTGGTTGCGGCAACAGCATTGGCAGCCTTCGCGCTCGTTCCGGCTGCCGCTTGCGCGCAGGAAAAGTTCAAGGCCGTCACGACGTTTACGGTCATCGCCGACATGGCCAAAAACGTCGCCGGCGACGCGGCAATCGTCGAATCGATCACCAAGCCGGGTGCCGAGATCCACAATTACCAGCCGACGCCACGCGACATCCTGAAGGCGCACGACGCCAAGCTGATCCTCTGGAACGGCCTCAATCTGGAACTCTGGTTCGAGAAGTTCTTCCAGAACTTCGACGACGTGCCCGGCGTCGTGGTTTCTGAGGGGGTCGAGCCCATGGGCATCGCGGAGGGCCCCTATAGCGGCAAGCCGAACCCGCATGCCTGGATGTCGCCTTCGGCGGCACTCATCTACGTCGACAACATCCGCGACGCTTTCGTCAAATACGATCCTGACAATGCCGAGACCTACAAAGCCAATGCCGAAGCCTACAAGCAGAAGATCGAGGCAGCGATCGCCCCGATCCGGGCCGAGATTGGCAAGATCCCGGAAGACAAGCGCTGGCTGGTTTCGAGCGAGGGCGCCTTCAGCTACCTCACCCGAGACTTCGGCATGAAGGAACTCTATCTCTGGCCGATCAATGCCGATCAGCAGGGCACGCCGCAGCAAGTGCGCAAGGTCATCGATGCGGTGCGCGCCAACAACATTCCGGTGGTCTTCTCCGAAAGCACGATTTCACCCGACCCGGCACAGCAAGTGGCGCGGGAAACCGGCGCAAAATACGGCGGCGTGCTCTATGTTGATTCCCTGAGCGAAGCGGACGGTCCGGTACCGACCTATATCGACCTCTTGCGCGTCACGTCCGAAACCATCGCGAAAGGCCTTTCGCAATGAACCTTCAGGTGAAACCCGGATCCAACCCCGCAGCAGGTTCGGGGCAGGCCGGCAGCGGCATCCGCGTCTCCGGTGCGACCGTGACCTATCGCAACGGCCACCGCGCGCTTCGCGATGCCTCCTTCGAGATTCCGACCGGCACGATCACAGCACTTGTCGGTGTCAACGGCAGCGGCAAGTCGACCATCTTCAAGGCGATCATGGGCTTTGCCCGGCTGGCCCGCGGGGAGATTTCCATCCTCGGCCTTTCCGTTCAGGAGGCGTTGAAGAAGAACCTCGTCGCCTATGTGCCTCAGGCCGAAGAGGTCGACTGGAACTTCCCGGTTCTGGTCGAGGACGTGGTCATGATGGGCCGCTACGGCCATATGAACATGCTGCGCATCCCCAAGAAAGCCGACCATGAGGCAGTGGAGGCAGCCCTTGCCCGTGTCGGCATGAGCGACTTCCGCAAACGCCAGATCGGCGAGCTTTCCGGGGGCCAGAAGAAGCGCGTGTTCCTGGCACGCGCCCTTGCCCAGGACGGCCGCGTGATCCTCCTCGACGAGCCGTTCACCGGCGTCGACGTCAAGACCGAGGACGCCATCATCCGCCTGTTGATGGGCTTGCGCGAAGAGGGTCGCGTCATGCTGGTCTCCACCCACAACCTCGGCAGCGTTCCGGAATTCTGTGACCGGACCATTCTCTTGAAGAACACGGTGCTGGCGTACGGCCCAACGGAAACGACCTTCACCCGCGAAAATCTCGAACTCGCCTTCGGCGGCGTCTTGCGGCATTTCGTGCTCGGCGGCGACAGCCTGCACGATGACGCGGACCCGCGGCAACTGTCTGTTATCACCGACGACGAGCGTCCGCTGGTGATGTACGGCGCCCAGGGGCAGATGGTGTCGCAGCCAGCCAAGCCGGAGACCGACCCGGAGGCGAACGGCCAATGATCGCCACGCTCTTCGAGCCGTTCACCTACAACTACATGGTCAACGCCATGTGGGTCAGCGCCCTGGTCGGCGCCGTCTGCGCCTTCCTGTCGTCCTATCTGATGCTGAAAGGCTGGTCGCTGATCGGCGACGCGCTCTCACACTCGATCGTTCCGGGCGTGGCAGGCGCCTATATGCTCGGCCTGCCCTTCTCGCTCGGAGCCTTCTTCTCCGGCGGGCTTGCGGCCGGCGCGATGCTGTTTCTCAACCAGCGCACCCGGTTGAAGGAAGACACGATCATCGGGTTGATCTTCACCTCGTTCTTCGGCCTCGGCCTGTTCATGGTGTCGCTGTCGCCGACCTCGGTGAACATCCAGACAATCGTTCTCGGCAATATCCTCGCCATTACGCCTGCCGACACCCTTCAGCTTGCACTGATCGGCATCATTTCGCTGATCATCCTGACGGCCAAGTGGAAGGACCTGATGGTCACCTTCTTCGACGAGAGCCACGCGCGCTCGATCGGCATCCCGACGACCTTCCTGAAGGTGCTGTTCTTCACGCTTCTGTCCGCCTGTACGGTCGCAGCGCTGCAGACGGTCGGTGCCTTCCTCGTCATCGCCATGGTGGTGACACCGGGCGCCACGGCCTATCTGCTCACCGACCGGTTCCCGCGGTTGATCGTCATCAGCGTCGCAATCGGCGCGCTCACCAGCTTCTTCGGCGCCTATTTCAGCTACTTCCTCGATGGCGCCACCGGCGGCATCATCATCGTGCTGCAGACGCTGATCTTCCTCTTCGCCTTCGTCTTTGCGCCGAAGCACGGGTTGCTGGCTGCCCGCCGGCGCAGCGCCGAAGCCCTGGAGGTCACGCCATGATCTCGCTAGACCTCTTGCTTGCCGTCTTCGAATTCGAGTTCATGCGCAATGCGCTTTTGATCTCGGTTCTCGTCGCCATCCCGACAGCCTTGCTCTCCTGCTTCCTCGTGCTCAAGGGCTGGTCGCTGATGGGCGACGCCATCTCGCATGCAGTCTTTCCCGGCGTCGTCATCTCCTACATCGTCGGCCTGCCGCTCGCGGTCGGCGCCTTTGCCGCCGGCATGTCCTGCGCGCTCCTGACCGGCTACCTCAAGGAAAACAGCCGCATCAAGCAGGACACGGTGATGGGCGTGGTCTTCTCCGGCATGTTCGGCTTCGGCCTGGTGCTCTACACCAAGATCCAGAGCGACGTGCATCTCGACCATATCCTCTTTGGCGACATGCTCGGCATCGGCTGGCCCGACATCATCGAAACCGGCCTGATCGCGCTGGTGGCGACCGGCATCCTGGCGGTGAAGTGGCGGGATTTCCTGCTGCACGCCTTCGACCCGGCACAGGCCAAGGCCGTCGGCCTGCGCGTCAACTGGCTGCACTATGGGCTGCTGGCGATCCTGTCGCTGACGATCGTCGGCGCGTTGAAGGCAGTCGGCCTGATCCTTGCCATCGCCATGCTGATCGCCCCCGGGGCCATCGCGTTTCTGATCACCCGCACCATGGGCAGCATGCTCATCGTTGCGGTGCTGGTGGCAACTGTCGCCTCGTTCTCTGGCGTCTATCTCTCGTTCTTCATCGACAGCGCCCCGGCACCGACCATCGTTCTGTTGATGACCGTGATCTTCCTCGCAGCCTTCCTCTGGTCATCCTGGCGGACGGCACGGATCGAGGCGCAGCGAACGACGGTCGAATGAAAAACGAGCCTCCCTTCCCCGGAAGGGAGGCTCTACAAAACTATCTCAATGGCTCGGGTGCAGTGCGTCGTTGAGATACATGCAGGTCAGCATGGTGAAGATATAGGCCTGGATGACCGACATCAGCAGTTCCAGACCGGTGAGCGCCACCGTCATCATCAGCGGCATGACCGCGCCGAGTATTCCGAGCGCGCCGAAGCCGCTGAGGCTGACGACGAAGCCGGCGAACACCTTCAAAGTGATATGGCCGGCGAGCATGACGGCGAAAAGACGAACGGAGTGGCTGACCGGACGCGAGAGGTAGGAAACGACCTCGATCGGGATGATGATCGGCGCCAGCACCAGCGGCACGCCCGACGGCATGAACAGCCTGAGAAAGCCGAAACCGTGCTTGACCAGGCCGTAGATCGTCACCGTCAGGAACACGAGCAGCGCCAGTGCGAATGTCACCGCGATGTGGCTCGTCACGGTGAAGGCATAGGGAAACATGCCGATCAGGTTGGCGACCAGGATGAACATGAACAGCGAGAACACCAGCGGGAAGAAGCGCATGCCGTGCTCTCCGGCATTCTCTCGCAGCGTCTTCGACACGAACTCGTAGAGGATCTCGGCCGCCGACTGGGCGCGGTTCGGCACAAGGCCGCGTCTGCGCGTCGAAAGCATCAGGAAAAGACTGGCAATCGCCACCGTCACGATCATGAAGACGGACGAATTGGTAAAGCTGATGTCGTGTCCGCCGACCTCGGCGATGTGGAAGAGCGACTTGATCTCGAATTGTTCGATGGGTCCGGCCATCATGAACCTCGTGCGTTGGCAACAGAGCAACCACGGCGCGCCGGCGGCGGCCGCGGGCGCATCAATTTGTGGAGGAAACGGGCGAAAGCCGATGTCGCGACGGGGCGCGATGGGGCCCGTAGCAAAAAATCAGCTCTGTCAGGAAGGAAAAGCTCACGCGGACGTGCCGCAGGCCAGGATGCTGCATGATGCGATCGACTCCATTATCTCAAGTATCGAGATAGTGGGGCCGTCCCCAGGCGAAGCATCGACGCGGGTCGTCCCGCGTGCGCCTGACCTAGAGGCAATTTTCGATGAGGTCAAGCCGAGACGGCACCGGACAATGGCGCTGCGACATCAGGCGCCATATCAATCCGCGGCCGGCAACCTCAGCCAAAGCGCTGGTGGTCGGCAAGCACCTCCTCGATCACCCTGCGGCTCTTTTCCGCCTCGGCAGAGTTGGTGCCGGGAAGACCAGCATAGACGATCAATGCCTTCCACAAAGTCCAGCCGCGTCCGCGCGCCCAGGTGCCGGCATCGAGCGCCACGCCGGCGCGAAACGCCTCCCGGCTTTGCCCGTGGAACAGCGTCCAGGTTATGGCGAGGTCGCAGGCGGGATCGCCAACGCCAGAGGTGCCGAAATCGATGACTGCGCTCAGGCGGCCGTGTTCGACCAGCAGATTGCCCCAACTGATATCGCCGTGGAACCAGACCGGCGCGCCGTGCCAGTTTGCCGCCAGCGCCGCCTCCCAGACATCGCGCGCCGCTTGCGTGTCGATCCGCCCCTCGAGCGCGACGAGCGCGCGACGGGTTTCCCCGTCATAATGGGCGGGTGGCCCGCCGCGAAAGAAATTGTGCTGGCCCGGTAACGGCCCGCCGCTCGCATTGAGCTGCCCAAAAGCAACGAGAAAACGCGACAGGTCCTCGGCAAAGACCGTCAGGTCGCCGATCCGATCATCCGTCGCCGTCTCGCCCGGCAGCCAGCGATAGACCGACCATGGCCACGAGTAGCCTTCGCCAGGCACGCCCTTTGCCAGCGGCACCGGGATCGGCAGCGGCAAAAACGGCGCAAGCTTCGGCAGCCAGAATTGCTCCTTTTCCACCTGCAACGCATAGGACGCTGCACTCGGCAGACGCACGGTCATGTCTCGCCCAAGATGGAATGTCCTGTTGTCCCACCCACCGGGGAGCACCGGCTTGATATCGAGCGCAGCCCAGTGCGGAAACTGCGCAGCGATCAGACGCCGGACGAGCAGTGCATCGATGGTGGGAATGATCGTCGATTGATCGGACATAACGGAACAGACGCCTCACGCCAAAACTCGGACGCCTGTTTTAGCCGATCGTTGCCTGTTCGCAACTTTTCCGCCCGGAAGGGCGGACGGACAACCCGATATAACCGATGCGCGTCGCCTTCAACCTGTCTTCGTCGAGCACGACACCGAGGCCGGAAGCCTCGCCGTAGCAACATCCTGCGCTCTCGCCGCCGCGCCGATGGTCGTATGGGTATTGTCTGCCAGGCGGATTTCGGGAATGGAGGAAGTGGAGAAGGACAAAGTCGTCTTCCTGTCGCCTCGGCATGATCGCTTTACCCTGCATCACAATCTGATATTTTCAAATCCACGGAATTTTCGGCTCTTTTTGATAACCTGAGATCATGGAACACCGGCTGCTCAACCGCATATCGCTGGAGGCTTTTCGCGTTTTCGACGCGGCCAGCCGGTATGTGGATTTTTCCCGTGCCGGTGGCGAGCTCAACATCACCGGGGCCACCGGCAGCCGCCGCGGCAAGAACCTGGAATTGACGCCGCAGGGCGAGCGGCTGTTTCAGCGCGTACGGGCGATCAACCCCGCTGACACCTGTCGCCGCTGATGACCGAGGAACTGTCGCCGGTCGCATCGCCCGACTATCTCGGCCTCGAGGCGGAAACGCTGACCCATCTCGACCTGCCCCACAACCGGCCATCGATGGACGCGGTGCTGCGCCTGCATGTTGCACTCGGCAAATCGACATGAGCGGCGGACGCGGTAAGGCGACGGCACCGCCGAAACAGCCGGGCCGTACCGGCATCGCCTTTTTTCTCGTTGCCTTTGCGTTGATCGTTACAGTGATCCTGGCGACCGTTCTGCTCGCCAACGGCCAGAGAAACCTGAAGCGGCTGCTGCAGGCGCTCGATCTTCCGACCACCTTTCTCGAGCCCGTCAGACCGCCGGCGCAAGCTCCGGAGGTCCATGTCAAGCGGCAGCCGCCGCGCGTCGCCCTGCCGGTCTGGACCTTCCAGGATCTGCAGACGCCGGAACAGCAGTTTCTGCGGGTGCTCCGCAGCGATCCCCGCGCGCTTTGCGACGAGTTGCGCGAGGCAGGCTTCCGCGAACTCGAATGGAAATCGAGCGCCGGCGAGCGCGGCCAGTGGGAATGCTCCTCGCTCGTATCCTTTCCGCGCCCCGGGGTCGACAAAACCTCGTCGATCTTCATTTTCATCAAGGGCAGCGGCGAAGAAGAGATCGCCTCGTTTCGCGTCAAGCTCAATATCGAGCGCCCGGAGGATGCGCAGGTGGTAACCACCAGCGCCGCGCGTGCGGCCTCGGTCTTCCTCGATCACGTCCGCTGGGCCGACGGCGGCAGCATTGCGCTCCAGATCCAGGCGCTGAAGGAATTCGACGTCAAGCGTTTCGGCAGTCGCGTGCAGTTCAAGCGCGAAACGGACGAGACCACGGCCCGCTACAATTTCCTCGCCAACCAGCCCGCACGCGCCCGCCCAAAGAGCATCGCCGAGCTTTATTTCGACCGAGAGAAATGGCTCGCCTATGGCAACGCCGATATGCGCAGCTTCGTTCTCGGGCCTTCGGCGTGGAATGGCCCAGCGAAGATACCCGAAGGCGGCGACGCCGACGCGAACCCAGCATCAACAGAGGATGCCGGCACTGCGAAAGCAGACACCAACGCAAAACCCTGACTTAAGTTCAGCGATCGATCCGGGTCGAGAGGATGATGGACGACAGCGTGCGGTCGACGCCGTCGATTTCGCCGATGCGGTCGATCAGCAGATCGAGTTCACTGATCGATGCCGCCGCAACGACCGCGATAAGGTCGAAGCTGCCGCTGACGGAGTGCAGGTTGCGGATCTCGCGGATGGCGGCAAGTTCGGGGGTGACGCGGCTGAGTGCCCGCGGCGCGATGGTGATGAGCACATGCGCCTTGACCAGGCCCTTTTCATAGCTTTCCGACAGGCGGACGCCATAGCCGGCGATCACGCCCTCTCGCTCCAACCGCTCGATCCGGGCCTGCA
Source organism: Ensifer sp. 4252 (assembly GCF_050434565.1). NCBI lineage: Bacteria > Pseudomonadati > Pseudomonadota > Alphaproteobacteria > Hyphomicrobiales > Rhizobiaceae > Ensifer > Ensifer sp. 4252. The sequence continues at coordinate 101,781 of NZ_JBNDIU010000002.1, forward strand.
CGGTCGTTCGCGACAGGCCAAGCCTGCGGGCTATCGTTGCGGTCGGCATGCGGGCGTTTTCGCTGAGTACGGCGAGAAGCTCACGGTCCTTGTCGGTGATCTGCATTTCGTCGGTCCATATAGGCAATCTGCCGAATATCTATAGGCGATTTAGTCATATCACCGCTTCAAATCAACAGCTCTCCACCACACAATAGGGCAGAAACGCATTTCATACCCTGGGGGAAGACATGAAAAACATCGTCGTCATTGGAGCAGGCAAGATCGGCTCCACCATTGCTCGCATGCTTGCGCACACCGGCGATTACAGCGTCTGCGTTGCCGACCGCAGCGCCGAGCAGTTGGGCCAGATCGAGAAGCATGCCGCCATCACGACGGCTGCCGTCGATATCGGCGACAAGAAGGCGCTCGTCGCCCTTCTCTCCGGCAAGTTCGCCGTTCTCAGCGCCGCACCGTTCCATCTGACGGTTGCCATCGCGGAAGCCGCCGCCGAAGCCGGCATCCACTACCTCGACCTGACCGAAGACGTCGAATCCACCCGCCAGGTCAAGGCGATCGCCGCCAAGGCCAGCACCGCCTTCATCCCGCAGTGCGGTCTTGCACCGGGCTTCATCTCGATCGTCGCCAATGATCTCGCCAGCCGTTTCGAAACGCTCGAAAGCGTCCGCATGCGCGTCGGCGCGCTGCCGCAGTACCCGTCGAACGCTCTCAACTACAACCTGACCTGGAGCACCGACGGCGTCATCAACGAATATATCGAGCCCTGCGAAGCGATCGTCGAACACAGCCTCATCGAAGTACCGGCCATGGAAGAGCGCGAGGAATTCTCGCTCGACGGCGTCACCTACGAAGCCTTCAACACGTCAGGCGGCCTCGGCACGCTCTGCGAATCGCTGAAGGGCAAGGTCCGCACCCTGAACTACAAGACGATCCGTTATCCCGGCCATGCCGCGATCATGAAGGCGCTCCTGAACGACCTCGGCCTGCGTCACCGCCGTGAAGTTCTCAAGGACATCTTCGAAAACGCGCTGCCGACCACCACCCAGGACGTCGTCGTGATCTTCGTGACGGTTTCGGGCTTCCGCGAAGGTCGCCTGATCCAGGAAACCTACGCCAACAAGGTCTATAGCGGCGTCGTTGCCGGCCGCATGCAGAGCGGCATCCAGATCACCACCGCCGGCAGCATCTGCGCCGTGCTCGATCTGCTGGCCAATGGCAAGATCGCATCGAAGGGCTTCGTTCGCCAGGAGGACATCGCTCTCGATATTTTCCTCGCAAACCGCTTCGGTCAGTACTACGCCCAGAAGGGCGAGGCAGAGCGCGTCGCCGGCTGAAACCACTCGGCTCGAATGCGCTGACTTTAATGCCCGGGTTCTGCCCGGGCATTTTTTATGCGGTGTACGTGATCATCCGGATTCGCCGGCTGCGCTACCGTCCGTCACGACGCACCAATCACGCCGCTCGCCGGAGGCGCGCCACAGCGTTCTGTCCCTGAATCGGCTCCGAGCCAAAGACCGAAGCGGTAGAGCTACGTCCGGCCGAACTCATCCTCGATGCGGATGATGTCGTCCTCGCCGAGATAGGACCCGGTCTGAACCTCGATCAGTTCCAGTGGGATCTTGCCGGGATTGTTCAGTCGGTGGACAGTCCCTTGCGGGATATAGACCGACTCGTTTTCATGCAGCAGTCGGGTTTCGCCGGCCATGGTGATCTCCGCCGTACCACGCACGACGATCCAGTGCTCAGCGCGATGATGATGCTTCTGCAGCGAGATCTTCTTGCCGGGACTGACCTTCAGTCGCTTGACCTCGTAGCGCTCGCCGCTGGAGACAGAAGAGACCGCTCCCCAGGGCCTGTAGGACGTCGGGTGCTCCTGCGTAAGGCCGGACGTTGCCTGAGACCGTGCGAGCACCTTGACGATGTTTCCGACGCTCTGGCTGTCTTCCAGGCGCCCGACATACACAGCATCTTCGCTGGCGATCACGGCGATGTCTTCCAACCCCTGCACAGCAAGGTGAATGTCGCGGGAGAGGACCAATGAGTTGCGCGTGTTCGATACCGTCGCCTTGTCGGTAACGACATTGCCGTCACCGTCCTTGCGACCGGTTTTCCACACCGCATCCCAGCTGCCCAGATCCGACCAGGCGAATGAGGATGGAACGACGGCAGCGCGAGCGGTCTTTTCGAAGACCGCGTAGTCGACCGAAATGTCCGGCGCCTTGGAGAAGGCTTTCGCTTCCAGCCGGCTGAAATCAAGATCCTTGCTGGCGCCCTCGACGGCCGCCTTCGTTGAGGCATAGACGTCAGGTGCATAGAGCAGCATCTCGTCGAGGAACACCTTGACCGGCAGCATGAACATGCCGGAGTTCCAGAGATAGCGCTCGGTCGAAAGCATCGCCTCCGCCTTGGCGCGATCCGGCTTCTCGACGAAGCGGGCAACCCTGTTTGCGCCTGCCTGCAAAGCCTCGCCAAGCTCGATATAGCCATAGCCGGTCGCCGGTTCCGTCGGCGTGATGCCGAAGGTTACCAGCTCGCCCGCCTCGGCTGCCTGCTGCCCGCGCAGCATGCAATCGACGTAGACCGCTCCAGCATCGATCTCGTGATCGGAGGCGAGCACTTGCATGATCGCCGTCTCCCCAAACTTGGCCAGCACGACGAAGGCCGCGGCCGACAGCGCAGGCGCCGTGTTTCGGGCGACCGGCTCGAGCAGGATGTCGCTCAGCGGCGCATCGACGGCGCGCGCCTGCTCGGCGACGATGAAGCGAAAATCGCTGTTGGTGACGATGATCGCCGGCTCGTACAGGCGATCGTCGCTCACCCGTTCCAGCGTCTGCTGGAACAGCGAACGATCGGACAGGATCTGCAAGAATTGTTTCGGCGCGCCCGAGCGCGACAGCGGCCACAGGCGTGTACCTTTTCCACCCGCCATGATCACGGGGACGATCTTAGACGTCATGCCAAGCCTCTGGGTGCATCAAACGAGAGTCCATCCATACAGGACCGATGCTAAAGAATGCCTGAAGCCGGACGCGCAAACAAACCGCACCAAAGGCGAGGCATGCCCCACACTTCGGATAGGACGCCAGCTTGCCCATCGTCTTTACGCCGTACCAATTCGTACCGGCACAACGATGAGGCGGCTTTGTTGCGGCCAGCGCCGGGCAACAAAAAACCCCGCTCGAAGGCGGGGCTTTTTCATTTGTCTATCCCGTCGGGATGTCCCTTTCAGGCCGGGATCACGATTTCCCCGAGCTTCGTCAGTTCGGCGATGAACTGCTCGACGCGCGTCTTCTTTTCGTCGCCGGCACCATCCAGCTCGGCGCGGACCGCCTCGATGCGCTTTTCAAGCGCAGTGCGGTCGAGCTCGTCGACGTGCACGGCGGATTCGGCAAGGAGCGTGCAGCCGGTCGGCAGGATATCGGCGAAACCGCCGAACACCGCGAAACGCTCGGTCTTGCCGTCAGCCGTCTTCACGGTAACGACGCCGGGCTTGACCGTCGTCATTGTCGGGGCATGATTGGCCATCACGGTCATCTCGCCCTCGGTCGCCGGAATGACGACTTCCGTCACCTTCGCGGAGAGGAGCAGGCGCTCGGGGGAAACAAGCTCAAAATTGAAACTGTCGGCCATGACCATTCACTTCTCGTGGGCGCGCCACCTGAGGTGGCAGGCTGTGCATGTCTTCCCTGCTCCGCAATGGGCGGAACGCAGGATGAAAGCCTCGGCGCACCGCTGCGCCGAGGCTTACGATGCTATCAAGCGGCTTCAGCAGCCAGCTTCTTGGCCTTTTCGACCGCTTCTTCGATCGAGCCGACCATGTAGAAGGCGGCTTCCGGAAGATGGTCGTAGTCGCCGTTGACGAGGCCCTTGAAGCCCTTGATGGTATCTTCGAGAGCAACGAGCTTGCCCGGCGAACCGGTGAAGACTTCGGCCACGAAGAACGGCTGAGACAGGAAGCGTTCGATCTTACGAGCGCGAGCAACGGCCAGCTTGTCCTCTTCCGACAGTTCGTCCATGCCGAGGATGGCGATGATGTCCTGGAGAGACTTGTAGCGCTGGAGGGTCGTCTGGACCTTACGCGAAATCTCGTAGTGCTCTTCGCCAACGATCATCGGGTCGAGCATGCGCGACGTGGAGTCGAGCGGATCAACGGCCGGGTAGATGCCCTTTTCGGCGATCGAGCGCGACAGAACCGTCGTTGCGTCCAGGTGGGCGAACGAGGTGGCCGGCGCCGGGTCGGTCAAGTCGTCGGCCGGAACGTAAATGGCCTGAACCGAGGTGATCGAACCCTTATTCGTCGTGGTGATGCGTTCCTGCATCTGACCCATGTCGGTCGCCAGCGTCGGCTGGTAACCCACGGCCGAAGGAATACGGCCGAGCAGAGCCGACACTTCGGAGCCTGCCTGGGTGAAGCGGAAGATGTTGTCGACGAAGAACAGAACGTCCTGGCCCTTGTCGCGGAAGTCTTCGGCGATCGTCAGACCGGTCAGAGCGACGCGAGCGCGGGCGCCCGGCGGTTCGTTCATCTGGCCGTAAACGAGAGCAGCCTTGGAGCCTTCGCCGCCGCCATGCTTGTTAACGCCGGACTCGATCATTTCGTGGTAAAGGTCGTTGCCTTCGCGGGTACGTTCACCCACGCCAGCAAACACCGAGTAACCACCGTGCGCCTTGGCGACGTTGTTGATCAGTTCCATGATGAGAACGGTCTTGCCGACGCCTGCGCCGCCGAAGAGGCCAATCTTGCCGCCCTTGGCATAAGGCGCGAGAAGGTCGACGACCTTGATGCCGGTGACGAGGATCTGCGCTTCCGTCGACTGCTCGACGTAGGACGGCGCGTCCTGGTGGATGGCGCGCTTGCCGGAGGTGACGAGCGGACCGGCTTCGTCAACCGGCTCGCCGATGACGTTCATGATACGGCCGAGCGTTTCGTCGCCAACCGGAACCGTGATCGGTGCACCGGTGTCGGTGACCGGCTGGCCGCGGACCAGACCTTCGGTCGAGTCCATCGCGATCGTGCGGACGGCGTTTTCGCCGAGGTGCTGCGCAACTTCGAGAACGAGGCGGTTACCGTTGTTGTCGGTTTCCAGTGCGTTCAGGATCAGCGGAAGCTGGCCTTCGTCGAACGCTACGTCGACGACGGCGCCGATGACCTGCGTTACGCGACCGACAGCGCCGGTTGCCGCGACGACGGTCTTGGCGGAAGCTGCCTTCCTCGGTGCAGCCGGCTTCTTCGCCGCTGCGGTTTCTTTCGGGGTAGCTGCCTTAGCCATAATCCTTACCCTCTTCTCGTAACCTTAGAGCGCTTCCGCGCCCGAGATGATTTCAATGAGTTCCTTGGTGATCTGAGCCTGGCGCTGACGGTTGTAGTTCAGCGTCAGCTTGTTGATCATGTCACCAGCATTGCGCGTCGCATTGTCCATCGCGCTCATCTTTGCGCCCATTTCGCCGGCGACATTCTCGAGCAGGGCCCGGAAGACTTGCACGGAAATGTTGCGCGGAATGAGGTCGCTCAGGATCGCGCCCGCGTCCGGCTCATATTCGTAGACGGCCGAAGCATCCGATGCTTCCACTGCGACCGGGCCGGCCGAAGCGGGGATCAGTTGCTGTGCCGTCGGAATCTGGGCGATAACGGACTTGAACTCAGAATAGAACAACGTGCAGACATCGAACTCGCCCTTTTCAAAGAGCGCGATGATCTTGTGGCCAATCTGATCGGCGTTTTCAAAGCCGATCTTCTTGACCTCACGCAGGTCGACACGATCGATGATCAGCGACGCGAATTCGCGACGCAGAATATCGAAGCCCTTCTTGCCGACGCAGATGATCTTAACCGTCTTGCCGGCGGCAAGCAGCTTGCGAACGTGGTCGCGAGCGTGGCGGGCGATCTGCGAGTTGAAGCCGCCGCAAAGGCCGCGTTCAGCCGTGCAGACGACCAGAAGATGCGTGTCGTCCTTGCCGGTGCCCGTCATCAGAGCAGGCGCACCGTCGTCCGCGCCAACCGCCTGGGCGATGTTGGCGAGAACGGCAGCCATGCGCTGCGAGTAAGGCCGGGCGGCCTCGGCCGCCTCCTGCGCACGCCGAAGCTTTGCCGCGGCGACCATTTTCATCGCCTTGGTGATCTTCTGCGTCGCCTTGACGGAGGCGATCCGGTTCTTCAGATCCTTAAGTGAAGGCATCCGTTATCCGTCCTAAATGAAATCCGCTCAGGCGAAAGACTTGGCGAAGCTGTCGATTGCAGCCTTCAGCTTGCCCTTGACGTCGTCGGAGATCGCCTTGTCCTTGCGGATGGTTTCCAGGATGTCCTTGCCTTCCGAACGCATGTACGAAAGCAGGCCCTGCTCGAACTTGCCGACCTGGTTGACCGGCAGCTTGTCGAGGTAACCGTTGACGCCTGCGAAGATGACAGCGACCTGCTCTTCCGTCTTCAGCGGCGAGAACTGCGGCTGCTTCAGAAGTTCGGTCAGGCGTGCACCGCGGTTCAGCAGACGCTGGGTAGCGGCATCGAGGTCCGAACCGAACTGCGCAAAGGCCGCCATTTCGCGGTACTGAGCGAGTTCGCCCTTGATCGAGCCGGCAACCTGCTTCATCGCCTTGATCTGCGCGGCGGAACCGACGCGCGAAACCGACAGACCGACGTTAACGGCCGGACGGATGCCCTGGTAGAACAGGTCGGTTTCAAGGAAGATCTGGCCGTCGGTGATCGAGATCACGTTGGTCGGAATGAACGCGGAAACGTCGTTGCCCTGCGTTTCGATGACCGGCAGAGCCGTCAGCGAACCGGCGCCGTTGTCGTCCGAGAGCTTTGCAGCACGCTCGAGCAGACGGGAGTGCAGGTAGAAAACGTCGCCCGGGTAAGCTTCGCGGCCCGGCGGGCGGCGCAGCAGGAGCGACATCTGACGGTAGGAAACGGCCTGCTTGGAAAGGTCGTCGTAGCCGATCAGGGCATGCTTGCCGTTGTCGCGGAAGTATTCGCCCATCGCGCAGCCTGCGAACGGAGCGAGGTACTGCATCGGAGCCGGGTCGGATGCGGTCGCAGCGACAATGATCGAGTACTGAAGAGCGCCACGCTCTTCGAGAACCTTCACGAACTGGGCAACCGTCGAACGCTTCTGGCCGATTGCGACGTAGACGCAATACAGCTTGTCACCTTCCGGACCATTGTCGTGAATGGCCTTCTGGTTGAGGATCGTGTCGAGGATGATCGCGGTCTTGCCTGTCTGGCGGTCGCCGATGACGAGCTCGCGCTGGCCGCGGCCAACCGGGATGAGGGCGTCGATGGCCTTGAGGCCGGTCGACATCGGCTCATGCACCGACTTGCGCGGAATGATACCAGGAGCCTTGACGTCAACGCGCGAGCGCTGCTTGGCGTTGATCGGGCCCTTGCCGTCGATCGGGTTGCCGAGCGCGTCGACGACGCGGCCGAGCAGTTCCGGGCCAACCGGAACGTCCACGATGGCGCCGGTCCGCTTAACGGTGTCGCCTTCCTTGATGTCACGGTCCGAACCGAAAATAACGACACCGACGTTGTCGGCTTCAAGGTTCAGCGCCATGCCGCGAATTCCACCCGGGAATTCGACCATCTCGCCTGCCTGAACATTGTCGAGGCCGTAGACGCGGGCGATACCGTCACCGACGGAAAGCACCTGGCCGACTTCGGAGACTTCTGCTTCCTGGCCGAAATTTTTGATCTGATCTTTAAGAATTGCGGAAATTTCCGCGGCGCGGATATCCATCAGCCGACCTCTTTCAGTGCAAGCTTAAGGGTAGAGAGTTTGGTGCGAAGGGAGGTGTCAATCTGGCGGGACCCAACCTTGACGATCAGACCTCCAAGAATAGACGGGTCGACGGTGACGTTGACCGTCACGTCTTTGCCGGTGACGCCCTTGAGCGTCGCCTTCAATTCAGTTTCCTGCGCTGCGGTGAGCGCATGGGCCGACGTAACGTCGGCGGAGATTTCACCCCGGTGGCGCGCGGCGATCAGGCGGAACGCCTTGATCATGCCTGGCAGCGTGAAGAGGCGGCGATTGCGCGCAACAACCTTGAGGAAGTTACCGACGAGACCAGAAATGCCGGCCTTGGCGGAGATCGCCGAAATGGCCTTGAACTGGTCGTCGGCAGAAAAGACGGGGCTTACGATCAGCCGCTTCAGGTCGTCGCTACCGTCGATCAGGGCCTGGACGCGGGTAAGATCCGCACCGACCGCCTCGACGGAACCCGCTTCGAGAGCGAGGTCAAAAAGCGAGGACGCATACCTTTCTGCAACACCGGAAATAAGCTGGGATGTGTCTGCCACGGGCACAAGCTTCTCTCAATTTCATCCAAGAACGGTGGTGGCGGCGAGCCGTCAACTTAACGTCCTGAATTTGCTGCAATAATTTGCGGGCTATCGAGGCCTGGCGACCCACTTCCCCCGCAATTCGCGGTTCGTCTAGCATAGGAAGTTTGGACTCGCAACACGCGAACGGCAGGAATGCGGCATAAGTCGACCCGGTTTGGCCGAATTTTGCCGTAAATTGGTTTCTGAGGATGTGAATCGCGAAAACGCGAGAGCGGCGATCAGATCATTCCGAAGACATAGGCAAGCGGAAGAATGGCAAGTGCCGCCTGCACCAGCAGCGCCACCCAGTTGTAGAGCGTGGCGCCGTTATCGCTCATCATCGACAGGATGCGACCGAAGGCGGCGAGCGCAAACGCAGCCCCGACGGCGAGATAGACCATCGGCTGCGCCAGGAGGATGGCGGCGAGGCCAAGGCCGGCATGCATGCCGCCCATGGTCGAGCGTGCCTCGGCGAGGCCCCCACGGCGGCCTTCGGCAATGCCGATGCCGGCGGCGCGAAAGGTAAGCCGCGGCGCAAACAGCATGACGACGCCGATCAGCGCCGCCGCAGCCGCCGCACAGAAGGCGAGGAACTCGCCGGTTTCCGTCGGAATGTAGAACTCCATGCCCGTTCCCGCAGATGAGCGCCGATCTCGATCGCACTGCCGCCGGATGAGTGCCCGAGCGTGCGAAGCGTTTCAGACCTCTAGCGCATGTCGCCGCCGTTGTGAATCGTCTACGGCCCGATCGCAGCCGCGATCACAGGAAACTCTGGGGATCAATATCGAGCTGGACGCTGATCGAGCCGCGTTCCTTCGGACCGGCAGCGATCATTGCCTTGACGAAGGCCTGCATGTCGCTGTTGCGGCGCCCGTGCACCAAAAGCCGGAACCGGTGACGGCCGCGGATCAGCGCCAGCGGCGCCTCGGCCGGTCCGAGGATCGCAATGCCATCGGTGCGGGGTGCCGCACTTCGAAGGCCGCGGGCATGGGTCTCGGCATCCTGCCGCGTGTCGGCCGAGACGATCAGCGACGCCAGCCTGCCGAACGGCGGCAGAAGCGCCTTTTCCCGCTCGGCGATCTCGCGGTCATAGAAGGCGTCCGCGTCGCCGGAGACGATCGCCTGCATCACCGGGTGCTGTGGTTGATAGGTCTGCAGTAGGCCAAGGCTCTTCAGGCCGGTTCGGCCGGCGCGGCCGGTGACCTGCGACAGCAGCTGGAACGTTCGCTCGGCCGCCCGCGGATCGCCATTGGCGAGCCCGAGATCGGCATCGATGATGCCGACCAGCGTCATCAGCGGAAAATTGTGGCCCTTGGCGACAAGCTGCGTGCCGATGACGATATCCGCCTCACCGCGCGCGATGGCCTCGAGCTCCAACCGCAGGCGCTTCACCCCCATCAGGTCGGAGGAGAGCACGATCGTGCGTGCCTCGGGAAAATGGCGCTCGACTTCTTCGGCGATGCGCTCGACCCCGGGGCCGCAGGCAACGAGATGATCGAAGGTGCCGCATTCCGGGCAGGCCTCGGGTGTCTTTTCCGCATAGCCGCAATGGTGGCACTGGATCTGGCCGCGGAACCGGTGCTCGACCAGCCAGCTCGAACAGTCCGGGCATTGAAAGCGATGGCCGCAGACGCGGCAAAGCGTCAGCGGCGCATAGCCGCGCCGATTGAGAAACAACAGCGCCTGCTCGCCGCGCTCGACCGCCTTGCCGATCTGGTTGATGAGCACAGGCGAAAGGAACCCGCCGCGCGCCGGCGGATGCTGGCGCATGTCGACGACGCCAAGCCGCGGCAGCGCCGCATCGCCGAAGCGGGTCGGCAGATGGATCGGCTTGTAGCGGCCGACCTCGCCATTGACCCGGCTTTCGACCGAAGGTGTCGCCGAAACCAGTACCACCGGGAAACCGGTGATGCGCCCACGCACGACGGCCATGTCCCGGGCATTGTAGAAAACCCGGTCCTCCTGCTTGTAGGCGGGGTCGTGTTCTTCATCGACGATGATGAGACCCAACTCCTCGAACGGCAGGAACAGCGCCGAGCGCGCACCGGCGACCACGCGCACCGTGCCGGTCGTCACCTGCCGCCAGACTTTTTCGCGCGTTCGCGGCGCGAGATCCGAGTGCCACTCCGCCGGCTTAGAGCCGAAGCGATCCTGAAAGCGCTCGAGGAAGCTTGCCGTCAGGGCGATTTCCGGCAGCAGGATCAGCACCTGCTTTCCGGCCCTAAGCGTCGCGGCGATCGCCTCGAAATAAACTTCGGTCTTGCCCGAGCCGGTGATGCCGTCGATCAGCGAGACCGAAAACCCGCCCTGTTCGACGGCGGCCAGAAGGTCGGCGGCCGCATCCTTCTGTGGTCCTTCGAGCCGGGGAACAGTAAATTCGGGATCGGGGGCAGCCACGACAGGCGGCGGAGCCATGAAGACGGTCTCGAACACGCCCTGCTGGGCGAGGCCGTCGATAACACTCGACGAGGCGCCGGCCGCATGGGCAAGGCCCGAGCGCGTCCAGGCAAATCCGTCGCCGGCGGCTGCGATGACGCGCTCGCGCGCCGTCGTCATGCGCTCCGGACGCATGTCGGTCAGCCGAAGGGCCTCCACCATCGGTTCCGGATCGAAGGCGGCCGGCGCACGCAGCGCCATGCGGGCCACCAGCCCCGGTGGCGTCACCGTATAGGTCGCCACCCAATCGAGGAAGCTGCGCATGTCAGGTGTCAACGGCGGGCAGTCGAAGACCTTTTCGATCGACTTCAGCTTCTTCGGATCGACGCTGCCATTGTCGTCGCCATCCCAGACGACGCCCACGACCAGACGGGGCCCAAGCGGCACCTGGACGATCGAGCCGGGCTCGACGGCCATGCCGTCCGGCACCGCGTAGGAATAGGCCTTCGACGCCGGCATCGGCACCAGAACTGGCACGACACGACGGCCGGAAACAGGCCCGAATAAATCGGTTGAATCGCGAGTCATTTTGCCGTGACCTTGCCACGTGTTTCGGTTAAAGAAAACTGCGCTGCGAACCGCAGCCTTGCCGGCGCAGGGTTTGTCACGGTTCCACCAGAGTTTCAACGCGCGCGATCTCTGCCAAAGGAATTCCTCCCGGTAGATATGCGCCCGAACGGCAATCGTGCCCCAAGGGAGTGACCCCATGAAATTTTTCGTTGATACCGCCGACGTCAAGGAAATCCGTGAGCTGAACGATCTCGGCCTCCTTGATGGCGTGACCACCAACCCTTCGCTGATCCTCAAGTCGGGCCGTGACATCGCCGAAGTCACCAAGGAAATCTGCGGCATCGTCGAAGGCCCGGTTTCGGCCGAAGTGACCGCCACCGAATACGCCGAGATGATGAAGGAAGCGGCCGTTCTTTCGAAGATCGCCGACAATATCTGCATCAAGCTGCCGCTTACGCTCGACGGCCTCAAGGCCTGCAAGGCGCTGACCTCGGACGGTCACCAGACCAACGTGACGCTGTGCTTCTCGGCCAACCAGGCCCTGCTTGCCGCCAAGGCCGGCGCGACCTTCGTTTCGCCCTTCGTCGGCCGCCTCGACGACATCGCGTTCGACGGCATGGACCTGATCCGCGAAATCCGCCACATCTTCGACAACTACGGCTATGAGACGGAAATTCTCGCCGCCTCGATCCGCACTGTGAACCACGTCAAGGAAGCGGCCCTCATCGGCGCCGACGTCATCACGGCACCGCCGGCAACGCTGAAGGCACTGGTCAAGCATCCGCTGACCGACAAGGGCCTCGAAATGTTCCTCGCCGACTGGGCGAAGACCGGCCAGAAGATCGCCTGATTTTTTCGAGATAGAGATTGCAGGGCTCCGCAGCGATGCGGGGCCTTTTTTATTCGTCATCGTCGTCCATCAGGCCGGTCAGGCGCATGCCGTCGATCCAGGTGGCGCTGTCCTTGCGGATCACCCGGCGGGCGCGAACGCCGCAACGCTCGCGAATGGCATCGGCCAGCCGCTCCGAATGGGTGACGATCCAGATCTGGCTGTCGCGCGCCGCACTGGCGATCATGTCGGCGAGCGCCGGCAGCATGTCCGGATGCAGGCTGGTTTCCGGCTCGTTGAGCGCGATGAAGGGCGGGCGGCGATAGGAGAGCAACGCTGCCGCCAGCGCCAGAAACCGCATCTGCCCGTCGGACAGCTCGCGTGTCGAAAACGGCCGCTGCGGAAAATCGGGAAAGACCAGCGAGAATTCGGCGAACTGGCCAGGATCAGGAACGTCGAGATAGGCCCCGCCGAACGCATCGGCGATGGCGCGGTCCAAATCGACGGTGTCCTCGCGGGTATGGCGCAGCGTTGCAAAAACCGCCGCCATGTTGGTGCCGTCCTCATCGAGCATCGGTGCGGTCACCGCAAGGCACGGCAGCCGCAACGGCGAATCGCGATCGGTGCGGAAGCCGTGAAAGAACCGCCATTGATCGACGGCTCGGCGGAAGGTGCCGATCTCGGGATAGTGCCCGGCATCGCCCAAAAGAGCGATCGCCGTCTCTGATTGTAGCGCCTGCTCGGGATAGTCCTCCATTCGTCCGCGGTCGCCGCGCACGAAGATGCCGGGACCGGCGCGTTTCATCATCGTCACCGGCCGCCGTCCGGTCTCGACGCTCAGCTCTTCCTCCTTGACCTGCGGCTCATAGGCGAAGCCTGCTGCCGCCTTTGGCGGACGCAAGCCGGCTTCGATCCGGTAGCGGAACGTGATGGCCCGCTCCTCGTCCATCAGTTCCGTCTCGAGCCGGATGCGCGCCGGCTTGTCGGCACGTCGTCGACCGCTCCAGAGCGCCGAAGACATGCCGCCTTCCCTGGCGATCTCATGGGCAAGACTGCCGCGCACGGCGGCCTGCACCAGCTGCAGCGCGCGGTAGAGGTTGGATTTGCCCACCCCGTTTTCGCCGATGAACAGGTTGACACCGGTCAGATCCATACGGATCGATTTCAGGGAACGGTAATTTTCGGCGAACATCGAACGAAGCAGCATGGTTCTGCTTTAGCTCATTCCCGCCATCACATGAAGGGATCAGCAGGCAACGGCAGCGCGCAAAGCCGGCCGAAACACCGCATCGGCGTCGCGCGCCAGGTCGAGCACCGTGTGGCGTTCCAATGCCTTCGTCACATCGACAGCGTCACCGTCCAGAGCCTCCGGCGCAATGAGATTGCCGATGCGGAAATCGAAGAGATCGCCCTTCTTGTTGAGCAGTTCGTGGAACACCGTCATGTCGCGCAGCTCGGTCGACCATTTGGCAAACCAGTAGAACAGGCCAGAGTTGCGCGCGCTCATGTGCACCGGCAGGATCGGCAGGCCGTATTTGCGCGCAAAGCCGACCGCCGACGTCTTCCATGGCCGCTCGTTGAGACGGCCGTCGGCCCAGTAGGCGATGCGGCCGGAGGGAAACAGCACCGTCGCCTTGCCCTCGCCGATCGCCCGGTTGGTCACCTGCAGCGTCTCGCGGGCCTTGAGCTTGCTCTTGTGCTCCTCGCGCCATTCGACCGGGATGACCATCTCGACGAAGCGCGGGTTGACGCGGATCGCGTCGCGGTTGGCGAAGAACATCATGTCCGGCCGCCGGTCTTTTAGGAGATCGAAGACGGCAATGCCGTCGGCAATCCCGGTCGGGTGATTGCTCACCAGCAGGAACCCGCCCTTATCAGGAATGCGCTCCGCCCTGTCGACCCTCACGTCGAGCGACAGAAGCGAGCTCAGATGCTCGAAGGCCTGGAAGCCCGGCACGTTGGCCACGGCGTCTGCGAACTCCAGCGCCTTTCGATAGTTCAGAAGCGTGTAGAGAAAGGGCCGGATAACGGGCCACATCGGGCTCCTGACGATCCTCTGGCCGCGTTCGGCAATGAGTGTATCGACGATGTGGCCGGGCTGCCCTTGCGAGACCAGGGCGATTACTTCAGCAAAATGCGCGAATCCGTTCACCGAATCCCGTCCCGCCATGGCTTCATCCGATTCTTTACGGCTGAACATCGCAACTCAATATGATCGAAGGATGACAAATTCCAAGGGTACGTTAGCAAAAACATAAGAGACGTCAGGGCATTGTCGATGACCGACCACCTTGGAAAGCGACAATGAACGAGCTGCTCGTCATCGGCCATCCAGACCTGCTTGCGGAGCGCCAGAGATGGCTGCAAGGGCTCTTGCAGGAGCGCCGCCTGTCCGACAATACCGTCGATGCCTATGAGCGCGACACACGGCAATTCCTCACATTCCTCACCGGCCATCTCGCCGGACCGCCTCGTCTTTCAGACATCAGCACATTGCGGCCCGCCGACCTTCGCGGCTTTCTCGCCCAGCGTCGCAAGGGCGGTGCAGGCGCGCGCACGCTCGGCCGGGGCCTTGCCGGGCTGCGTTCGTTCCTGCGCTATCTCGAACGCAGCGGGCTTGCCAATGCCGCCGGTGCAGCCGCCGTCCGTTCACCGAAGCAGCCGAAATCCTTGCCGAAGCCGCTGACGGACCGCGAGGCGCTCAATGTCGTGACGACGGACGCACAGCTTGCCGAAGAGCCGTGGGTGGCTGCGCGCAACGCGGCCGTGCTGACGCTGCTCTACGGCTGCGGCTTGCGCATTTCCGAAGCGCTCGATCTGACGCCGGACGATTTCGCCGGCGCGCCCTCCTCCCTGCGCATCACCGGCAAGGGCGGCAAGACCCGCATCGTACCGCTGATGACTGTGGCGCGCGAGGCGGTTGCTACCTATCTCAAGCTCTGCCCCTACCATGCCGGCGCCGACGAGCCGATGTTCCGCGGCACCCGCGGGGCGAAGCTTCAGCCGGCGATCATCCAGCGCGAGATGCAGAAGCTGCGCGGCGCCCTCGGCCTGCCCGATACGGCCACGCCGCATGCGCTGCGCCACTCCTTCGCCACGCATCTGCTGGCCGGTGGCGGCGATCTCAGAACCATCCAGGAGCTGCTCGGCCATGCCAGCCTGTCAACGACCCAGGTCTATACCGGCGTCGACTCGACACGGCTTCTGGAGATCTATGACCGGGCACATCCGCGCGCCTGATTTTGGGCCGATCGGCAGATTAACCATATCCATTAAGGAAGCCGTGACCGACGAAGCGTAGGGTCCGCTAAACTCGGCAGAATATTAGGAAGTGATCATGTATTCGATCGCCAAGCCCGTCCGTAACCTCGCGGCCAGGGCCGCCGATATGGCCCTCTGGCTGATCGCGCTCATCCATCTTCTGCTCGCGGCAAGCCTCATTGCCGCGGTCGTCTCGATCTCGGATGCGAAGGCTGCAAGCGAAGCCGTCTGCGGCGGAAAAAACATCATCGCCGGCTTCGAGAAAACCGATCCCGCGAAACTCGCCAGGTTGAAAGCGGAAGCCGACGCTATCCCGAACGGCAAGGGCATTTTCTGGAGGATCGAGAAGGACGGCATCGCTCCCTCCTGGCTTCTCGGCACCATGCATGTCACCGATCCGCGCGTGCTCGCCATGCCAGCGGGTGCGTCCGATGCCTTCTCAAAGGCGTCGACCGTCATCGTCGAATCGGACGAGATCATCGACGAGAAGAAGTCGGCCGCCGCCATCCTGATGCGTCCCGACCTCACCATGTTTGCCGACAACAAGACCATCATCGATTTCCTCACCCCTGAAGACCGCGAGCGGCTCGAACGCGGCCTCAAGGAGCGCGGCATACCGCTGACGCTGGTCGCCAAGATGAAGCCGTGGATGATTGCGAGCTTCGTCGCGCTGCCCGCCTGCGAGATGACGCGCAAGGCCGCCGGCGCATCCTTCCTCGACAAGAAGCTCGCCGAAGACGCCGTCAGCCAGGGCAAGGCGCTGAAGGGGCTTGAAACCCTCATCGAGCAGCTGTCCGCCATGGATTCGCTGCCGACGGAACTGCACCTGCGCGCCCTCATCGAAACGCTCGCCCTTGGCAAGACGATCGACGACGTGCTCGCCACCACCACCGATCTCTATCTCTCCGGCGACACCGGCATGATCATGCCGATGATGAAGGCCGTGTCCGAAGACGTGGCAAGCGAAGACGCCAGCTACGCCGACTTCGAACAGCGCATCATCATCGACCGCAACAAGACGATGGCGACGCGCGCCGAGCCGATCCTTGCCAACGGTAACGCCTTCATGGCGGTCGGTGCCCTGCATCTTGCCGGCGACGAAGGCCTGGTCGAACTGCTCAAGCGTCAGGGCTTCTCCGTCACCCGCGCCAACTGAGGGGGGCAGAGCGTGCCGGCCATTGGCATTTGCCGCTCTCAGGCGCGTACGCTGGCGCGGAGATCCGCTTCGACGCCAGCCTCTTCGGCATGAGCGGCCTCGATCCTCGACAGGCGGCGATAGCCGGAAAGCGCAGCGACAAGGATCAAGACACCCGCTGCAACGGCGATGGCAAAGCCGGCCTGCACCCCGAAGCGCGCGACCACGCCCCCTGCCGCAGCCGCGCCGGCCGCCGCCCCGATCCCGAGACCGGTCGTCAGCCAAGTCAGCCCCTCCGTGAGTTTGGCCGGCGGCACGACGATCTCGCCCATGCTCAGAGCGACGATCATCGTCGGCGCGAAGAACACGCCCGACAGGAACATCATCGCGGCGAGACTGGTCACCCCACCGACCAGCAGCAGCGGCAATGTGCTGGCTGCCGTCATCCCCGCCCCGATCAGGAACAGCTTCGGCAGCGGCAAGCCGATCTTGATGGCACCGAATGTCAGGCCGGCGATGCAGGAGCCGAGCGCATAGAGGGAAAGAACCACGCTTGCTGCAGCCGGCTGACCTTCCGCCTCGGCAAAGGCTACACTGACGACGTCGATCGTGCCGACGATCACACCCATGCCGGCAAGCGCGAGAATCAGCACGTGCAAGGCCGGATAACGAAGTGCCGAGCCCGAGACGATGGTTTCGGGCGGTCGCACCGGCGGCTCGGTGCCTTTCTGCAGCACGAACGCGGTAACGCCAATGGCAAGAAATACCGCTGCGGCAAGGGGTCCTGCCTCGGGAAACAACCCGACGCTCAGGCCCACCGCAATGGGCGGCCCGACGATGAAGCAGACTTCGTCGAACACCGATTCCAATGAGAAGGCCGTCTTGAGTTCGGGGCGGCCGCGGTAGATCTCCGTCCATCGCGCCCTGGTCATGGCCGACATGCTCGGCGCAGAACCGGCGATGAGCGCAAAGGCGAACAGTGTCCAGTCCAGCGCTTGCCAGTGGGTCGAGATCAAAAGGCCCGTCGTGCCGATGATGCTGAGGGCGGCGGCAATCGGCAGGACGCGACCCTGGCCAAAACGATCGACAAGGCGCGAAACCTGCGGCGCCACGAGTGCCAAGGCAAGCGTAAAGGCCGCCGCAACGCCGCCGGCGAGGCCATAGGAGCCGCGCGACTGGGCCAGCATGGTGATGATGCCGATAGCCATCATCGACAGCGGCAGGCGCGAAACCAAGCCCGCCAGCGTGAAGCCTACCGTGCCGGGAACGGCGAAAATCTGTCCGTAAGGGTTTGCCATGAAAACTCCAGTGATACGCCCGACAGGCGCCAGTATTGACATACGCAATGTATGCGAGAGATATTCGCATACGCTCCGCATGTCAATTAACATACGAGGCGTATGCAAATCGGAGAACCATCGATGGCACGACGGGCGCGCAGCGAAATGATCGAGGAAACGACGGGTAAGCTTGTTGCCGCCGCGCGAGACGCCTTTGGTCGCTTGGGCTATGCCGAAACCTCGATGGACGACCTGACCGCCGCTGCAGGCCTGACGCGCGGCGCGCTCTACCACCACTTCGGCGACAAAAGAGGCCTGCTGCGCGCGGTGGTTACGGCAATGGATGCCGAGATAGATGCAAGGCTCAACGCCGTATCCGCGACGCCGGACCTTTGGGCGGGTTTCGTGGGTCGGTGCCGGCTCTATCTGGAGACCGCGCTCGACCCGGAGATCCAGCGGATCGTCCTAAAGGACGCGCCGACATTCCTCGGGCCGGACTATCTGGAAACGAGCAGGCATGCGTGCCACACGTCGCTGACCGCAAGGCTTTCAATGATGATGGCAAAGGGCGTAGTTCACCAAGGGGACGCCGAGACGCTGGCGCATCTGATCAATGGCGCGCTTGTGGATGCGGCGCTGTGGATTGCTGAGGCGGACGATCCGACCCCGCGCCTCGCCAATGCCATCGGCAATCTCGACCTGCTGTTGTCCGGGTTGAGGGTGCCGGATCGAAAGTGATGCAGTTCAGCGAGGCGGGCCCGCAGCGCCCGCCAGAAGCGTCGGCACGATGACCTTGTGAAACGGCATGACCGCCGCCAGGTAAACGCGCCCGAGCGTATTGTGGCGCCGGATCAGCGTCGTCATGCCGATGATCTGGTTGACGGCCGACCCCGCCCTGACGTCGACGACGATGCGAAAATCGAGATGAGCATCGTTAAAACCGAGCACGACCTCGTCGTCACTTCGAGACAGCACCGGAAACGGACCGATCAGGCCAAACTTGCCCGGTGAAGGCGCCTCGGACTTGAGGCCGACCACCGATACCATCCGGTTACGGAGTTGCAGCAAGGTGCGAACCCAGGCCGGCGAATTTCCGAGCGAGCGTTCGGCCGCCTCGACCGCCGTCAGCCCCTTTCCGTTCAGGGCAAGCTCGAAGCGATCAGCCCAATCGGCATCCGGCAGATGCGGGCTCGGCAGAAGAACGGTGACAGGTCTGGGTTTCATGATCCCTCGTGGCGGCAGCGAGAGCAAATCCAGGAAACGTGTGAAACGGTTTTCCGACTGGAAATGCTAAGAGCGACGGTTCTCCGTCGCAAGCCCATGGGGTCGATGATCGCGCCGAATGAAGGCGCGGAACAGGGGGCCGCTTGTCGCAGCCCCCTGCCAAATCGTCACATATGGATCGGCTTGAAGAAGGTCGACAGCGCCGCTTCCTTGACCGCTTCCGACATGGTCGGATGCGCGTGGCAGGTGCGGCCGAGATCCTCCGACGAGCCGCCGAATTCCATCAGCACGGCAATCTCGTGGATCATCTCGCCGGCGCCGAAGCCGACGATGTGGCCGCCGAGAACCCGGTCGGTTTCCTTGTCGGCGAGGATCTTGACGAAACCATCGGTCGCCTGCATCGCACGCGCGCGGCCGTTTGCCGTGAACGGGAACTTGCCGACCTTGTAGGCGATGCCGGCAGCCTTCAGCTCTTCCTCGGTCTTCCCGACGGAGGCGACTTCCGGCTGGGTGTAGACGACGCTTGGGATGACGTCGTAGTTTACGTGACCGGCTTGGCCTGCGAGAATTTCAGCGACAGCAACACCCTCATCTTCTGCCTTGTGCGCCAGCATCGGGCCGCGCACGACGTCGCCGATGGCATAGATGCCGACAACGCTCGTCTGGAAGTGATTGTCGATCTCGACGCGACCGCGCTGGTCCATGACGACGCCGGCTTCGGCAAGACCAAGACCATCGGTGTAGGGCTTGCGGCCGGTAGCGATCAGAACGACATCGGTATCGAGTGTGACGGCGTCACCGCCCTTGACCGGCTCGAAGGTCACCTTGGCACCCTTGCCGTCCTTGACGACGCCGGTCACCTTGGCGCCGAGCTTGAACTCGATGCCCTGTTTGGCCAGCATGCGCTGGAACTGCTTGGAGACTTCGCCGTCCATGCCGCCGAGGATGACGTCAAGATATTCGACAACGGTTACCTTGGCGCCGAGACGGGCCCAGACCGACCCGATCTCGAGGCCGATGACGCCGCCGCCGACCACGATCATGTTCGCCGGCACCTTCTCCAATGCAATGCCGCCGGTGGACGAGATGATCACCTTCTCGTCGATCTCGACCGACACGCCGGGAATGCCGGCAACGTCGGAGCCGGTGGCGATGACGATGTTCTTCGTTTCCAGAACCTGCTCTTCGCCCTTGTCGTTGGTGACGGAAACCTTGCCCTGGCCGAGCACCTTGCCCGTGCCCTGGATGCCGTCGATCTTGTTCTTCTTGAACAGGAAGGAAACACCCTCGACGTTCGACTTAACGGTCGCATCCTTGTGCGCCATCATCTTTTCGAGATTGAGCTTCGGCGCGCCGACTTCGACGCCGAGCGCATCCAGGCCGTGACCGGCCTGGTGGAACATTTCCGAAGCGTGCAGCAGGGCCTTCGACGGGATGCAGCCGATGTTGAGGCAGGTGCCGCCATAGGTGGCGCGCTTTTCGACGACGCCAACCTTCAGGCCGAGCTGTGCCGCCTTGATAGCGCAGACATAGCCGCCCGGGCCGCTGCCGATAACGATGAGATCATAAGCCATTGGATTATCCTTCCTTCAGGACGGTTACCGTCCGCCGCTGACATTGAGAATGGCTCCCGTCACGTAAGTCGCCTTATCGGACAGGAGGTAAAGAACCGCATCCGCCACTTCCTCGGCCGTGCCGGGTCGCTGGACGGGGATGGTTGACGCGAGATCGCGTGCCCGGTCCGGCAGGCCGCCGGACGCATGGATTTCGGTGTCGATGATGCCGGGGCGAACCGCGTTGACACGCACGCCTTCGGTGGCGACTTCACGCGCAAGACCGATCGTGAACGTGTCGATTGCGCCCTTCGAGGCGGCATAGTCGACATATTGCGCCGGCGAGCCGAGTTCGGCCGCAACGGACGAGATATTGACGATGACGCCGCCCTTGCCGCCATGGCGCGTCGACATGCGGCGAACCGCTTCGCCCGCGCACAGGATGGAGCCCGTCACATTGATGCGGAACATCCGTTCGAGCCGCTCGACCGACATTTCGTCGACGCGCTGGGTCGGGCCGACGATGCCGGCATTGTTGACCAGCCCGTCGAGCCGGCCGAAGGCCTCATCGACGGCGGCAAAGATCGACTTGATATCCGTGTCGGACCCGACGTCGCCCCTGACCGCGATCGCCGAACCGCCGCCTTGCCGGATCGCGGCAACAACCGCATCGGCTGCCTCGGCGTTCGATGCGTAGTTGACGGCGACGAACCAACCGGCCCTGGCGGCGCCAAGGCAGACGGCCGCCCCGATGCCACGGCTGCCGCCGGTGACGAGAACAACGGGCGCTTGCCTCATGCGGCGCACCCCTTGAGGGTGAAGGCATCCCAGCTGTCGACCTCGGCCTTGCCCTTGCCCCAGGCGCTCGATGCACGAAGGGCGGGGCCGAAATCGGGCAGCAGGATCTGGTGCGCAGCCGGCGCATCTTCGGCCGGAATTTCGGCGATCGCCCCCGTCTTGTCGACGGAATAGACCGGCCCCTGCCAGACAGTGCATTTCCGAAGCTCCTCGCCGGTGACGTCACCGGTAGGGCAATTGTGCATGATGATGCCGGTCGCACGCTCCGGCTCGCCCGTGGGCATAACGACGCCGTCGAGCAGCAGGTCCGGCTTCAATACCGCGACCTTGAAGTGATTGCTCGTCACCGCACTTTCCGATCCCACCGGTTCGAAGCGCAGCTCATAGGCGCCGTCGCGGTCGCCGTAGATGGCACGCGCCTGGCTGCATTCCTGGCCAAGCGCCGGCGTGACAGCCACGGTGCCGAGTGCAGCGACGAGCAGGGAGCGCGCAATGACCATCAGGCGGCCTTCTCGGTGGCGAGCTTCAGCCCGAGCGCGATGAACACCAGGCCGCTGGCGCGGTCGATCCACTTGCTGGCTCGGGTGAAGGCAGCGCGCATGCGCGGTGTGGTCATGAACAGGCTGACGCCGACGAACCACAGGATGAGGCAGGTTGCCATCACCAGGCCGTAGCCGAACTTGATCATGATCGGGGTGTGGGCGTGAACGACCGTCGAGAAGATCGACAGGAAGAAGAATACCGGCTTCGGATTGAGCGCATTGGCGGCAAAACCGAGGCCGAATGCCTTGACCGCGGACTGGCTCTTTGCCGGATCGCCTGATGGTGTCGCGTCGACCGAAATCTCCGTCTGGCCGGCCCGCAGCGCCTTGATCCCGATGTAGATCAGGTAAGCCACGCCGCACCATTTGACGATGTTGAACAGATAGATCGACTGCGAAATGATCAGCCCGAGACCGAGGATCGTATAGGTCACGTGGAACATCAGCGAGGTGCCGATGCCGAAGGACGTGATGATCGCCGGGCGGCGGCCATGGACAATCGACTGGCGCATGACCATCGCCAGATCGGCGCCGGGCGACACGATGGCAAAGGCGAAGATCGCCATCAGCGATGCAAGTTCGAGAAGATATTGGCTCATGATTGTGCGACCGGTGCGTTGAAGGCCCAGACGTGGCCGAAGGGATCCTTGATGCGCGCATAACGCGCCTGCCAGAACGTATCCTGCGGCTCCAGAACTGTCGATGCCCCGGCCGCCACGGCTCGGGCATAGGCAGCATCGACATCGGCCGCCTGAGGCAGGTTGATGCTGATCGCCACGCCGGTGCCGCCGACGGTCAGCGGCGACAGCACGCTGCCGCCGAACTCCGGAAACTCGTCATGCATCATGACCTCGCCGCCGAACAGCGCGAGGTTGGCATGCATCACCCGTTTGCCGTCTTCCGCCATCTGATGGAACGTGTTCACCGCGCCGAATGCCTTCTCGTAGAAGGCGATGGCCGCCAACCCGTCCCTGACGCAGATGTGTGCCTGAATAGGCGGTACGTCGGACCCGAATGCCATACCAGTCTCCTCTTGCTTGACCGCAGGGATGCTATGCCAAAAGCCGGACGACCATCAGCAGCAGAGCGATGATCGAGACGAACCAGACGATGGTGCGCAACACGGGAACGCCGGCCACGTAGAGCGCGGTGTAGACCATACGCGCAATCAGCCAGGTCACCGCCCCCAAGGCGCCAAGGCCGCCGGTCTTGCCGGTAACCGCTAGCGCAATGGCAAGAGCGACGAAGGCCGGATAGGTCTCCAGCATGTTGTTAAGCGACCGCAGCAGCCGTCCCGCCACAATACTCTTCGATACGCGCTGCTCGTCGCGCGGGCCGAGCAGGTACTTGATGCCGAGATCGCCGGAAAGGTCGAACGACAACGCCTGTACCAGAATGTGCGCGATCAACAGCACGACACTCCAGCCAAGCACCCAGATTTCAGTCGATACTGCCGCGGCTTCCATCACCCCTCGCAATCTCAGGCACAGTCAGGTCTGTGTGACGTCCCAGCTGGGGCGCGTTTCCTCGGCAAGACGATAATACCAGCGACGGCGGCTCATCAATGCCGCCGGCTGAACCGAGGACCGACGGATGCCCGCGGAAGCGGCCACCCGTCTTCATCAGGATTAGAGATCGAGAACGAGACGTTCCGGATCCTCGAGGCTGTCCTTGACGCGGACGAGGAAGGTAACCGCTTCCTTGCCGTCGACCATGCGGTGATCGTAGGACAGCGCCAGGTACATCATCGGACGGATGACGATCTGACCGCCGACCACGACCGGACGGTCCTGGATCTTGTGCATGCCGAGGATGCCCGACTGCGGAGCATTCAGGATCGGCGAAGACATCAGCGAACCGTAGACGCCACCGTTGGAGATGGTGAAGGTGCCACCCTGCATGTCAGCCATGGAGAGCTGGCCGTCACGGGCAAGCTTGCCCAGGCGGCCGATGTCCTTCTCGATCTCGGCGATCGACATCTGGTCGGCATCGCGAACGACCGGAACGACAAGACCCTTGTCGGTGCCGACGGCGACGCCGATGTGGCAGAAGTTCTTGTAGATGACGTCGGTGCCGTCGATTTCGGCGTTGACGGCCGGGATTTCCTTCAGCGCATGGGTGACGGCCTTGGTGAAGAAGCCCATGAAGCCGAGCTTCACGCCATGCTTCTTCTCGAAGATGTCCTTGTACTTGTTGCGCAGGCTCATGACCGCGCTCATATCCACCTCGTTATAGGTGGTGAGCATGGCGGCGGTGTTCTGCGCGTCCTTGAGGCGACGGGCGATCGTCTGGCGCAGACGGGTCATCTTGACACGCTCTTCGCGAACGACGTCCTCGGTGGTCGACGGCGCACGGGCCTGAACCTTGACCGGCTCGGAAGCGGCAGGTGCCGAAATGCCCTTGGCGACAGCGGCAAGCACGTCACCCTTCAGAACCTGGCCGCGCTTGCCCGAACCGTCGACCTGGTCGGCCGAGAGGTTGTTTTCAGCAAGCAGCTTGCCGGCGGACGGTGCCGGCGGCATCGACGATGCGGCGGGGGTTGCAGCGGCAACGGCGGGCTGGGCGGCCGGTGCGGCAGCAGCCGGCTCGGCCTTCTTCTCGGCAGCAGCCGGAGCGGCGGCAGCACCCGAACCGGCACCGATCTGGCCGAGCAGCGCGCCGAGACCGACGGTTTCGCCGGCCTGGGCAACGATTTCGGAGAGAACGCCGGCCGAGGGAGCCGGAACTTCGATCGTCACCTTGTCGGTTTCTAGTTCGAGCAGCGGCTCGTCTGCCTTGATGGCATCGCCGACCTTCTTGAACCAGGTGCCGACGGTCGCTTCACTGACGGATTCGCCAAGGGTGGGAACGCGGATTTCTGTTGCCATGATTTTTGTTCCGTTGATCAGATATCTGTTTCTATCGATTGGCTTGGCGCCAAGGGGGCAGGATCAGCCCCCCAGCGCGTCCTCGAGGAAGGCGGCCAGCTGCGCCATGTGCTTCGACATCAGGCCCGTTGCCGGCGATGCGGCAGCCGGACGGCCGGTGTAGCGCACGCGCTGATACTTGGCGTCGATATGGGCGAGCACCCATTCCAGGTACGGGTCGATGAACGACCAGGCGCCCATGTTCTTCGGCTCTTCCTGGCACCAGACCATCTCCGCATTGCGGAAGCGGCTGAGCTCGTTGATCAGCGCCTTGGCCGGGAACGGATAGAGCTGTTCGACGCGCAGCAGGTAGACGTCGTCGATGCCGCGCTTTTCGCGCTCTTCGAGCAGATCGTAGTAGACCTTGCCGGAGCAGAGCACGACGCGACGGATCTTGGAGTCTTTCTGCAGCTTGATCGGGCCGTCCTTGATGACCTCGGCGTCATCCCACAGCAGGCGGTGGAACGAGCTTTCGCCGGCCATTTCCGAAAGGCTCGAAACCGCACGCTTGTGACGCAGCAGCGACTTCGGCGTCATCAGGATCAGCGGCTTGCGGAAGTCACGCTTCACCTGGCGGCGCAGGATGTGGAAGTAGTTCGCCGGCGTCGTGACGTTGGCGACCTGCATGTTGTCTTCCGCGCAGAGCTGCAGGAAGCGTTCGAGGCGGGCGGAGGAGTGCTCCGGACCCTGACCTTCATAGCCGTGCGGCAGCAGGCAGACGAGGCCCGACATGCGCAGCCACTTGCGTTCGCCCGACGAGACGAACTGGTCGAAGACGACCTGTGCGCCGTTGGCGAAGTCGCCGAACTGTGCTTCCCACAGCGTCAGCGCGTTCGGACGGGCCAGCGAATAGCCGTATTCGAAGCCGAGCACGGCCTCTTCCGAAAGCATCGAGTTGATGACTTCGTAGCGTGCCTGGGTCGCAGCCAGGTTGGCAAGCGGGATGTAGCGGTCTTCGGTCTGCTGATCGTAGAGAACCGAGTGGCGCTGCGAGAAGGTGCCGCGTTCGCAGTCCTGGCCGGACAGTCGGATCTTCGTGCCTTCCGTGACGAGCGTGCCGAACGCCAGCGCTTCGGCCATCGCCCAGTCGATCCCCTCGCCGGTCGAAACCATGTTGGCGCGGTTTTCCATGAAGCGCTGGATCGTGCGGTGGGCGTTGAAGCCCGCCGGGATCTCGGCGATCTTGCGGCCGATTTCCTTGAGCTGCTTCATCGGCACGGAGGTCTTGCCGCGACGCTGTTCGTCCTGGTTGTCTGCCGAGCGCAGGCCCGACCAGACACCATCCAGCCAGTCGGCCTTGTTGGGCTTGTAGGACTGGCCAGCCTCGAACTCCTGCTCGAGATGGGCGCGCCAATCGGCCTTCATCTTCTCGACTTCGCCTTCGCTCATCAGGCCTTCGGCGACCAGGCGGTCGGAGTAGAGCTGGACGACGGTCTTGTGGGCGCGGATGACCTTGTACATCTTCGGCTGCGTGAACGCAGGCTCGTCGCCTTCGTTGTGACCGAAGCGGCGGTAGCAGAACATGTCGATGACGACCGGCTTGTGGAACTTCATCCGGAATTCGGTGGCGATCTTGGCAGCATAGACGGCCGCTTCCGGATCGTCGCCGTTGACGTGGAAGATCGGCGCCTCGATCATCTTGGCCACATCCGACGGATAGGGCGACGAGCGCGAGAAGGCCGGGTTCGTGGTGAAGCCGATCTGGTTGTTGATGATGAAGTGGACCGTGCCGGCAACGCGGTGACCGCGCAGGCCGGACAGGCCGAGGATTTCGGCAATCACGCCCTGGCCGGCAAAGGCCGCGTCGCCGTGCAGCAGGAGCGGCATGACCTTTGAGCGTTCGCGCAGCGGAATGATGTCGCCTTCGAACACGGTCGCCATCTGGTCCTGCTTGGCGCGGGCCTTGCCCATGACGACAGGGTTGACGATTTCCAGGTGCGACGGGTTTGCCGTCAGCGACAGGTGAACTTTGTTGCCGTCGAATTCGCGGTCGGAGGAAGCACCGAGATGGTACTTCACGTCGCCCGATCCTTCGACGTCGTCAGGGGCATAGGAGCCGCCCTTGAATTCGTGGAAGATGGCGCGGTGCGGCTTGGCCATGACCTGGGACAGCACGTTCAGGCGGCCGCGGTGGGCCATGCCGAGAACGATTTCCTTCAGGCCTTCCTGGCCGCCGCGCTTGATGATCTGCTCAAGCGCCGGGATCAGCGATTCGCCGCCGTCGAGACCGAAGCGCTTGGTGCCCTTGTACTTGACGTCGATGAACTGCTCGAAGCCTTCCGACTCGATCAGCTTCTGCAGGATCGCCTTCTTGCCCTCGGGCGTAAACTCGACACCCTTGTCCGGGCCTTCGATGCGTTCCTGAATCCAGGCCTTCTCTTCCGGGTTGGACATGTGCATGAATTCGACGCCGATCGTCGAGCAGTAGGTCCGCTCAAGGATTTCGACCATTTCGCGAATGCTCGCGTATTCGAGGCCGAGCACGTTGTCGATGAAGATCTTGCGGTCGAGATCCTTCTCCTCAAACCCGTAGTTCGAGGGTGAAAGCTCGTTGTAGTCATCGACCGGGGCAGCAAGGCCGAGCGGGTCGAGCTTGGCATGCAGGTGGCCACGCGCACGATAGGCACGGATCATCATGATGGCGCGAACGGAATCGCGCGTCGCCTGAAGGATATCCGCCGCGCTCACGGCTGTGCCGGTGACGGCGGCGGCTTCTTCCGCCTTCGCCTTCACCTTCTTCTCAATGACCTTTTCGACCGTGCCCCAATCGCCGTCGAGCGCAGAGACGAGTTCGCCGTTGGCGACGATCGGCCAGTTGGGCTTCTTCCAGGAGGCGCCCTTGGCTGCCTTCACCACATCTTCCGGCTTGTCGGCCAGCGCCTTGAAAAAGGCCTGCCATTCAGCCGAGACGGACGACGGATCCGTTTCGTAGCGTGCATAGAGCTGCTCGATATAGGCGGCGTTCGCGCCGTCCAGAAACGATGTGAGCTGGAATTGCTCGTTGGCCTCTTGCCTTGCCATGGGTTCTCGCGGACGTTTTGGTCCGCCTCCTGACTTAAGTTGGGATGCCGGGTTTTCCCGGTCGTTCATCATTGTCAGGCGCATCCTGTGCGCCCTGCTTTGCGTCATTGCAGCGCCGTGCGTCGAACATGACGCGCAAAGGACGCTGTAACACTTTCAACCTGCTGCATAATCTTGTCCTTAAATCGATGCCGACCGAAGGAATTGTGCAGGCAGTGCGCTCGTCGGGGCCGGCTCTGACGCCCAGCCCCGACGACACTATTCTGCGGTCAGCCCTTGAGGACTTCGACCAGCGTCTTGCCGAGGCGCGCCGGCGACGGCGAGACGCGGATGCCGGCCGATTCCATGGCGGCGATCTTGTCTTCCGCGCCACCCTTGCCGCCGGAAATGACGGCGCCCGCATGGCCCATGGTGCGGCCGGGAGGAGCCGTGCGGCCGGCGATGAAGCCGACCATCGGCTTCTTGCGGCCACGCTTGGCTTCGTCCTTCAGGAACTGAGCCGCTTCTTCTTCGGCCGAGCCGCCGATTTCACCGATCATGATGATCGACTTGGTCTCGTCGTCGGCGAGGAACATCTCCAGCATGTCAATGAACTCGGTGCCCTTGACCGGGTCGCCGCCGATGCCGACAGCCGTCGTCTGGCCGAGACCTTCGTTCGAGGTCTGGAATACGGCTTCATAGGTGAGCGTGCCCGAGCGCGAGAGAACGCCGACCGAACCCTTGCGGAAGATGTTGCCCGGCATGATGCCGATCTTGCACTCGTTCGGGGTGAGCACGCCCGGGCAGTTCGGGCCGATCAGGCGCGACGACGACTTGTCGAGGCGAGCCTTGACCTTGACCATGTCGGCAACCGGGATGCCTTCGGTGATGCAGACGATCAGCGGGATCTCGGCGTCGATGGCTTCGATGATCGCAGCCGCGGCACCTGCCGGCGGAACGTAAATCACCGAGGCGTTGGCGCCGGTGACGTCACGGCCTTCGGCAACCGAAGCGAAGATCGGCAGGCTTTCGCCCTTGGAGCCGGTCCAAGTCTCGCCGCCCTTCTTCGGGTGGATACCGCCGACCATCTGGGTGCCGTGGTAGGCAAGCGCCTGCTCGGTGTGGAAGGTGCCGGTCTTGCCGGTCAGGCCCTGTACGAGAACCTTCGTGTCTTTGTTGATCAGAATGGACATGGATCAGCTTTCCTCTTCCTCGATATCGAGGGAATCGAATTCCTCAAAAGCATCGCGCGACCAGCGGTAGCCTTTGCCAGACGTTTCCTGCTCAACGAGATGGCTTCGTAGATTTTTGGACCAGTTC
Source organism: Ensifer sp. 4252 (assembly GCF_050434565.1). Lineage (NCBI taxonomy): Bacteria > Pseudomonadati > Pseudomonadota > Alphaproteobacteria > Hyphomicrobiales > Rhizobiaceae > Ensifer > Ensifer sp. 4252. Next base: position 130,892 of record NZ_JBNDIU010000002.1, read on the forward strand.
GTATGGAACCAGTCGAACTGGCTATCCACCTTGGAGATCCCGAGTTCACCCTTCCAGACAAACAAGGTTTCGTCTTTCGACTTTTCCTTGAAGTAGGCCACGGCGTCTTCGTTGTCGGTGAAGTGCGCCCAACGCTCGGCAACCCCGTCTTCAGGTTCAGGAGACCTGTCCCAGCAAACGAAATAGCACAGATCGAGGTCGGTCTGGCTCGGGCCAAACGGTTGGCGCGCGATAGGCTTGCCCTGATCGGTCACGATGTCAGGCTCCCTTAACCGCTGCGACGATTTTCTGGGCGGCGTCGTCCAGATCATCAGCCGAAACCGTGTTCAGGCCGCTTTCATTGATGATTTTCTTGCCGAGCTCGGCGTTGGTGCCTTCGAGGCGAACGACGAGCGGAACCTTGAGGCCGACTTCCTTGACGGCGGCGATCACGCCCTCGGCAATGACGTCGCACTTCATGATGCCGCCGAAGATGTTGACCAGGATGCCTTCGACAGCCGGGTCGGCAGTGATGATCTTGAAGGCCGCAGTGACCTTTTCCTTGGAGGCGCCGCCACCGACATCGAGGAAGTTCGCCGGCTCAGCACCGTAGAGCTTGATGATATCCATGGTCGCCATGGCAAGGCCGGCGCCGTTGACCATGCAGCCGATGTTGCCGTCGAGCGCGACATAGGCGAGGTCGAACTTCGACGCTTCGATTTCCTTCGCGTCTTCCTCGGTCGTGTCGCGCAGTGCAACGACGTCCTCGTGGCGGAACAGTGCGTTGCCGTCGAACGAGACCTTGGCATCGAGAACGCGCAGGCGGCCGTTGGTCATGACGATCAGCGGGTTCACTTCCAGAAGGCTCATGTCCTTCTCGACGAAGGCCTTGTAGAGGATCGGGAACAGCGTCTCGGAATCCTTGCGGGCTTCGCCTTCGAGCTTCAGCGCGTCGGCAAGCGTCTTCAGGTTTTCGGCGGTAACGCCTGCTTCCGGGTCGATTGCGACGGTCACGATCTTTTCAGGCGTGTGTTCGGCAACGGCTTCGATGTCCATGCCGCCTTCGGTCGAAACGACGAAGGCAACCTGGCCGACGGCGCGGTCGACGAGGATCGAGAGATAGAGTTCGCGGTCGATGTCGGCGCCATCTTCGATGTACAGGCGGTTGACCTGCTTGCCGGCCGGGCCGGTCTGCTTGGTCACCAGCGTGTTGCCGAGCATGTCCTTGACGTTGGCGACAACGTCTTCGATCGACTTCGCCAGGCGAACGCCACCCTTGGCGTCGGCGCTGAGCTCCTTGAACTTGCCCTTGCCGCGGCCGCCGGCATGGATCTGGCTCTTGACGACGTAGAGCGGGCCCGGGAGCTTCTTGGCAGCGGCTTCGGCTTCGGCGGCGGAGAAGATCGCGACACCTTCCGCGACCGGCGCACCGTAGCTCTTCAGGAGAGCCTTGGCCTGATATTCATGAATGTTCATGGTGTTTTTCCTGTCTGGAGCATTTTGCGGGCAGGTGGCACACCTGTCCCAAAAAATGCGGCAAAAACAAAAGGTTGAGCGGATGCAACCATCCGCTCAACAGGACGCGATTACTGCTTCAGGCTCGGCGCGATGCCGATGCAGGCTTCGCAAAGGCCGGCGACCGAAGCAACCGACTTGTCGAAAGCTTCCTTCTCGGCCTTGTTGAGGTCGATTTCGATGATGCGCTCGACGCCGCCGGCGCCGATGACGGTGGGAACGCCGACATACATGTCCTTGACGCCATACTGGCCGGTCAGGTGTGCCGCGCAAGGCAGAACGCGCTTCTTGTCCTTGAGGAAGGCTTCGGCCATTTCGATCGCGGAAGCGGCCGGTGCGTAGTAGGCAGAGCCGGTCTTGAGCAGGCCGACGATTTCGGCGCCGCCGTCACGGGTGCGCTGGATGATTTCTTCGAGGCGTTCCTTGGTGACCCAGCCCATCTGGATGAGGTCGGTCAGCGGAATGCCGGCAACGGTCGAGTAGCGGGCGAGCGGCACCATGGTGTCGCCGTGGCCGCCGAGAACGAACGCGGTGACGTCCTGAACCGAAACGTTGAATTCCTGGGAGAGGAACAGGCGGAAGCGCGCGCTGTCGAGAACGCCGGCCATGCCGACGACCTTGTTCTTCGGCAGGCCGGAGAACTTCTGCAGCGCCCAGACCATAGCGTCGAGCGGGTTGGTGATGCAGATGACGAAGGCGTTCGGGGCGTACTTCTTGATGCCGGCGCCGACCTGTTCCATGACCTTGAGGTTGATGCCGAGAAGATCGTCGCGGCTCATGCCCGGCTTGCGGGCTACACCGGCGGTGACGATGCACACGTCAGCACCTTCGATGGCGGAATAGTCGCTGGCACCTGTCAGGTTCACGTCGAAGCCTTCGACCGGGGAGGACTGGCCGATGTCGAGGCCCTTGCCCTGGGGGATGCCGTCGGCAATGTCGAAGAGGACGATGTCGCCCAGTTCCTTCAGGCCGGCGAGATGCGCCAGCGTGCCACCAATCATCCCTGAACCGATAAGTGCGATCTTGTTGCGCGCCATGAAAGTGCTTCCTTTGTGATCCCAAACTGATCGAGGCCTGAAACGCCGCAAACGCCAAACCTTCGCCGGAAGCCATTAAACGGCAATCGTTAAAATATCAATCGATACTTTTGGATAGAGCAATTTCAATCGGTTAGATCATAAAATTCTTACGTAAACGTAAGAGTATCCGTCATTTGATCGTCATGAAATCGCAATATTTGCGGGATGCTCGGCAGCATATTCCTCGCTCTGCATCTCGATCAACCGCGAAACGGTCCGGTCGAACTCGAAGCCTTCCGTGCCCTTCTTCAGCGTCAGCAGGTTCTGCGGTTCGGCAGCAGCCGACGCAAAGAGCCGGGCTCCGCTGTCGTAGAGTGTGTCGACGAGCAGGATGAAGCGCTTGGTTTCGTTGCGCACATGCGGCCCGAGATGCGGCACATGATCGACGAAGAGGGTCGTATAACGCTCGAGGATCGCCAGATAGTCGGCAGCACCGAGCGGCTGCTGGCAGAGATCGGTGAAGGTGAAACGGGCAACCTTTCCGGCTGCGGCCGGCACGGGGATCTTGCGGCCCTTGCGTGGCACTTCGGCGGGAGCGACTGCAGTGCCTGCCGTTTCCCGGCTCCAGGCCTGCGCCATGGCGGCGTCGGCCTCGGGCCCGAGCGGTGAAATCCACACCGGGCTGCCGTCCGTCTTCATCAGGCGATAGTCGGTTTCGGTGTCGAGCGAAATGATCTCGGCGTTTGCCTTCAAGAGGTCGATGAACGGCAGGAAGAGCCCGCGATTGAGGCCATCGCGATAGAGATTGTCGGGCGCCACGTTCGAGGTTGCCACCAGCACGCAGCCCTTGGCGAAGAGTTCGCTGAAAAGCCGGGCGAGGATCATCGCATCGGCAATATCCGTCACGGTGAATTCGTCGAAGCAGAGCAGCCGCGCCTCGCCGAACAGCTCGGAGGCAACCGGCGGGATCGGATCGGCCTGTTTCGTCTCGCCGTTCTTCAGTTTCTGGCGGTGCTTGTAGATCCGCTCGTGCACATCGGCCATGAATTCGTGAAAATGCGCCCGGCGCTTGCGCTGGATCGGCACCGCCTCGAAGAACATGTCCATAAGCATGGTCTTGCCGCGGCCGACGCCGCCATGGATGTAGAGCCCCTTGACCGGCGGATGATCCTTCTTGCGCGAGGCAAAGAGCCAGCCGAGCGCATTGGTCTTGCGCGACGGCCTGCTTGCCAGCAGCTCGGCCGAAAGATGATCGAATCGCCGGGCGATCGCGAACTGGGCCGGATCGCGTTTTCGCTCGCCGCTCTGAACGAGTGTTTCGAGCTTGCGGTAGATGCTGTCGTCAGGATTGAGCACGTCTCACCCGAGGTGGACCGGAAAACAAGAAGCCCGGCGGTTAGCCGGGCTGAACCAGGTCATTAACGGCTGAGGCTGACCGGCTGGCCGCCATTGGTCGAGCCGTCGAAGCGCGCATCGGCCGTCTTGTAAAGGCGGGCGATGGCGTTGCCGGTGCGGTCCTTCAGCACGACCTGCTTGCCGGCCACTTCCCAGGAGCCCATAGCCGTCAGTTCGCCGGCGCAGCCACGCGTGCCGCCGCGCGAACCGCTGCCGAGGTTGGTGAGCGTCAGGAACATGTCGCAGGAGCTGCCGGCGCTCGAAACGCGCCAGTTACCGACCATCGATTCCTTGGTTACGTCGAGCGCATTGGTGGCCGCGGCCACCTGGGCGCCGGGCTGCTGCGCACCACCGGCTACCGCCGCTCCAGCCGTCGGTGCAGCCGGAAATTGTGACGTGTTGCCAGTGGGATCAGGGAGCTGGTTCGACGAGACCGACGGTACGGGCTGGGCCTGGAGGGGAGCAGGTGAAGAATCCTGGGAGCTGAAGCCACCCATGGATGTCCGCTGGCATCCGGTCAGCGCAAGCACAACCGCCAGCCCCGCCGCCGCATGAATAACCCGCATATCTTTACTCCCGATGTGTTCCGCGAACCATGATGCAACGCGATAATATAGGCCGAAATACAGCAAATCCACCTGTCAAATCAAGGGACGACGATTCGATGGCACCTGTTGCAGGATTGAAACGTCTGCGGGAACGGGACAATCGCGACTTCGAGACCCGTACCGTCTTGCTTCGGGTGAGCGAAATGACTGCCTTGCGCCGGCACAATCAACGATTGCCGACGGCAGACATGGCCGTCCCGTACCGCCTTCCCTTACCTGGCGGAGAGGAAACGCAAACGGCGGGCACAAGGCCCGCCGCAACATGCAATAGCGTTTGAAATGCCTCGGATCAGACCCGACGCTCGACCAGCATCTTCTTGATCTCGCCGATTGCCTTGGCCGGGTTGAGGCCCTTCGGACAGGCCTGGGCGCAGTTCATGATCGTGTGGCAGCGATAGAGGCGGAACGGATCCTCGAGATTGTCGAGACGTTCGCCGGTCGCTTCATCGCGGCTGTCGATCAGCCAGCGATAGGCCTGCAGCAGAACAGCCGGACCGAGGTAACGGTCACCGTTCCACCAATAGCTCGGACAGGAGGTCGAGCAGCAGGCGCAGAGAATGCACTCGTAGAGACCGTCGAGCTTCAGGCGGTCCTCATGGCTCTGCTTCCATTCCTTGGCGGGCGTCGGCGTCACCGTCTTCAGCCAAGGCTCGATCGAGCGGTGCTGGGCGTAGAAGTGGGTCAGATCCGGCACCAGGTCCTTGACGACGGGCATATGCGGCAACGGATAGACCTTCACCGTGCCGTTGACCTCATCCATGCCCTTGGTGCAGGCAAGGGTGTTGGTGCCGTCGATGTTCATCGCGCAGGAGCCGCAGATGCCTTCGCGGCAGGAGCGGCGCAGCGTCAGCGTCGGGTCGATCTTGTTCTTGATGTAGAGCAGGCCGTCGAGCACCATTGGGCCACAGTCGTCGATATCGATATAGAAGGTGTCGATACGCGGATTGTTGCCGTCGTCGGGGTTCCAGCGGTAGATGCGGTATTCGCGGACATTGGTCGCGCCTTCCGGCTTCGGCCAGACCTTGCCTTCGGTCATCTGCGAGTTCTTGGGGAGAGCGAGTTCAACCATGTGCCTAATTCCTCAAGATCAGTAGACGCGGGCCTTGGGCTCGATCTTTTTCGGATCGATGCCTTCGGCGATCAGGTCGGTATGAACAGGGCGATAGTCGAGCTTGACGTCGCCAGCCTCGTTGACCCAAGCGAGCGTGTGTTTGCGCCAGTTGACGTCGTCACGGCCGCCAAGGGCGCCGCCGGTATAGTCTTCGCGGGCGTGCGAGCCACGGCTCTCCTTGCGCGCTTCGGCGCCGTAGATCGTGGTGATGGCGTTGGCCATCAGGTTCTGCAGTTCCAGCGTCTCGACGAGATCGGAGTTCCAGATCATCGACCGGTCCGTGACCTTGACGTCGGGCAGTTCCTTCCAGATCGCCGAGATGCGCTTGCAGCCCGATTCCAGCGATTCCTGCGTGCGGAACACGGCGGCGTCCTCCTGCATGGCGCGCTGCATTTTTTCGCGCAGCACCGCCGTCGGCGTCGAGCCGTTGGCATGACGCTGGGCGTCGAAGCGGGCCATGATCTTGTCGCAGGCGGCAACATTGATCGCCGGTACCGCCTCGTTGCGGTCGATGACCTGACCGGCGCGGATGGCGGCGGCGCGGCCGAAGACCACCAGGTCGATCAGCGAGTTGGAGCCGAGACGGTTGGCGCCGTGCACCGAGGCGCAGCCGGCTTCGCCCACCGCCATCAGGCCGGGCGCGATGCGCTCGGGGTTCTGGCTGTCGGCATTCAAGACTTCGCCCCAGTAGTTGGTCGGCACGCCGCCCATATTGTAGTGCACGGTCGGCAGGACCGGGATCGGCTCGCGGGTCACGTCGACGCCGGCGAAGATCTTCGCCGATTCCGAGATACCGGGCAGCCGTTCGTGCAGCACGGCCGGATCAAGATGGTCGAGATGCAGGAAGATGTGATCCTTGTTCTTGCCGACGCCGCGGCCTTCACGGATTTCCATCGTCATACAGCGCGAAACGACGTCGCGCGAAGCGAGATCCTTGGCCGACGGTGCATAGCGCTCCATGAAGCGCTCGCCTTCGGAGTTGACAAGATAGCCGCCTTCGCCGCGTGCACCCTCGGTGATCAGGCAGCCTGCGCCGTAGATGCCGGTCGGGTGGAACTGGACGAATTCCATGTCCTGCAGCGGCAGGCCGGCGCGTGCGATCATGCCGCCGCCGTCGCCGGTACAGGTGTGCGCCGAGGTTGCCGAAAAGTAGGCGCGGCCGTAGCCACCGGTTGCCAGCACCACCATCTTGGCGGAGAAGCGGTGGATCGTACCGTCGTCGAGGTTCCAGGCAACGACGCCGGTGCAGCGGCCGTCATCCGACATGATCAGGTCGAGCGCGAAATACTCGATGAAGAATTCGGCGTTGTTGCGCAGCGCCTGACCGTAAAGCGTGTGCAGGATGGCGTGACCGGTGCGGTCGGCGGCAGCGCAGGTGCGCTGTACCGGCGGGCCTTCGCCATAGTTCTGCATGTGGCCGCCGAACGGCCGCTGGTAGATCTTGCCTTCCTCGTTGCGCGAGAACGGGACGCCGTAATGCTCGAGCTCATAGACCGCCTTCGGCGCTTCCATGGCGAGATACTGCATGGCGTCGACGTCGCCGAGCCAGTCGGAGCCCTTGACGGTGTCGTAAAGGTGCCACTGCCAGCTGTCCGGCGTCATGTTCTGCAGCGAGGCGGCGATGCCGCCCTGAGCCGCGACGGTGTGCGAGCGCGTTGGGAAGACCTTGGTGATGCAGGCCGTCTTCAGGCCCTGCTCCGCCATGCCCAGTGTTGCGCGCAGACCGGCGCCGCCGGCGCCGACGACGACAACATCGAAGGCGTGATCGACATACTGGTAGGCCTTGCCGTTTGCAGCGGGTGAACTGTTCGATGCCATGACGAAATTACCCTGCAAAAGCGATCTTCAGGATGGCGAAAAGACAGAGCCCGCCAACCGCGATCGTGAAAAATGTGTTGAGCATGAGAAGGGCGATCTTGGCGCCTTCGCCGTGCACGTAGTCCTCGATGATCACCTGCATGCCGAGCTTCATGTGGATCAGGCCCGAAAGCAGGACCAGCCCCATGACGACGGCGACGAAGGGGTTCGAAAGAGCCGAAACGACCTCCGCATAGGGAGCACCGGCATAACGAGCGAGGAAGATGACGAAGAAAATCAGCAGCGGAACGTTGGCGACCGCCGTGACGCGCTGGCGCCAGAAGTGATCGGTGCCTTCCTTGGCGGAGCCGTAGCCGCGGACCTTGCTGAGAGGTGTGCGCATGTTCATGGTCTTGTCCCCTCAGTACCGCACGAGATAGCCGACGACCCAGATCAGCACGGTGAGCGCCACCGAGCCGACGATCGTCGCCTTGGCCACCTTGGTGGCAAAGTGCTTCTCGTAGCCATAGCCGAGATCCCACATGAAGTGGCGCAGGCCACCGAGCATGTGGTGCACCAGCGCCCAGGTGTAGCCGAAGAGCACCAGCTTGCCGATGAGCGTGCCGAACAGCCAGCTGACCCAGTCATAGTACGCTTGCCCGGACGCGGCGGCGATCAACCACCAGGCAACGAGGATGGTGCCGAAATAGAGCGCGCCGCCGGTAATGCGGTGCACAATGGACATCACCATTGTCGGGATAGGCTTATAGATTTGAAGATGCGGCGACAGCGGCCGGCTTCTTGTGACATCCGTCATCGGAACCTCACGGAAATGCCCGGATTTACGCCCAAAAAAGTGGACGATTTTAGTCCGGTATCGCACCTGATTGTGCGCAATTCAGTCCTTCGGACCTTTAATCACCATATTGCTTAACGACAAGTGTGTTTGCAGTGCAAAATCAATTTAATCGATTAGACGAAAAGCGGCATTTTCAGGTCCGACCGAGACGTGGCGCCCAATTAACGATACGTGCGAAAACCATAACCAAATCCGTGACTTTCCCGCGGAACTGCCCCAAAGTGCACCTAACGATTTGTTAAGCGTTTTGCGGAGGGCGGGCAGAATGACTCTGTTGCGAGCAATCCATGCGACCAAAGTTTTAGCACTTGCGGGCCTGCTTGTCGCGACTGCCTGCCTGCCGGTCCGGGCTGGCGACTGGGGCGGACCACCGGAAGTGCAGACGCGCACCCGACACATCAGGCTGCATTCGCATCGTTCCTTTAGTCGCCACGAATTCGACCGCATGGGCTACCGCGAAGCTCATAGCCGCAATCGTCTGCCACGCAACGACTGGACCGCCGAGAACGGGCCGCCCGAAGTAAACACCCGGACCCGGCATATCCGCCTTCCCCGATACCGTCCTTTTGACAGGCACTATACCGAGCGCCTGCGCTATCGCGACGGCTGGGGGCGAGACCAGGCAGTGCGCAACATCTGGACATCAGGCGACCGCTACGATCATCGCCCGGATATCTACGGCGGCGATGGCTTCCCCGACACGATCGGCGGCATCGGCACCTATGCCGGCGGGATTTCAGCCTATAGGGATCCCGGCAACGGCATCTACTTCAGCCAGGAAGGCAACTACCGCTATTATGACGACGCGCAGTTTGCGCCGCCGCCGCAGGTGAAGCGCGCAAAGATCATCGTCGTGTCGCCGAGAACGCTCACGCGCGCTTGCGCCTGGGAGCACGGCGTCTGCGTGATCCGGCGATAACGGCGACGGCTCCTCATCGGAAAGCCGCGCAGGCCGACGCGCCGTCAGACGCCCATGGCGCCGATGATGGCACCCATCGCCGTCAGCACCAGCAGCCAGTGCATGCCGTCAATCAGCGACAGGCTCCAGCCGAATCCCTGATAGCGGTGATTGACGACCATGCTGGTTGCGACGAAACCGAGCCACAGGAAGAACGCCGAGACAATCCCGTTGAAAGCGGTGACCTGGCCCGGCCCCAGATGGCCGACGACACCGGCGACCATCGTTGCCATCACCAGTTCCGAGACAAAGGAAATCGCGAAAAGAACCGGCGACATCTGCGCCGTCGCGGGGTCGATGCGCGCCGCCTTCATCCAGGGTTTGCCGAGAACACCGTAATAGCCGGCGCCAATGACGAAGGCCGCAATGGCGGCAATCAACACCGCCAGATAGTTCATACCCGCAAAAGCCATCTTCGTTCCCCTCATCCCTTTATCGTTTTCAGGAAGTTGGAAGCGAATGCGTTGCCGCTGTCAATCGGGCACAGCAACAGCCCCTGATGCGCTGAATTGCCAGACCGTCGTGCGCTTGACCTCGCTGTCTTCAAGCGCCCTTGTGACCGGCACTTCGTAGGTCGCCAGCGCCGTCATCCTGTCGCGCGGACAATAGGAGCGGCCGGGATCGCCGACGATGACGGTCGCGCCGCCGGAACTGAGCGCCGTGAACCACGGCAGCAGGCGCTCGGCAAAGGACTTGTCGTAGAAGACATCGCCGGCAAGGTAGAGATCGGCGGCGAGATCGCGGCCGGTGATATCCTCTGCCGTGTAGGCAATCTCGACGCCGTTCAGTTCGGCATTGAGCCGCACCGCCGTTTCGGCCCAGGGATCGATGTCGGCGGCAAGAACCGAAGCCGCCCCCGCCTTCATCGCGGCGATCGCGACCAGCCCGGAGCCCGAGGCAAAGTCGACGACACGCCGGCCGCGCACGACCTCCGGGTGATCGATAACATAGCGCGCGAGCCCCTGCCCGCCGGCCCAGGCAAAGGCCCAGAACGGCGGCGGCAGGCCGATTTCCTCCAGCTCCTCCTCCGTTTTCAGCCAGAGTTCGTGCGCTTCCGTCGCCAGATGCAACCGGATTTCCGGTACATGCGGCGGCGACAGAACGCCGGTGTTGGCGCGGATGAAGCTTTCGGGATCGGTCTTCAAGAAACGCTCCGAGCGTGATCCGAAAAGTGGGAACCGGGTTTCTGACAAATCACGCGGAAAACAAAGCTACCGTGGCGGATTGTCGAACCCGGCCATGCGGCAGACCTCGATCCACTCGTCTTCGGTGACCGGCTGCACCGAAAGGCGCATGCTGGTGACCAGCGCCATGTTGGCGAGCTTGGGGTTATCCTTGATCTCCTTCAGCGTCACCGGACGCGGCACGTCGCGGACGGCGCGGATATCGACGCAGTCCCAGCGGGCATCGCCCTCGGCGGTTGAATCCGGATGCGACAGCGCGCAGACCTCGGTGATGCCGACGATTTCGAGCCCTTCGTTGGAGTGGTAGAAGAAACCCTTGTCGCCGATCTGCATCGCCCGCATGTTGTTGCGTGCGAGGTAATTGCGAACACCGGTCCATTCGGTGCCCTTCGCGCCAGCGTCCTTCTGCATCTGCCAGGACCACTTGAAGGGTTCGGATTTGTAAAGCCAGAACGCCATTCGTGTCTCAAGCCTCCGGGTTGTTGAAGACCCAGTTGAAGGCCTTGATTTCGACGTTGGAGAACAGGCCGGCCTTGGCATAGGGATCGGCTTCGGCGATGGCGCGTGCATCGTCGATCGTCTCGGCCTTGACGATCACCAGACTGCCGGTCGGCTTGCCATCGTCGCCGAGGAAGGGGCCGGCCATCTTCAGAACGCCCTTGGCATTGAGGTCGTTGAGATAGGCGACATGATCCGGACGCGTATCGAGCCGAAGCTGCAGCGCGCCTGGTTTGTCGGTGCATTGAAGTGCGAAGAGCATGGTTCCTCCTGAGTTTTCGTTTGGCGCGGGATGCGGGCGGAAAACCGCTTGGCACTTTTCCTCATCCCGCCGACCAGTTCATTCCTGGGTGATCGGACGGGACATCAATTGTTCAAGGGCGGTGCGCACATCGAGCTTGCCGTCGATGATGGCGGCGACCGCCTCGGTGATCGGCATCTCGACACCGAGATCGCGGGCGACGCGGGCGGCGACCGAGGCGGCAAAGGCACCCTCGACGAGTTCGCCCTGGCGTCCGTTGGCGCGGCCGTCCGTGCCAAGCGCAATGCCGAAGCGCAGGTTGCGCGACTGGTGGCTGGTTGCCGTCAGCACGAGATCGCCGAGCCCCGAGAGACCGCGAACGGTATCGGCATCGCCGCCTTCGGCGACCACGAAGCGAGACATCTCCGCAAGGCCACGCGAGATCAGCGCCGCCCGGGCGCTATCGCCGAGGCCGGCGCCCTCGACGATGCCGCAGGCGATGGCAAGCACGTTTTTCAACGCGCCGCCCAGTTGCACGCCGATGCGATCCTCTGAAGGGTAGAGACGGAAGGTCGGGCCGGACAGCGCCCCGGCAAGCAGCGTCGCCGTGTCGTTATCGCCAGCGGCAACCACCATCGCCGTCGGCAGCCCCTTGGCGATGTCGGCCGCAAAGCCGGGGCCGGAGAGCACACCGATGCCATGGCCCGGTAATTCTTCCGCCAGCACGTCTGTCAGGAGACGGCCCGTCGCCTGCTCCATACCCTTGGCGCAGGTGACGATCGTCGCCGCGGCATTGATCGACGGGCCATATTGCCGCGCGGCCTCCCTGTGCGCCTGTGAAGGCATCACGAACAGCACGATCTCAGCATCGCCGAGCACCGCGACATCAGAGCTGTGCTTGAGCCCCGCGGGCAGGTCGATACCCGGAAGCGCCTGTTCGTTGCGACCGGTTCGCCGGCATCCATCCGCAGTCTCCTCACGCCTGGCGAGAAGGGTCACGTCGCTGCCGGTGGCCGACGCGGCGACGGCTGCAAGCGCCGTGCCGAAGGCACCCGCACCGACCACCACGATCTTCGGGTTTGTGTTCATATCCTGTCCATCATGCCCTGGCTGATTTCCGTCATGCCTTGGCGCCGCGTTTGCCCGAACCGAGCAAGGTCTGTGCCTGTTGGTCGAGCGGCCAGCGAGAGCGCGGCGCGACGTCGAGACCATCCGCCGGCAAACCGGCGGCAAACCGTTCAGCCCCCGCCCAGGCGATCATCGCGGCATTGTCGGTGCACAGTTGCAGCGGCGGCGCGATGAAATCGAACCCGTTCTTGTCGCAGAGTTCCTGGAGCGTTGCCCGCAGCACCTGATTGGCGGCAACCCCGCCGGCAACGACCAGCGCCGGCTTTGCGACAGAGGCGTGATCCGCCTTGAACCGCTTCAATCCGCGCCCGATCCGATCCTTCAGCGTGCGCGAGATCGCGCGCTGGAAGGAGGCACAGATGTCGGCGATATCCTGTTCCGTCACCGGCTCCAGCGATTGCGCCGCCTGACGCACCGCCGTCTTCAGCCCCGAGAACGAGAAATCGAGCCTGGCGTCGCCGACCAGCGGGCGGGGAAAGTCGAAGCGCTCGGCATTGCCGCTCAGCGCAGCGCGCTCGACGGCCGGGCCGCCGGGATAGGGAAGACCGAGGAGCTTCGCCGTCTTGTCGAAGGCTTCGCCGAGCGCATCGTCGATCGTCGTGCCCCAGCGCTCGTAGTCGCCGACGCCCTTGACCAGGATCAGCTGCGTGTGGCCGCCAGAGACAAGCAGCATCAGATAGGGAAAGGTTAGACCGTCGGTGAGCCGTGCAGTCAGCGCGTGGCCCTCGAGGTGGTTGACGGCATAGAGCGGCTTGCCGGTTGCCCGCGCGATCGCCTTGCCGGTCATCAGCCCGACGATGAGGCCGCCGATCAGACCGGGACCACTTGTCGCAGCTATCGCATCGATGTCGTTAAGCGTCACGCCTGCGCGCAGCAGCGCCTCCTCGATCAGGGTATCGAGTGCTTCGACATGGGCGCGCGCGGCGATCTCCGGAACCACGCCGCCATAGGCGCTATGCTCTTCCAGCTGGCTCAAGACGACGTCGCCGAGGATGCTTCCGCGGCCGTTTTCGTCGCGCAACACGACGGAAGCGGCGGTTTCATCGCAGCTTGTTTCAATGCCGAGGATGCGCAAGGGTGGGGACATCAGGAACTACTCAAAGATTGCGGTCGCACCGAAAGGTGGGTACACGGAACTCCGGTAACAATGGATAGCCTTTGATGCAAACGAAACCTTTCCGGATCGGCACGCGCGGCAGCCCGCTGGCGCTCGCTCAAGCCCATGAAACGCGCGATCGCCTTGTCGCCGCGCATGGCCTGTCACCGGAAATGTTCGAGGTCGTCATTCTTTCCACCAAGGGCGACCGCATCACCGATCGGTCGCTGGCCGAGATCGGCGGCAAGGGCCTGTTCACCGAGGAAATCGAGCAGCAGCTCCTGTCGGGCGAGCTCGATTTCGCCGTGCATTCGTCGAAGGACATGCCGACCAAGCTTCCCGCTGGCCTGTTTCTTTCCGCCTTCCTGCCGCGTGAAGACATCCGTGACGCCTTTATCGGCCGCACCGCACCAAAACTCATGGAATTGCCTGAGGGCGCGACTGTCGGCTCGTCGTCGCTGCGCCGCCAGGCGCTGATCCGGAGGCTGCGGCCCGACATCAATGTCATCACCTATCGCGGCCAGGTCGAGACGCGGCTGCGCAAGCTCGCCGAGGGCCAGGTCGATGCGACCTTGCTTGCCTATGCCGGATTGAAGCGGCTCGGCATGACCGACGTGCCGACCGAACTGCTCGATCCGGAAGAATTTCCGCCGGCACCGGCCCAGGGCGCGATCTGTATCGAGAGCAGGACCGGCGACAAACGCGTCAACGACCTGCTCGCCGCCATCGACGATGCCAGAACCCATGAAGCGGTCGCCTGCGAGCGCGGCTTCCTGGCGACGCTCGATGGCTCCTGTCGCACCCCGATTGCCGGCCTGGCGGTCTCGGACGGCACGCATCTGCGTTTCTCCGGCATGATCCTGACGCCTGATGGTCGCACCCACCACCGCATCGCGGTCGAAGGCAAGGCTGCCGACGCCGAAGCCCTTGGGCAAAAGGCCGGCGAAGACATCCGCGCTGAGGCGGGACCGGGCTTCTTTTCGAGCTGGACGTGAACCATGCGGCTGCTTGTGACCCGGCCGCAGCCCGCCGCCGAGGCGACGGCCCGCCGTCTGGAGGTCATGGGCCATCAGCCGCTGCTGCTGCCACTGGCGCGAGCAGAACATTTGCCCCAGGCGGTGCGGAAAGCGCTCGAAGAACCGCATGCCGCGATTGCGCTGACCAGTGCCGAAGCCGTTCGGGTGCTGGCCGATCTTGGGGCGGATCTCGAGCCCCATAAAGCCGAACCTTGCTTCTGCGTCGGCGAGGCGACCGCCCGTGCGGCCCGCGATCTTGGCTTTATTTCTGTTTACCCGGCAGCAGGGACCGGCAGAAGCCTTGCCGAACTGATCGCCGCCACGCTTTCTGCATCGCAAACGCCCCTGCTCTATCTCGCCGGATCGCCCCGCTCCGACGGACTTGAAGCCACGCTGCAGCAGCTTCGCATCGTGCATGTCACGGTCGAATGCTACCGGATGCAGCCGATCGCCCATCCGCCGGGCATCTTGGCGCGCCTGACGGCGGCCGGCCAACTGGACGCCGTGCTGCTCTATTCCCACGACACTGCGCGACGCTTCGCCGCGCTGCTTGTCGAAGCCGGCCTTGAGCCCGCCGCCTTCTCGCCGCGCTACCTCTGCCTCAGCGCCGTCGTTGCCGAAGCGCTGCCGGATGGGACACCGGTCGAGGTCGCCACAAGACCCGACGAAGAAAGCCTTTTCAGCCTTCTCTAATGCTATTTCGATCAAAAACGGAACCAAGGGGGCTTTCCCTCACCGGCCAGCCTGACTAGGTTTGTTGCAAGAACCGACAGGCAACAACGGTAAGAGGTCACCATGGTATCGGAAAACCCGCCGCGCCGCTCGAAAGCCGAGAAAGAGCCGCTGACGATCGACCTTGAAGCGGAAAAGGCCGTAACGGAAAATGCCGAAGCAACGGCGAGCCCCGCGACAACCGCCGATGAACCGGCTGAAGCCCCTGAAGCCGATGGCGCGGCAGAAGCCCGCGTCGAAGAGGAGCTCGAAGAACAGCGCGCCGATGCGGCAGCCGCCGCCTTCACCGACGAGCCGCCACATGTCAGCCGCGAGCCTGATGCGACTGCCGTGCAGAAACCGCCGTCCAACTCCGGTTCACTGGCAGCCGGGATCCTCGGCGGCCTGGTCACGCTGCTCGGTTTCGGCGTGCTGCAATATGCCGGCTATATCCCGGCGCTGGGACCCGACCGTGGCGCATCGACCACGGAAGTGACGCTTTCGAGCGAGGTCCAGGCCCTGCGCGATCAGGTGGCCGGCATCCAGGCGCCAGCGGCTACCATCGATATCGCACCACTCGAGAACCGCCTCGCCGCGCTGGAACAGACGGCGGGCCAACCGAGTGCCGGCGAAGCGCCAGTTGCCGAGGTGACGGCTCTGCAAGCCGAAGTGACGAACCTGATGAAGGAGATCGCGGCACTGAAATCAGGCCTTGCCGAAGCGCAGCAATCGGCAACGGCGGCAAGAGCCGAACTGGCAAGCCGCATTGATAGCGCCGAGCAGAAGCTCAACGAGCCGGCCAACGATATCCAGGTTGCCAAAGCCGTTGCCGTCACCGCGCTCAAGACCGCGATCGATCGCGGCGGGCCGTTCCTGGCTGAACTCGATGCGCTTCGCAGCATCGCGCCTGACGAGACGGCCGTCGCCGGCCTCGCCCAGGATGCGACGACGGGCGTGGCAACACGCGCCGACCTTCGCCGCGACTTTACGACGGTAGCGGACAGCATGCTCGACACACTCAATCAGCCGGACCCGAACGAGGGCATCTTCGACCGCCTCGTCTCCAGCGCCATGTCAGGCATCCGCGTGCGCCCCGTCGGCAGCGTCGAAGGCGACATGCCGGAGGCCGTCGTCGCCCGCATCGAGGACAAGCTGAACAACGGCGACCTCAAGGGCGCGGCGTTGGAATGGGACGGCCTACCGGCTGCGGCAAAAACCGCCGGCGAAGCCTTCAAGCTCAAGCTTGACCAGCGTCTCCGGGTCGAAGGCATCATCGATGCGGCCGTCGCGGCGACGATGAACAAGTCCGGCACCCAGGGCTGAGGAAGACAGATATGATCCGCATTTTGATCTTCATCCTGATCGTGCTCGGTCTCGGCCTCGGCTTTGCGTGGCTCGCGGATCGGCCGGGCGAACTGTCGCTCGTCTGGCAGGGCCAGCTCATCGAAATGAGCCTGATGCGTGCCGCATCGCTGCTGATCTCGCTGGTCGCCGCCGTGCTGATCGCCATCTGGCTGGTGCGCACCATCTGGCTGTCGCCGCACACCGTCACCCGCTATTTCCGCGCCCGAAAGCGCGACAGGGGCTACCAGGCGCTGTCGACCGGTCTGATTGCCGCCGGCGCCGGCGACGCCAACCAGGCGCGCAAGATGACCGCCCGCACCCGCGGCCTGATCAACGCCGACCAGGAACCGCTGATTCATCTGCTTGAGGCACAGACCTTCCTGATCGAGGGCAAATACGACGACGCGCGCAAGAAATTCGAACTGATGGCCGACGATCCGGAGACGCGCGAACTTGGCCTGCGCGGCCTCTATCTCGAAGCCAAGCGTCTGGGCGCGCACGAAGCAGCGCGCCAATATGCCGAGCGGGCCGCCGAGAAGGCGCCGCACCTGCCCTGGGCGACGCTGGCGACGCTCGACAGCCAGAGCCAGGCCGGGCAATGGGATGATGCGCTTCGTCTGCTCGACCAGAGCCGCACGGCCCATGTGCTCGAACGCAAGGAGGCCGACCGCAAAAAGGCGGTGCTCCTCACCGCCCGCGCCATGACCCGCCTCGACGGCGATACCAAAGCTGCCCGCGACGATGCGCTGGCGGCGCTCAAGCTCGACGAACACCTCGTGCCGGCCGCGCTCATCGCGGCGAAGGCGCTGTTTCGCGAAGACAACCTGCGCAAGGGTGCGTCGATCCTCGAAAAGGCCTGGAAGCACGAGCCGCATCCCGATGTCGCCCGTCTCTACGTGCGGGCGCGCGGCGGCGACACGGCGGTCGACCGGCTGAAGCGTGCGAGAAAGCTCGAATCGCTGCGCCCGAACAATGCGGTGGCGATGACCGCCGTTGCCGAGGTGGCGCTCGAAGCGCGCGAGCTACTGCTTGCCCGCACCAAGGCGGAGGCCGCGGCCCGTCTGGAGCCGACCGAAGGCATCTTTCTGCTGCTTGCCGACATTGAGGAGGCCGATACCGGTGACGAAGGTCGCATCCGTCACTGGATGGCGCAGGCCCTGAAGAGCCCGCGCGATCCCGCCTGGACGGCCGATGGCGTGACCTCGCCGACGTGGCTGCCGGTCTCGCCGGTGAGCGGGCGGCTCGACGCTTTCGAATGGAAGGCGCCGGCCCTTCAGCTTGCAGCGCAGATCGAGGACGGCCATCTGAGCGCCGATCAGGCAATCCGCAGCCTGCCGCCTGTCGTGGCCGAGCACCATCCCGTCGCCCATGGCACGGCGCCGGCAAGAGAGGTCGTCGATACGCCTGTTATCATCGAGGCCGCACCCGAAACGCCGCGCGAGCGGGCCGAGCCGATCAAGGTGGCGGAACCCAAAAAACCGGTCCCGATCGCCGAGAAGACGCGCGAAAAGGACGGCACATCCAATGGCGAACAGGTCGCCGACCCGTTCTTCGGCCGTCCTCCTGATGATCCTGGCGTGCGGGAACCGGCTGCCGGCGAAAAAGTGGCGGAAAAGACCAGTTTCCGACTGTTCTGAGTTTGTGAGGGACTATGGGCGAAAACATGTTTGAACGGTTCCGGACGTTTCTCGAGGGCCTGACCGGCCCGACGACGCGGATCGAGAGGGGTGATCCGCGCGTTGCGGTCATCGCGCTCTGCATTCAGGTGATGGAGGCGGACGGCAAGATCCTTGCCTCCGAGCAGCGCAAGATGCGCGCCATCATCAAACAGCACTATGACCTCGACGATGCAGCACTCGGCGCGCTGGTCGAGGCCGGCAAGTCCGCCGAAAGCGACGCCATCGACTTCTATCAGTTCACCGCCGAAGTGAAGCGACACCTTTCCGAGGAGCAGCGTATCGAGCTGATCGGTATGCTCTGGGAAATCGTCTATGCCGATGGCGAGCGCAGCGAGATGGAAGACCACGTGATATGGCGGATCGCCGATCTTCTCGGCGTCTCCGGACGGGATCGGGTTTTGCAGCGACGGGAGGTCGCGGCAAGGATCGATGTGGCGGGAGAAGGCAAACCGCAACAGGAAAGCTGAAATGCCGATAGCCGCCGAGACCGACAGGAAGCCGATCCTCATCATCCTGCACCAGGAGCGATCGAGCGCCGGCCGCGTCGGCCAGATCCTCACGCAGAAGGGTTTTTCCCTCGACATCCGTCGTCCGGCGCTTGGTGACGAACTTCCGCCGACGCTGGAACACCACGGCGGCACGATCATCTTCGGTGGGCCGATGAGCGCCAACGACGAGGAGGACTTTGTCCGCCGCGAGATCGACTGGCTGTCGGTGCCGCTGCGCGAAAACAAACCCTACCTCGGCATCTGCCTCGGCGCGCAGATGCTGGCGCGCAATCTCGGCGGCAAGGTCGCGCCGCATCATGAAGGCATGACGGAAATCGGCTGGTACCCGCTTGTCGCCACCGACGCCGGGCGGTCGCTGATGAACTGGCCGGCCATGGTCTATCATTTCCACCGCGAGGGCTTCGATCTGCCTGCAGGCGCCGAGCTACTGGCAACCGGCGAAACCTACCCCAACCAGGCCTTCCGCTATGGCGAAAACGCCTGGGGCATCCAGTTTCACGGCGAACTGACGCGCGCGATGATGCATCGCTGGGTGGTGCACGGCGCCCATCGCTTTGAAATGCCGGGGGCGCAGATCGGCAAAGCCCATCTCGACGGGCGCATGCAGCATGACGGGCCGTTGCGCACCTGGATGGAGAATTTCCTCGATCTGATCTTCCTGCAGGCAGGCGCCAGGAAGGCGGCATAGCGGCGAACGTCACCGCTATCGGCGATGCTCCGGCACATCGAGCGTGTCGATCTTGCGCAGCTGAGGGAATCCGAGCGCCCAGAGCACCGACACAAGCAGCGTGCCGGCACCGCCGAAAGCGACGGCAAAGACCGCGCCAAAGCCGGAAGCCATCATGCCGGCCCGGAATTCGCCAAGCTCGTTGGAGGCGCCGACAAACACCATGTTGACCGCATTGACGCGGCCGCGCAGCTCGTCCGGCGTCCAGAGCGTGATCAGAATCTCGCGCACATAGACCGAGATCATGTCGGCAGCGCCCATGACCACGAGCGCTGCGATCGAAATCCACGGCGTTGCCGACAGGCCGAAGACGACGGTGCCGAGACCGAAAAGCGCGACGCCGGTGAACATCAGGAAACCGGCGCGGTGACGGATGGGGTGGGCGGCAAGCCAGATCGCCATGCCGACGGCGCCAACGCCTGGGGCTGCACGCAGCAAGCCCAGGCCCCATGGACCCAAATCAAGGATATCGCGGGCGAATACCGGCATCAGCGCCACGGCGCCACCCAGCAGCACCGCGAAGAGGTCGAGCGAGATCGCACCCAGCACCACCTTCTCAGCCTTGATATAGCGGAAACCGGCGGTGATCGTCTCCCAGCTCTGCACCGATGCCTTGGAGCGTGCCGCAGGCTTCGGGATGGCAAACACCATCAGCGCCGCAGCGGCGAAGAAGCAGACGCCGACGGCATAGGGTGCAACCGAGCCGAAGCCGTAGATCAGGCCGCCTGCGACAGGGCCGACGATCATCGCCGTCTGCCACGACGTCGAATTCCAGGCGATCGCATTGGGTAGGTCCTCGGGGGGAACGAGATTAGGCGCCAGCGACTGCGAGGCGGGGGCGAGAAACGCCCGCTCGATGCCGAAGACGATCAGGACCGCATAGACGGGCCAGGGCGAGAAAAGCCCTGTGACCGTCAGCGTGAGCAGCGCCACGGCGCAAAGCGTGCTGACGGCCATGCAGATGCCCATGATCATGCGCCGGTTGTAGCGATCGGCAACCGACCCCGTTACCAGGATCAGCACCAGCGACGGCAGGAACTGGAACAGCCCGATAAGCCCGAGATCGAACGGATCGCGCGTCAGGTCGTAGATCTGCCAGCCGACCGCAACGGAGATGATCTGGATGGCAAAGTAGGCAAGGAAGCGTGAGAAGAAATAACGGCGATAACCGACATGCCGGAAGGCGGCGAAACGGTGCGTGGTATGAACGGCAGACATAGGGGAAACGCTCCTCGATGGTACCGATCTTTGACCGACCCGTGTTAAACATGATCGCGCACGGCAAATCGGCGTACTTGCTCGTTTAGGTCTCAATGTCTACATGTCTGTCAATAACGATTTGGAGACCGGCATGATTGCTGTCATCGGCACCTTGAACTTTATTATCAACATCGCGTGGTTTCTGATCATCGCGTCCGCCATCTTTTCATGGCTCTATGCGTTCAACGTCATCAACGTGAACAACCAGGCGATCAACATGATCGGCCGCTCGCTCTACCAGCTGACCGAGCCGCTCTATCGTCCGATCCGCCGGGTCCTGCCCAACATGGGCGGCGTCGACCTTTCGCCGCTGGTGGTGCTGGTGATCCTCTATTTCATCCAGCTGTTCCTGAACACGACGATCGCGCCGGCGCTCCTGCGCTGATCCATTGACGAGCCAAGCGTTCACCGCCCACGGCGATCACGTGCGCGTCACCGTTCGACTGACACCGAACGGCGGACGCGACGGGATCGATGGGGTGGAGAGCGGCGCCGACGGGCAGGACCACCTCAAGGTCCGCGTGCGCGCCGTTCCGGAAAAGGGCAAGGCCAACCAGGCCTTGATCGCCGTTCTCGCCAAAAAGATCGGCATCGCGAAGAACCGTATTTCCTTCATTTCAGGCGAAACACAGCGCAAAAAAATCCTCCGGATCGACGCCGACCCGGAGGATGTTTTGAAGCGGCTTGCCGAACTGGTCGGCAAACAAACCTAATTACTTCTTTTCGCCCTTGGCGCGCTCGACAGCTTCCTTGATCAGCTGCTTGGCGACGGCGGCATCCTTCCAGCCAAAAATCTTGACCCACTTGCCGGGCTCCAGATCCTTGTAGTGCTCGAAGAAGTGCTCGATCTGCTTGAGCGTGATTTCCGGCAGGTCGGTGTATTCATGGACCTTGTCGTAGCGCTGCGTCAGGTGGCCCGACGGAACCGCGATGATCTTTTCGTCCTTGCCGGAGTTGTCTTCCATCATCATCACGCCGATCGGGCGGACGTTGATGACGCAGCCCGGAACGAGCGGACGGGTGTTGCAGATCAGAACGTCGATCGGATCGCCATCGTCGGAAAGCGTGTGCGGCACGAAGCCGTAGTTCCCCGGATAGTGCATCGGCGTGTAGAGGAAACGGTCGACGACGAGGGTACCGGCTTCCTTGTCCATCTCATACTTGATGGGATGGCCGCCAACGGGAACCTCAACGATCACGTTGACATCTTCTGGTGGATTCTTTCCGATGGAAATCGCGTCAATGCGCATGGACTACTCCAGGGTCAGTTGGGACGTTTGCCCGTCGGATAAAGGGAAACATGCCGCGATGCAATATAACTTTCGTCCGCAGCGCAGATTCAAGCGGTCGTTTTGTCGTGGTCGAATGGCCGGGACAGGTCGACAAATCCTGTCGAAGGGAGGTCATGATGAACGGAAAGGTTGCGTGCCTGTCGCTGATCCTGCTGTCTGCCGGATCAGCCATTGCCAATGACAGCGTCTATGTCGACGTCAGCCGCAACAAGTGCAAGACGATTGCCGACGAGCCGGGCATGTATGCCCTGATGAGCTGCCCCGGTTACGGCGACTATCCCGTCCATTTCAAAGAGATCGATGTTCGCCAGAGCTTCTCCTTCGGACACATCGACAAGCGCTATCTCGACGGGGCGTTCGAGAGCTTCATCCCCTTCAACCACGCGGGCAACATGGTGGAATGGCGCGTCGCCAAGGGCGGCACTCCGGTTGCGACAATCCTGCGCTGGTTCATCGAGAACCCCGATCCGAAGACCGGTGAATCGGTCCCGGCGCTCGAGGGGCAGGTTCTCGTCGTCTCCAAGGTGGCCGAGAAGAATGACGGCAAGGGCTGCGTCGCCGGCTATGTCGATGCGCTTGCCAACCCTGATCCCAACGCGGTCGCCCGCAAGGTCGCCGACGAGGTGGCACCGACATTTCGCTGCGGCGTCGACCAGGCGGCATTCCACGGCAAACGCGGCGAAAAGGCCGCCGAATCCAACAACGAACTGCCGGAGTGATTTCGGAAAGAGCGGCTACCGCAAGAGCCAGCGAGGCCTTGCACGGCAGGCGTCAGTTCCAGGCAAAGCCGATCTTCTTGAGGTGCTTGTCGCCGAAATCTTCCATGCCTTCGGCAATGTCG
Source organism: Ensifer sp. 4252 (assembly GCF_050434565.1). NCBI lineage: Bacteria > Pseudomonadati > Pseudomonadota > Alphaproteobacteria > Hyphomicrobiales > Rhizobiaceae > Ensifer > Ensifer sp. 4252. Next base: position 153,659 of record NZ_JBNDIU010000002.1, read on the forward strand.
CTGCCGCCGGCTCCCTGGAAGAACTGATAGGCGTGATCGCTGTCTTCGAGGCACCAGACGACGAGCCCTCTGCAGCCGAGCGACCGCAGCAGGCTCTTGGCTTCGCCGAAGAGAACCCGTCCAAGGCCGATGCCCTGGTATTCCGGACGCAGGTAGATCTCGTAGATTTCGCCTTCCTGCGGCAGCGCCTTGGCGCGGCTGAGGCCGAGGGTCGCGTAGCCGGCAATCGTTCCCGCCACGTCGACGACCAGCAAGGTCGCAGGCCCCCGCGTCGCCTTGCGCCACCAGACCTCGTCTCGACGATTGACCATCTGGACCAGGGGGCGGTGCGGAATGATGCCGCCATAGGCCTGCAGCCATGAAACGCGATGCACGTCGGCAATCGCCGACGCCTCTTGCGGTTCTCCAGGTCTGACCTCGATCGAAACAGTCTTCATGACTCACGACTCTAAACGCACACAGGGCGAACAGGAATCCCGCCCGGGAGCCGCGTCGCGTTAACCCACAGGCAACTTTAACGGCATCCTGTGGAAGGTTAACGCCTTTTTAACTTTATCCGCAAGCCGCCCCCCGCTGGCACACACAGCAAAAAACCCCGGATTGCTCCGGGGTTTTAAAAATTGCCGATTATTCTCGGAATGGCTTAAGCGGCGCCGGCCGTACGCGACTTCTCGAAGCGCTTACGGTCGTTCGAGTCGAGATACATCTTGCGAAGACGGATCGACTTCGGCGTGACTTCGACCAGCTCGTCGTCCTGGATCCAGGACAGCGCGCGCTCGAGCGTCATGCGGATCGGCGGCGTCAGCTTGACGGCTTCATCCTTGCCGGAGGCGCGCATGTTGGTGAGCTTCTTGCCCTTCAACACGTTGACTTCGAGGTCGTTGTCGCGCGTGTGGATGCCGATGATCATACCGGCATAGACCTTCTCGCCGGCGTCGATGATCATCGGGCCACGGTCTTCCAGGTTGAACATCGCATAGGCAACCGATTCGCCGGCGTCGTTGGAGAGCAGCACGCCGTTGACGCGGCCGCCGATCTCGCCCTTGTACGGCTGGTAGGCGTGGAACAGACGGTTCATGACCGCCGTGCCGCGCGTATCCGTCAGCAGTTCCGACTGGTAGCCGATCAGGCCGCGGGTCGGCGCGAAGAATACCAGACGGACGCGATTGCCGCCCGACGGACGCAGCTCGACCATCTCGGCCTTGCGTTCGGACATCTTCTGAACGACGACGCCGGAATGCTCTTCGTCGACGTCGATGACGACTTCTTCGATCGGCTCGAGAAGCTGGCCGTTCTCATCCTTGTGCATGACAACGCGCGGACGCGAGACCGCAAGTTCGAAGCCTTCGCGGCGCATGGTTTCGATCAGAACCGCGAGCTGCAATTCGCCACGACCGGATACGAAGAACGAATCCTTCTCGGAAGATTCTTCGATCTTCAGCGCGACGTTGCCTTCGGCTTCCTTGAACAGACGGTCGCGAATGACGCGGCTCGTCACCTTGTCGCCTTCGGTGCCGGCAAGCGGGCTGTCGTTGACGATGAAGGACATGGTGACGGTCGGCGGGTCGATCGGCTGTGCGGTCAGCGCTTCGGAGACCGACGGGTCACAGAAGGTGTCGGCGACGGTGCCCTTGGTCAGACCGGCGATCGCGACGATGTCGCCTGCATGGGCTTCTTCGATCGGCTGACGCTCGATACCGCGGAATGCGAGGATCTTCGAGATACGGCCGTTTTCGAGCAGCTTGCCGTCCTGGCCGAGAACCTTGACCGGCTGGTTCGGCTTCAGCGAACCCGAATGGATGCGGCCGGTGATGATGCGGCCGAGGAAGGGGTTTGCTTCCAGGATCGTACCAATCATGCGGAACGGGCCTTCGGCGACCGTCGGCTCGGGAACGTGCTTCAGCACGAGGTCGAGAAGCGGTGCCATGCCCTGGTCCTTCGGACCTTCAGGCGCGACGTTCATCCAGCCCTCACGGCCCGAACCGTAGAGGATCGGGAAGTCGAGCTGTTCGTCGGTGGCGTCGAGGTTTGCAAAGAGGTCGAAGACTTCGTTGATGACTTCTTCGTGCCGGCCGTCCGGGCGATCGATCTTGTTGATCGCGACGATCGGCTTCAGGCCGACCTTCAGCGCCTTGCCGACGACGAACTTTGTCTGCGGCATCGGGCCTTCGGAGGCATCGACGAGAACGATGGCGCCGTCCACCATCGACAGGATGCGCTCGACTTCACCGCCGAAGTCGGCGTGGCCGGGGGTGTCGACGATGTTGATGCGCACGCCCTTCCACTCGACCGACGTCGCCTTGGCAAGAATGGTGATGCCGCGCTCTTTTTCGATGTCGTTGGAGTCCATGACGCGTTCGGCAACGCGCTGGTTTTCGCGGAACGAGCCCGACTGCTTCAGAAGCTCGTCGACAAGGGTCGTTTTCCCATGGTCGACGTGCGCGATAATCGCGATGTTACGAATGCTCATTTTTCGTCTCGGAAGGTTTAGGGCACGCCCCAATGGGCCACGCCGCTTTTTCAATGGTCGGGCTCATACAGGTTTTTTTGCGATTGCGAAAGGGGGGCGCGCGCAAGAGCCCGACGCCAAAGTCCCGACAGGCCATGGGTTTGCAACCGGGAAGGGTCCCGCCAACCGGCTCTGGCAAGGTATCGGCCACGGCCAAAATGCTCATGCGATTGCGGCCGGATCGAGTGTCACGCGCCACAGTTCCTGGTCCTGCCGATCCAATAGCCGTACCGTCATCTGCTTCGTCTGACCGTTGATATCGACGATGCCGAAGAACTGCAGCCCGGCGGAAGGCGGCAGGTTGCTGTCGATGCCGCCGCCGGATGCCTTGATGAAGCGCACGTCCGGGCCGAACGTCATGTCCAGCTCCTTCGGACCATAGGTGCCGGAATGCAATGGCCCGGAAACGAACTCCCAGAACGGCAGGAAATCCTTGAAGGCCGCCCGCGACGGGTCGTAGTGGTGCGCCGCCGTGTAATGCACATCCGCCGTCAGCCAGACGAGGTTCTCGATGGCGTTATCCTTGATGAAGCGGAGCAGGTCGGCAAATTCCGTCTCGCGGCCGGTCGGCAGACCATTGTCGCCATTGGCGATCGCGTCCGAGCCACGCCTGTTGGTATAGTCGTCCCAGACGACGAGACCGATCGGCATGTCGCAGGCGATCACCTTCCACACCGCGCGCGAGGCGGCAAGCTCCCGCTTCAACCAATCCGCCTGGCGCCAGCCGAACAGGCCGTCATCGCCCTCCCCCTGGTTGGGCCCGCGATAGGAGCGGAGGTCGACGAAGAAGACATCGAGCAGGGGACCGTAGGCGATCTTGCGGAAGATCCGGCCGGGCTGGGTTGGCGGCATGCGGATCGGCGTCATCTCGTGAAACGCCCGGGCGGCGCGGGCGGCATAGACGGCAACGTCCTTTTCCGGATAACGCGGGTCGTCGCGAAGGTCCGTCGAGGCCGACCAATTGTTCAGAACCTCGTGATCATCCCATTGATAGAAGGTCGGGCAGACCGCGTTGAGGTCACGGACGTGGCTGTCGAGCAGATTGTACTTCCATTGGCCGCGATATTCCTCGAGCGTGCGCGCGACATCGCACTTCTCATGCGTCACCACCCGGTTCTTCCAGATGCCGCCGTCGCGCAGGGGTATCTCGTCGGGAATGGGGTTGTCGGCATAGATCGTGTCGCCGGAATGAATGAAGAAGTCCGGTTCGTGCAGGCGCATGGTGGAATAGGTCTTCATGCCGACATCGTCGATGCCCCAGCCCTGGCCGGCCGTGTCGCCGGACCAGACGAAGCGGATCGAGCGCTTGCGCAACGGCGCGGTGCGAAATCGGCCGATGACAGGTTCGGACACCCGGTTGACGTCGTAAAGGTCGGTCGCGGTGAAGCGATAGAAGATGTCCTGGTCCGGCAGCAGATCCTCAAGCGCGCATTTCACCGCACAGTCCGTCTGCGGTGTCGCGGTGAGATCGGCGAGACGCACCGGATTGGAAAAACTCTCGGTCGTCGAGTACTCCAGTGTCACTCGTGACGGACTGTCGACCCGTGTCCACACCATGCCGGAGCTTGTGTCGACATCGCCCGACTGCACACCATGGATGAATTCCGGCCGGCCGTAGCCTCGGGCATAGAACGGCGTTGCAAGACCGGAGGACGCCACAAGACCGGCAGCGCCGGCGGACAGAAGAAAGGAACGGCGGGACAGCGTGGTGAGGATTTCGGCCAAACAAGCCTCCGGTTCGAGCCCTGCGAAAGCGGGATTTCGCGTGCCGGACCTTTGGCTGTTCGCATGTCAGCGAGTTAACAGCGGCATGAAACAATTTGAACGGTTTCGCGACAATTCGGCGAATGCGGGGCCTTGCCACGCTTTACGGTAAGCCGCCCCAAGGTGATCGGCCCATCACTGTTTCCGCCACCTGTCGGCTTGACGCCAGGCGGACCGGAACACTAAGGGTACCGCCGACGGTTCCCCGAAGGATGACTTCGACGGGGATTAATAGGGAACACGGTGAGGACGACCCAAAAGGGACCGAGACCGTGGCTGCCCCCGCAACTGTAAGCGGAATGCCGGACACCCAAGTGGCGCGACAGCGCGCCATGCCACTGCGATTGCGCCAGGCGCGTTGCGGGAAGGCAGGTGGAAGGCGCTTGATCCGCGAGCCAGGAGACCTGCCGTCAAGCAGAAGATCCAGCGTCACGGGCGGGGTTGCCCGGAACAGGAGTTGTCCATGATCCGCATATCCGGCGGCTTTGCGCCCTCTTTTCCCGTCCTTCTCGACGTCAGCGATCGTTTGTCTCCCGAAATTCGACCGGCCAGCTGTCGCCGCTTCGGCTGACCTTCGCAGCTCACGAGAAGAAAGAATTCCCTTGAAAGCCATTTTGAATGCCGTCGGGCGTCATTGCCCATCCCTGGCCGTTTCCGTGTCCCTCCTTCTGACCGTCGCTCCCTCGACCGCTCTCGCGGCCGCGACGAGCTACCCCCTGACCTTAAAGAATTGCGGCCAGGAGGTTACCTTTAAGGCGGCGCCGACGCGCACCGCCTCGATCGGTCAGAGCACCACGGAAATCCTTTATCTTCTTGGCCTCGCAGACAAGGTCGTCGGCACTGCCGTGTGGATCGGCCCGGTCATCGATGGCTACGAGGACGTCAACAACAAGGTGCCGCGGCTTGCCGACAACGACCCGAGCTTCGAAAGCGTCGTTGCCACCAAGCCGGATCTGGTAACCGCACAGTTCCAGTGGCATGTCGGCCCGGAAGGCATCGTCGCCACACCCAAGCAGTTCGCCGAACTCTCGATCCCCGTCTATGTCTCGCCTGCCGATTGCGCCGCCAAGGACAATTCGGCCGGCGGCGATGGCGTGCGCCACAATGCCTTCTCGATGGACCTGATCTACCAGGAGGTCACCGAACTCGCTGAAATCTTCGACGTGCAGGACCGCGGGCAAGCGCTGATCGCCAAGCTGAAGGCGCGCGAAGAAGCCGCTCGCAGCAAGATCGCCAATGCCGATGGCAAGCTGTCGGCGGTCTTCTGGTTCTCCAGCGCAGAGATGGACATCGATCCCTATGTCGCCGGCACCAATGGCGCGCCCGGCTACATCATGTCGGCGCTCGGCATCAAGAATGTCGTCTCGACCGAAGAGGAATGGCCGACCATCGGCTGGGAGACCATAGCCAAGGCCGATCCGAAGATCGTCGTGATCGGCAAGATGGACCGTCGCCGCTTCCCGGCCGACGACTGGGAACTGAAGATGAAGTTCCTGAAGTCCGACCCGGTCACCAGCCTGATGCCGGCGGTCAAGGCCGACCATATCGTCATCATGGACGCACAGGCGATGAACCCGACGATCCGCACGATCGAGGGCATCGAGGTGCTGGCCGACGCGGTCGAAAAAGCCGGCCTGGCGAAGTGAGGTCAATACCTCCAACGATCAACCGCACGAGCGCCGTCCTGACGGCGCTCGCACTGCTTTTCCTGGCGCTGGCCCTTGGTGCCGCCATCGGCGAGACCGCCATTCCGCTCGACGTCGTCGGCAAGACCGTCGCCAACCGCCTGTGGGGCGCGGGATACCCGCTCGATGCCATCGACGAGGGCATCATCTGGAATTATCGCCTCAGCCGTGCGGTGGTGGCTGCCTGCTGCGGGGCGGCGCTTTCGCTCTGCGGAGTGGTACTGCAAGCATTGCTCCGGAACGCTCTGGCCGATCCTTATATTCTCGGCATCTCCGCCGGTGCATCGACCGGCGCCGTGGCCGTCGCCATTCTCGGTATCGGCGCCGGCATGCTGACGCTTTCTCTCGGCGCCTTCTTCGGCGCGGTCTTCGCCTTCGCGCTGGTCTCCCTCTTGGCGCTCAGGGCAGGCCGCGGCACCGGTGCCATCATTCTTGCCGGGGTCGCCGGCTCACAGCTGTTCAACGCGCTCACCTCCTTCATCGTCACCAAATCGGCCAATGCCGAGCAGGCCCGCGGCATCATGTTCTGGCTGCTCGGCAATCTCTCGGGCGTGCGTTGGCCGGATGTGGCGCTGGCCCTGCCGGTGGCGCTCGGCGGCCTTCTCATTTGCCTCTGGCACGCCCGCGCGCTCGACGCCTTCACCTTCGGAGCGGAATCGGCCGCCTCGCTCGGCATTCCGGTGAAGCGGGTCTACGCGACCCTGATTTCGGCAACCGCGCTGATGACGGCGGTGATGGTCAGCATCGTCGGCTCCATCGGTTTCGTCGGCCTGGTCATCCCACATGCGGCACGCTTCCTGGTCGGCGTGCGCCACGGCCTGCTGTTGCCGGCCGCTGCGCTTACCGGCGCGATCTTCATGATATCGGCCGATATATTGTCGAGGGTCATCATTCCCGGCCAGGTGCTGCCGATCGGCGTGATCACCGCCCTCGTCGGTGCCCCAGCCTTCGCGCTCATCCTCGGCCGCGGGAGGGCTGCGTCATGAGCCTCAAGGCCGAGGCCGTCTCCTGGTCGGCCGGCGGCCGGCTGATCGTCGATGCTGTCGATCTCGAGGTTATCTCGGGTGAATTTCTTGGGATTATCGGCCCGAACGGCTCCGGCAAGACCAGCCTGATTTCGCTGCTGGCCGGCATACGCCCGCCGAAATCCGGCACCGTCAGCCTCGAAGGGCGCTCGCTCGCGAAAACGACACGGCGCGACATCGCGCAACGCGTCGCGCTGGTCGAGCAGCAGGCGGAAACCACCGAACGCATCACCGCCCGCCAGGCGGTCGAGCTTGGACGGACCCCGCATCTCGGTGCGCTTTCACCTTGGTCGAACCGCGATACCGACATTGTCGACCGGGCGCTGGACCATGTGGGCATGAGCGATTTTGCCGGTCGCATGTGGCACACGCTCTCCGGTGGCGAACGCCAGCGATTGCATATCGCACGCGCACTGGCGCAACAGCCGCAGATCCTGCTGCTCGACGAACCGACCAATCATCTCGACATCCACCACCAGATCGGTCTGCTCGAACTTGTCCGCGGGCAGCCGCTGACGGTCGTTGCCGCCCTGCACGATCTCAACCACGCCGCCGTCTTCTGCGATCGCGTTGCGGTGATGGATCGCGGCCGCATCGTGGCCCTCGGCACCCCGACGGAGATCCTGACGGAAGGCCGCATCCTCGCGGTCTTTGGCGTCGCGGCGACCGTCGAGCGAGACGAGGACGGCAGCTGCTTCGTGCGCTACCGGCGCCCGCGGCCAAAACTGCATCTGATATCCGACACCACGAAGAGACATGACCATGCGCGTTAGGCTCGCCGCCGCCCTCATTACCCTCGGGCTTACCGCCGCACCGGCCTTGGCCGAGACCATCGAAGTGAAGATGCTCAATCGCGGCGAGAACGGCTCGATGGTGTTCGAGCCCGATTATGTCGAGCTGAAGCCCGGCGACAGCGTCAAGTTCCGTGCCGGGCACAGGAGCCACAACGCCACCTCGATCGACGGCATGGTTCCCGCGGACTATGCCGGCTTCAAGGGCCAGATCAACGAGGAGATCGAGGTCACCTTCGACACATCAGGCTTATACGGCATCAAGTGCTCGCCGCATTTCGCCATGGGCATGGTGATGCTGATCAAGGTCGGCGAGGCCGAACTGACCGATGCCTTACGCAAGGCCGAAGTACCAGGACGCGCGCGCGGCCGCTTCGACGCGATCTTCGCGCGCATCGATCAGACAAAGGCGGCGCAATGAGCGAGCTGGCTGAAAGCGCCGGGCCGGACATCCGGGCAAATTTCGACCTCAAGGACGAGATCCGCGACTACTGGTCGAAGCGCTCCGAAACCTTCGACCTCGCCTTCGGCCACCGCATCCCGCCCGGCCCGGAGTTCGATGCCTGGCAAAAGCCGGTACGCGACTTTCTCGGGGCCGAGCCGCTGCGCGTGCTCGAACTTGCCTGCGGTACCGGCGAAGTGACGCGATTGATCCACGACCTTGGTCACGACGTCACCGCGCTTGATTTCTCCGAGGCGATGCTTGCCGTCGCCAAGAAGAAACACGCCGGCAAACCGCGCCTGCGCTTTCTGCTCGCCGATGCCGAAAACACCATGGAACCGGACGCAAGCTATGACGCCATCGTCTGCCGTCATCTCGTCTGGACATTGACGCAACCGCAGGCGACGCTTGCGGAATGGTTCCGGCTGCTAAAACCCGGTGGCAGGCTGCTCGTCTTTGACGGCGACTGGGCGAGGCCGACGGCGGTAGGACGCCTCGCGACCTGGGCGATCCGCCAGATCGACCGGGTGATCGGGCCCGACAATCACTACGACGGCGCGCTCAGCGATCGCCATGCAACGATCATGCGAAATCTCCCCTTCGGCGACGGCCTGACCGTCGAAACATTGCTGCCGATGCTGAAGGCTGCCGGCTTCCTGACCATCGAACACGCGTCCCACCAGCCGATTGCCGCTGCACAGCGCAAGACGGCAAATCTGCGCAACCGCCTGCGCACCTTCGTCTATCGCCGCTTCATTCTCTGCGCGCACAAGCCCAGCTGAATGTCCGTGTTACCGGGGTGAATAACCGGATCCGCCCTCATGGCATTTGCCGAAAGCCCTGCTATGAAGATTGTCGTCCGTGACCGTTACATCCTCCGTGTCGGGTAATGGACGAAAGGCCTCACCGTCCGGCACCATCAGATATCGCAGGTTCCTCATCGTGTCCCAATCGAACACTTCCGTACGCGATCATCTCGAACAGATCCTGGCGAGGCTCGATGCCCGACGGGACAGTGAAAAAGCCTATGTCAAACTCTACGCCGAGAGTGCACGCGCCGAGGCCGATGCCGCCGATCGCCGCCGGCAGACCGGCGCCACGCTCGGGCCGCTCGACGGCAAGATCGTTTCGATCAAGGATCTCTTCGACGTTGCCGGAGAACCGACGCTCGCCGGCTCGATCATCAAGCGCACGGCACCCGCGCCGCGACAGGACGCCGTTGTCGTTGAGCGTTTGCGCGCCGCTGGCGCCGTGATCGTCGGCAAGACCCACATGACCGAATTCGCCTTCACCGCGGTCGGCCTTAATCCCCATTATCCGGTGCCCGGCAACGCCACAGATGAAAGCCTGATCCCCGGCGGCTCGTCCTCGGGCGCGGCCGTGTCGGCGGCGGAGGGGACCTGCGACATCGCCATCGGCTCCGACACCGGCGGTTCGGTGCGCATCCCGGCGGCGCTGAACGGTCTTGTCGGCTTCAAGCCGACCGCCAGCCGTGTGTCCCTGGTCGGCGCCTTCCCGCTGGCCCCGAGCCTCGATTCGATCGGGCCGCTCGCCCACACGGTCAGCGACTGCGCAGCCGCCGATGCCGTCATGGCCGGCGAGCCGGTAACAGCCGTTGTGCCCCGGCCGATTTCCGGCCTGCGGATCGGCGTGCCACGCGGCGAGCTTCTGTCCGGCCTGTCTACCGAAATTGCGGGAGCGTTTGCGGCCAACCTCGAGCGCCTCACGGTTGCCGGTGCCGACCTTGTCGATTGTAACATCGACGATCTGATCGACCGCTTGAGGCAAGCGACCGCGATCGGCTCGATCGCCGGCCTGGAAGCAAGCCGGCTGCATGCCGACTGGCTTTCGGATCAGGACGCACCGGTCGATGTCAGGGTTTCGTCGACGCTCAGACGTCGCATGCTCACGCCGCAATCGGCGCTCGACGCGCTGCTGGAGACCAGAGCAGGCTTGGCACGTGCCATGGACGAACGGCTCTCCGCCTACGATCTCATCGTCTTGCCGACGACGCCGATCGCCGCAGTGTCGATCGCCTCCGTTGAGGCGGACAAAGCGGAATATGATCGTGTCGAAGGATTGCTCTTGCGCAATTGCCAGGTCGCAAACCAGTTCGACCTCACCGCTATCACCCTGCCGATGCCGGAGCTGACCCGCCCGGCGGGACTGATGCTATTGGGCAGAAACGGAACGGACAGGGCAGTGTTGGCAATCGCCGCTTGCGTGGAAGCGCTGTTGCAGCCTCTGCAAGCGCCGCCCCCACTCGCGGTCTCGTAGGCCGGGCATTGTCGAAGCCGTTGTGCCGAAACCAGGCTCCGCCGGACAGCGCGCAAACACCAAACAGCTGGCCGCCAAAATCATGCGAGCCAACGGCGTCAGGCCTGAATGATGCCGAGAAGTGCAAAGTTATCTGCCGGTGCGAACCGCACCCGTATGGCGACTTTGCGTTCCATCTTGCTCACCGGCCGATGGGAGTGCCTACCGAGAACAGCAAACCATTCGAAGAATCGAATGCCAAACTCATTTGCCCGCGGTCATCAGCGGCGTCTGAAGAGACGCCCATGTGGTCACTTGGAACGTCGAGTCATCCGCACAATAAGCGCAATAATGCCGCCAAAAAGGAGAAACATCATAAGCCAGTGCCAGACGGAAATCGTCATCATTGCCCCCAGGTGATTTGCAACTCCCGGCAAGCTACGTCACCCGCTGTAATTGTGCAACTCCTGGCAATTTGAACCGTCGGCCCAACCCGCATGGTGATCGCCGACGCTATCTCAATGTTGTCGAACAACGGCATAGGGACGGCAATTCGCGGCCGGAGGCAAAACGTTCAACCGATGCGGGCCACGCCGTCGCCGTTCAGTGCATCGTTTCGCCGGAAACCTCGTCGCGAAGGATACGGAACGCATCTTCGAGTGCTGCGACCAGCACATTGGTCAGCTCTTCGCCGTCGTTGTTCGTGAGGAAGAGAGCAACGGCCGAATCCTGCGGATCGGTATAGTGCTCGACATCGTTTGACATATCATCGTCCTTTGTTCGCCGTGTCACATCCCGGCTGTTGGCGCGATGGTATAAAGGCCGACTTGTGCAAAGCTGGACGGACAGAGCGGTGCATGACGCTCTGGTCGCGACTTGCGCCAACGCGTCCCGACCGCCTTCCGCTTCATTCAGGCCCGGCCTTTCGAACAGGCCGCGCGACATGGCGTCACCGCCCCTTTTTGCTCGCCCTCGCCCGCTCGGCGCGCTAGAGGACGCAGGAGATGAACGTCGGAACTGAAAATGTCGAAGAAGCCGAAGCGCGATAACGCCCACTACGAGCAGCGATTGAAGGCGGAGTTCCCGGACATCTACGGCGATGTGCTCGCGGGCAGGATCTCCTCCCTGCGCAAGGCTCTCGTCATCGCCGGCCTGAAACCGCAGCGGACCCGCTTGGAGAAACTCAAGAATTCCTGGGCAAAAGCCACGCCCGGCGAGCGCGACGGTTTCCTGACCTGGCTGGCGATATCAGGCGTCCTGCCTGTCGTCGCTCCAGTTTCGACCACGGCCGCCGTGCCTTATCCCATACCCGCAGGTGCCCCCATCGCCAGCGGACGTTATCTGCTTCCTTCCACGATCACCCGGATCAAAGCGATCATGGCAAAGCATCGACAGAAGCCCGATGATGTCATGCGCGAGATGGGTTTTTTGTCCGATGGACAGTCCCTCGCCCGGGCACTTGCCAAAAACGCAAGCCTGAGGCTCGCGGTGATTGCCGGGCTGGAGGCGTGGCTGCGCACGCATGAAGACTGACTGCGGTTTCGCAGCCTACTCATGGATTTGAACCTCGGTGGGCTGATGCCTGCCAAGGCGCGGGCACGCCGAGACCGGCGCCGCACCCTTGTTTCCGAAGGTTGCCAAGAACTGGCGCAATACACCCACAGGTGCTAATATTTTTGCGCCTAGGGTTCCTGGCGAACAAATCTCGCCGTCGATATTCAGATAAACGCGAATTGCTTGCAGCCAATTGCCGCGCCACCGAGCCCCGCTCGATGAGCAGAGTCGTTTTTCGACGACATCAACGTGGAGGAAAAGCCAATGGCCAGCAATCTTGTTTCCTACTTCGCGCAGATGCTTACCCCTGACATGATCGCACGCATCGCCTCGGCCCTCGGCCTGGATAGCAGCAAGGTGCAGAACGCTGCCGCCGCCGCCGTGCCGGCGGTGCTCGCGGGCCTGAGCGGCATTGCCGCGCAACCGGGCGGCGCGCAAAGGATCGCCGACACCGCCAGACAACAGAGCGGATCACTCGACAATCTCATGGGAATGCTGGCGGGTGGCGACCAGGCATCGCTTGCCCAGAACGGGTCACAGATCATTTCGTCGCTGTTTGGAGCCAAGGACAGCAGTGCGCTGGCAAATGCCATAGGCGGGGTTTCCGGCATGGATCAGAGGGCGAGCGGCTCTCTGCTTGCAACGCTTGCTCCCCTTGTCATGGGCGGTCTCGCCCAGCAGAGTGGAGGGGACCTGAGCGCCAACGGCATCGCTGGATTGCTCGCCAGCCAGAAGGACAATATTGCCGCCGCATTGCCGTCGGGCGTCAGAGACTTGCTCGGCGGCACCGGCCTGCTCGGCTCGTTTGGCGCGTCCGCTCAAACCGCCGCGGCCTCCGCCGGTCAGGCCGCCACCCAGGCGGCCAGCCAGGCCGCGCGCGGCGCTGCCGCCTCTGCCTCTGCAGTCAGCGGTGCCGGCCAGCGCGCAGCGGCGGCCGCCGCGCCGGCCTCGTCGCGCAACTGGCTTTATTGGGTGATTGCTGCCCTGGTGCTTGCAGGCGTGCTTTTCTACCTGTTCGGCAGGCAGAACGAGCCGGTCGCACCCCAGGCCGGAACGGCGGAACAGAGCTTGACGGTTGGCGGGCTCGATGTCGGCCAGCAGGTCAAGGATGGCATGGCCAGCCTGCAGACAACGCTGACCGGTATCACCGATGCCGCCTCCGCCACGGCCGCCTTGCCGAAGCTCGAAGAGGTCTCCGGCCAACTCGACAAGGTCAGCGGCGTCGCCGGGCAACTCTCAGCCGAGCAGAAAGCAGCCCTTACAGCCCTGATCACGCCGATGATGCCGACGCTCAATGGGTTGTTCGACAAGGTCCTGGCCATTCCCGGCGTTTCGGAAATCCTCAAGCCCACGATCGATCCGCTGAAGACGAAGCTGACGGCCCTGTCGACCTGATGTCTCAGGAGACGAGCGGCACCCGGCGCGCCGCGTGGATCGGCAACAGCGGTCACGAACACAAAATCGAACGAAGGAGGGTCAGCCATGGCTGACAAATCGACATTCACCGCAGATGAATGGACGCTGCTTTTGGAAAGCGTGATGATGGCGGGCATTGCCGTAACCGCGGCGGAGCCGAGCGGCCTGTGGGGCATGCTGAAGGAGGGCCTCGCCAACAGCAGCGCCCTTCTGCAGGCAAAAACCGATGCCGCTGCAAATCCGCTTGTCAAAGCGCTCGTCGGCGACTTCGAAACCTCGGAAGGGCGAACAACTGCGCGCGACGGCCTGCAGGCGAAACTGAAAGGGTCCAAACCTGAGGACATGAAAGCCAGATGCATCGAAACCCTGCAGCAGGCCCGAACGGTCGTCGAGACCAAGGCGCCGGACGCCGCCGGCGCCTTCGCCGCATGGCTGTACCAGATCAGCCAGCGCGTAGCGGAAGCTGCCAAGGAAGGTGGATTCATGGGTTTCGGCGGCGTCGCCGTCAGCGACGCGGAGAAGGCGACCTTGTCGGAAGTATCGGCAGCTTTGAAAGTCGCTTAGCGCAGCGCTGCCGCACCACTGGTACGAGACGCACCTTCAAACCGGCCTTTGACGCCACTGCGAAATTCGCAATGTCGTCTTTGGCCCGTTTGACGAACCGCTATCGATGGCAACTATCGCGGCAACGAGACGCCATGGTGGAGAGGTCAGCTACCCGCCGAGTGGCAGGCAGCTCATTTGTTCCCGTATCGCCGTACCTCAATCTCCATTCATGGAAAGGCAACGGGATGAGCCGGCCTAGCACCGGAATGCTCAGCCGAAGCGAGACGATGAATGTGCCTATCGTGGCTTGCTGCGAATTAGAACGTCTCTGGCGTTATGTTGCCGGGGATCTCATTAAGGGGCCTTCCGCAATCAGGTGCCACAAATCTCTGAATTGACGAGGACTTCGCCGATAGGGGCGCTGGCCTCTGTAGAATAAACGCCTCGTATATTGAGATCGAATGCCATCATTTGCTTGAATTGATCGGCCTGGCACCATCTGTTCTTCATATACGCTTTCCAGCCGTCATTCGAAGGCATCGTCGCGAACGTGTAGTAATAGGTAAAGGTGCCGTCCTTATAGTCCGCGCCATTCAAGGTGGTCACCTCATCCAGCCTCGTCGGTCCCTTTATGGCGTTGGCAGCGTCCTGCATCGTCTTGTCGAATTGCAATCGCCATTGGTCGCAAAGCGCTGGATTGACCTTCAACTCGGCAAGCTGTTGCCCCTCCTGCGAGACGTATTTTCCTTCAACCGTCGCGCCCACATCCGTCATGAACTTGAAATCCAGCGACTTGCACCACCGGTTCATCATCACGTCCTGCCAATTTCTGGAAAAATTGGCATTCTTGTCCGAAATCTCGTAGACGTAGCGAAATGTCTCCTTGTCGATCTCGACGGCCTTCAACGTCGTGATTCCATCAAGTTTCGCCGGCACGGAGACGGCTTTCACCGTTTCCTTCAGAAATGCCTCCAGGCCGAAATTCTGCACTTCATACCGGGTCAGCTTTTTTTGCAGCAACGCATCGTTCTGCGCAGTCTCGTTTGCCTGATTGGCCTGCCCTTCCACCCACCGGTTCAAGCCTCCCCCAGCTCCTATCAGGCCGAAACCCAGAACGACCAACACGATGCTTCTTGCAGTGCGCACGGGGCTTGGCTTCCGCTGTTCCTGTGGCGGCGCGAACAGCAGCACCAGGTTCGCGACCGGGATGAAGGACAGGAACCATCTGTCCCGTGTGCCGAAGGCATCTCGCGAGCGAGCTGCAGCGCAGATGCCCGTGAAAATGCCAATCGGAATGAGAGACCCAATGATGAGGGCGACGATAACTGTGAGGTAGTCATTCTTTACGGCGTCGTGAAGACCAAGAACAAAGAGTGAGGTCATTCCGGTGAACAGGAAAGACAGACCCATCGTCAGGAAATACGCTGCCCGGCCCAGCTTGAATGCGTGCCCGGTGAAGGCCAAGCCAACCACGGCCGAGCCAAACAGGACGCCCCAAGATAACAGGAGGGAACCAAACTTCCCGAACTGAAGAATTTGATAGGCCCAGGCTTCCATGAGATCCCCTCTCCTGCCGATTGCGGGACCACTACCATGGCGTGAACAAAAGGGGAACTAACAATCGCTCTCTTCGACAAAAAACGTTGTAATTATCAACATCTGCAACCACTGCCAACGCGCTGAGCATCATGGGCAAGTGATCTGCATTGATGCCATGGACAAAAGCCGATCTTCAAGCTCGTGGCTGGCCTTTCCGCTTGTGCCGATTGTCCGATTGGAATGAAAGGCCGCCATCGTAGCCTGACGCCCTCATCTCCGCGTCAAAAGACAATCTCCCGGAAACAGAAATCGAGAAGCTGAAGCGCCCCCAACGATTTTGCCGCCTACATCCGAGGATCAGCTCGATGTGGCTGTCTCGTTTTGTAGAGACGGGGGAAATCTTCCGGGCCGGCAGCCGCAAATTGCGGCTGACCCGCGACTTCATACAGTTGTGAAGTAGAAAGAAAGGATATGGCGGAGAGGGTGGGATTTGAACCCACGATACCCTTGCAGGTATGCCGCATTTCGAGTGCGGTGCATTCGACCACTCTGCCACCTCTCCGCATAGTCGGTCGGCGCTTGTTCGGCGCGGTCGGGTTCATAGCGGCAGATTCGGGTGCTGGCAAGTGCCTCCGTAAAGAATATCCAATGCGGCGAGTGCGTTCTTCTTGACAGGCGAGAGCGTTTCCCGTAATTCGCGCAATGAAGTGGTGTGGCTTGCCCTCACCGCAGCGGGTGTGATTTGCGCCCATTCACCGGCAGGGCCTCAGGAATGATCCCGGAACCCTGCTCAAAATGTCGACTGACAAAAAGACGGCCTTGCCCAAGGGCAAAGAGCCGGCCCGAACATGAAAGGATAAAGAATGTTCGCAGTCATCAAGACCGGCGGTAAGCAGTACCGCGTGGCAGCCAACGACGTCGTAACCATCGAAAAGCTGGAAGGCGTAGCAGGCGACAAGATTGAATTCACCGAGATCCTGATGGTCGGCGTCGGCGCCGATGCAACCATCGGCGCTCCGTTTGTCGAAGGTGCTGTCGTCAGCGCTGAAGTCGTTGAACAGGGTCGCGCCAAGAAGGTCATCGCCTTCAAGAAGCGTCGCCGCCAGAACTCCAAGCGCTCGCGCGGTCACCGCCAGCACCAGACGACCGTCCGCATCCTGGACATCGCTGCTGCCGGTGGCAAGGCAAAGAAGGCTTCCAAGAAGTCTGAAGCCGCCGCTGAAGCTGCAAACTGAGTTTTGGGATCGAAGGTTTAAAGGAGAACACCAATGGCACACAAAAAAGCTGGCGGTTCGTCGCGCAACGGTCGCGATTCTGAGTCCAAGCGCCTTGGCGTGAAGAAGTTCGGCGGCGAGAAGGTCATCGCCGGCAACATCATTCTGCGTCAGCGCGGCACCAAGTGGCATCCGGGCGCCAATGTCGGCCTCGGCAAGGACCATACGATTTTTGCGCTTACGGCGGGTAACGTGGACTTCCGTACGAAGGCCAATGGCCGCGTGTACGTGTCTGTAATGCCGAAAGCGGAAGCAGCGGAATAAGCCGGTAGCGCTCTAAAACAGCCGGCGTCTCATCGACCCGGCTGGCGCACCTGATGGTTCCAAGCCAGACCTAAAAGGGGAGATGGGGCAATACCCAACTCCCCTTTTTCTCGTTTCTGGAGGACGAACCATGCAAACCGAATTGTTGAGGGAAGACCAATCACGGTCTCCCGAACAAAGGCTGAGGCCCCAACGGTCAAGGACCGATTGCCCGATATTGTTGTCACCCAGGCTCGTTCTGCGCGCGCCCCATGAAGACGATATCGACGCCCTTGCCCATCTTGCCAACAATGCCAATGTCGCCACCATGGTCTCGCGCATGCCGCACCCGTATACGACGGCCGATGCCGCCGATTTCGTGCGACGCGCCAAAACCGGCACGATTGGCAAGTGCGTCTATGCGATTACCAAAGCGGATAATGGCGCATTTCTCGGTTGCTGCGGTGTCGAACCGCATCCCGATGGCAAGACGGCGGAACTGGGCTACTGGCTGGGCGAGCCCTATTGGAACCAGGGCTATGCCACAGAGGCTGCCCAGGCCCTGACCGACATGGCCTTCCGCACCCGCGACATCGACCAGATCGATGCGCGCTGCCGGGTCATGAACCTCGCCTCCCGCCGGGTCATTCAGAAGTGCGGTTTCCAATTCCAGGGAAGCGGCATGGTCGGCAGTCTGGCGCTCGGCGGATCGATCTCCGTCGAATGGTACCGGCTCGACCGCAAGACCTGGGTTTCCTTAAGAAGCTGGGGAGGCATGCGATGAACGCGCTCACCTCAGAGCGGTCGCGCACCGTCGTCCGCCCCGGCCCCGGCCCCTGCCCGGTCATCGAGACCAGGCGGTTGGTGCTTCGCCCCCATCGGCTAGGCGACGCCGAGGCGATCGCCCAGTCGTTGGGCGATTTCCAGGTGGCGCGCATGCTCGCGCGCGTACCCGCCCCTTATGACCAGCAGGATGCGCTCGATTGGCTGGCGAGCCAGACCTCGGGGCTGACCCCGGACTGGACGCTGGCGATCACCACCGGTGACGACGTGCATATCGGCTGCATCGGCATCGAGCTTAGGCACGGCCAATGGCATGTCGGCTATTGGCTGAACCGGTTCTACTGGGGCAAGGGTCTGGCGAGCGAAGCCGCCTATGCGGCGATTGAGCGGTTCTTCCGGCGCATGCCGGAAACGACCTTGCATTCCGGCGTCTTCGCCGACAATCCGGGATCGCTCAAGGTCCAGGAAAAGCTCGGCTTCCAGATCACCGGATGCAGCCAGGTCTATGCGCTCGCCCGCAATGCCATGGTCGCGCATATCGAAACCCGGCTGAGCGCGGCGGATCTGCGCCGGCCACATTGAAAAAGAAGCTCCCCCCGCGAAGCATGCCTTCGCGGGGGCTTTCATCATTCGAGTTTGAAGCCGATTGGAAGATGATCGGACCCCTTGGCGTCATAATCGGTCCAACCGTCCTTCAGCCGTGGCACCAGGCCGGCGCTGATGAAGCAGTAGTCGAGATGCATGCGCCGTTGAGGATCTTCAGGGTGAATCCAGCTATAGCTTTCCGGCGTCAACCGACCGAGATGGGCGAGTGCATCCACTGCGTTTTCTACCCGGAGCGAGCGTCCGTAATAGGCGTCGCGTGAGCCCACCATCGCGCAATACTCAGGCGTTTCCGGCTCCATGTTGAAATCGCCCATGACGACGAAATCTTCGGGATGCGGCGGCTCGGCAAAGCCGAAATCGTCAGCACCGGTGATGCCGCCGCCTTCGAGCGGATAGCCAAGTAGCCGCTCCTTGAGGAAGCGGATCTGGGCGATGCGCTCGGCGGGAAGGACATGGTCGAGATGCACGGAATAGACGCGCAGCGGACCGGACGGCGTGGCGATCAACGCTTCGGTGGCACCACGCTGCAGGTTCATCGGGCTGATGGTCCGGGTGCGGGGAAGCGAGATCAACCGCGTCGACAGGATCGGCCAGCGCGAGAGGATCATGTTGCCGAACTGGAAGCGCCGGCTGACGGCGCGGCCATCTTCGACAGAAGAGCCGATATCGATGTCGCAAGGGGCATGAAAGGCAGAGAAATGACCGGGGAAAAGCGCCTCGAAACAGGCGACCAGATCGACGTGGCCGTTGCGGTGAAAACCGCGCGTCACTTCCTGCAGCGCGATGATGTCGGCGCCGTCGAGCGACGCGGCGATGCGTTCGGGGTCAAACTGGCCGTCAAGCCCGATGCCGTATTGGATGTTGTAGCTGGCAAAACGCACGATATTCTTTGACCTCCGGATGAACCGCCTATATCGATGGCGGCAAAATACGACCGCGCAAATACACCGAACAGATGGCAGTCCAATGAAATTTCTCGACGAAACGAAAGTCTACATACGCTCCGGCGACGGCGGCGCAGGCGCCGTGTCGTTCCGTCGCGAAAAGTTCATCGAATTCGGCGGGCCGGACGGCGGCGACGGCGGTCGCGGCGGCGACGTCTGGGTCGAAGCGGTCAACGGCCTCAACACCCTGATTGACTTCCGTTATCAGCAGCACTTCAAAGCCAAGACCGGCACGCACGGCATGGGCCGCAACCGTACGGGCGCCGGCGGCGCCGACGTAACGCTCAAGGTTCCGGTCGGCACCCAGATCTTCGAGGAAGACAGCGAGACACTGATCGTCGACATGGTCGCCGAGGGCCAGCGCTACAGGCTGGCCGCCGGCGGCAATGGCGGCTTCGGCAACGCCCATTTCAAGTCCGCCACCAATCAGGCGCCGAGCTGGGCCAATCCCGGTCTTGAAGGCGAGGAGAAGACCGTCTGGCTGCGGCTGAAGCTGATTGCCGACGCCGGCCTCGTCGGACTGCCCAATGCCGGCAAGTCGACCTTCCTTGCCGCCTGCACCCGGGCACGACCGAAGATCGCCAATTACCCCTTCACCACGCTGCATCCGAACCTCGGCGTCGCCACCATCGACGGTAACGAGTTCATCATTGCCGATATTCCCGGCCTGATCGAAGGCGCGCATGAAGGCGTTGGTATCGGCGACCGTTTCCTCGGCCACGTCGAGCGCACCCGCGTGCTGCTTCACCTCGTCTCCGCCCAGGAAGAAGACGTCGCCAAGGCTTACAAGACCGTGAAGCACGAGCTCGAAGCCTATGGCGGCGGGCTCGAAGACAAGCCTGAGATCGTCGCACTGTCGCAGATCGACGTGCTCGACGAGGACGAGCTGAAGGCGAAGGCCAAGGCGCTGGCAAAGGCCTGCGGCGGGCAGCCCCTTCTGCTTTCTGCCGCCACCAGCAAGGGCATGACCGAAGCACTGCGGGCGCTGCGCACCGTCATTGTCGCGGCCAAGTTCGGAGAAGAGACCGCCTGACATGACGAAGACCCGCAAGCCGCTTCAAAAGTATCGCCGGGTCGTCATCAAGATCGGGTCGGCCCTGTTGGTCGACCGCGCGACCGGGCTGAAAAAGGCCTGGCTCGACGCCATGTGCGCCGACATAGCCGCCCTCAGAGCCAAGGGCGTCGACGTTCTCGTCGTCTCCTCCGGCGCCATCGCGCTCGGCCGCACTGTGCTGAAGCTGCCGGCAGGTGCACTGAAGCTCGAGGAAAGCCAGGCGGCTGCCGCCGTCGGCCAGATTGCTCTTGCCCGCGCTTGGTCGGAGAGCCTTTCGACCGACGCCATCGTCGCCGGCCAGGTGTTGCTGACGCTCGGCGACACCGAGGAGCGCCGCCGCTATTTGAATGCCCGCGCCACGATCAACCAGCTCCTGAAGCTCGGCGCCGTGCCGATCATCAACGAGAACGACACGGTCGCGACCACCGAGATCCGCTACGGCGACAACGACCGCCTGGCCGCCCGCGTCGCCACCATGGTCGGCGCCGACCTGCTCGTGCTGCTTTCCGACATCGACGGTCTCTATACGGCGCCGCCGCATCTCGACCCCGACGCCCGTTTCCTCGACACGATCGCCGAGATCACGCCCGAGATCGAAGCGATGGCAGGCGGTGCCGCCTCCGAACTGTCGCGCGGCGGCATGCGCACCAAGATCGACGCCGGCAAGATCGCAACCACCGCCGGCTGCGCCATGATCATCGCCTCGGGCAAACCTGATCATCCGCTGGCGGCCATCGAAGAGGGCGCTCGTTCGTCCTGGTTTGCGCCATCGGGCGCACCGGTGACTGCGCGCAAGACCTGGATCGCCGGGCAGTTGCTGCCGGCCGGCACGCTATCCATCGACGTCGGCGCCGAAGAGGCGTTGCGCTCCGGCAAGAGCCTGCTGCCTGCCGGTGTGCGCGAGGTGAAGGGCACCTTCAGCCGCGGTGATACCATTGCCATTCTCGGCGCATCGGGCCGCGAGATCGCCCGCGGGCTTGCCGGCTACGATGCCGACGAAGCCCGCCAGATCGCCGGCAAAAAATCCGCCGAGATCGCGACGATCCTCGGCTATGCCGGCCGCGCCGCCATGGTGCATCGCGACGATCTGGTGATGACCGGCAAGCGCGCCGACGAGAGGGACGGCCGGAGGGATGAAGTCCATGCTTGACGAAGTGAAGAAGGATGACGTCGAGAGCGTCATGCTGGAGATCGGCCGCCAGGCGAAGGCCGCAAGCCGGCCGCTTGCCGTCGCCACCGCCGAGCGCAAGCATGCAGCTCTGATCGCCATGGCCGAGACCATCGTCAACCGCCGCGACGAGATCCTCACCGCCAATACGATCGATCTTGAAAACGCCCGCCAGTCTGGGGTCGCCGCCTCCCTCATCGACCGCCTGACGCTAACGGAAAGCCGGATCCGCGACATGGCGAACGGCATCCGCGCGATTGCCGAATTGAGGGATCCGGTTGGCGATATCATCGCCGAGTGGGATCGCCCCAATGGCCTGCACATCGAGCGCGTCCGCACGCCGCTCGGCGTCATCGGCGTGATCTACGAGAGCCGCCCGAACGTGACGGCGGACGCCGGCGCGCTGTGCCTGAAGGCTGGCAACGCCGTCATCCTGCGCGGCGGCTCCGACAGCTTCCACTCCTCGCGCGCTATCCATGCCTGCCTCGTCGAGGGTCTGAAGGCCGCCGGCCTGCCCGAGCATGCGATCCAGATGGTGCCGGTCGCCGATCGCGCCGCCGTCGGCGCCATGCTCTCCGGCCTCGGCGGCACCATTGACGTCATTGTTCCACGCGGCGGAAAAAGCCTCGTCGCACGGGTGCAGAACGAAGCGCGCGTACCGGTGTTCGCCCACCTCGAAGGCCTCTGCCACATCTATGTCGATGCGTCGGCCGATCTCGCCATGGCCGAAAAGATCGTCGTCAACGCCAAGATGCGCCGCACCGGCATCTGCGGCGCCGCGGAAACGCTGCTGATCGACAGCAATGCTGCCGACAGGCTGGCAAAGCCGTTGCTTCGAGCGCTGCTCGCAGCCGGCTGCGAAGTGCGGGTATCCAGTGAGCTTGCCAGTGCGGTCGACGGCCTGAAGCCGGCGACCGCCGCGGACTGGTCGACGGAATATCTCGACGCGATCATCTCGGTGCGGCTGGTGGACGGTATCTCCGGCGCGATCGAGCATATCAACACATGGTCGTCGGCGCATACCGAGGCGGTGATCGCTGAGGATCCTGCTGTCGTCGAGCGTTTCTTCGCCGAGATCGATTCCGCCATCCTCCTGCACAATGCCTCCACTCAGTTTGCCGATGGCGGCGAATTTGGCATGGGTGGCGAGATCGGCATTGCCACCGGCAAGATGCATGCCCGCGGCCCCGTCGGCGTCGAGCAGCTGACATCGTTCAAATATCGCGTGCGCGGCGCCGGACAGGTCAGGCCCTGACGTGACATCTCTGGACGTGAACGGCCGCTATCTGCGCATGCCCCATGTCGAAAGCGGCATGGTGGTCGGCCTGTTCGGCGGCTCGTTTAATCCGCCGCATCAGGGGCATGTGCTGGTCGCCGAAACGGCGATCCAGCGCCTCGGCCTCAACCAGCTCTGGTGGATGGTCACCCCCGGAAACCCGCTGAAGAACCACGACAATCTGGCGCCGCTTGCCGAGCGCATCGCGCTCAGCGAAAAGATCGCCCACGATCCGCGCATCAAGGTGACCGCCTTCGAAAAGGCGCTGGGGCAGAGCTATACCGCCCGCACGCTCGCGATCGTAAAGGCTCGCAACCGCGATATCCGCTTCGTCTGGATCATGGGTGCCGACAACCTGAAGAGCTTTCACCGCTGGCAGAACTGGCAGAAGATCGCCCGCACTTTTCCGATCGCCGTCATCGATCGACCGGGCTCGACGCTTGCCTATCTCTCGTCGCGCATGACCAAGACCTTCGACTATGCCCGCATCGACGAGAACGATGCCCGGCGCCTTGCTTTTCACCGCGCACCCGCCTGGACCTTCATACACGGGCCGCGTTCTTCGATGAGTTCGACGGCGCTTCGGTCCGCCAGGACAACGTGAAATCGAATGATTCATTTCTCATGTCTTGAAACCGTTCTGGTTTGATGCCTACATTTACTGACGGTTCGAGCGAAGCAGCCCGAATCGGAAGTGCCTGTTCTGTTCACTTGGAAAGGAAAAACCCTGACAACAGCACACGCCAAGGGATATGCGGCTTCCGCGTTCCCACGCAGCACGGGATCTAGCGACGAAGCCGCTGTCCGTGCGCTTCAACTGGTCCTCGAAAGCCTAGAGGACTCGAAGGCAGAAGATATCGTTACCATCAACATTGCCGGCAAGTCGGCGCTGGGAGACTTCATGGTCGTTGTCTCCGGGCGATCGAGCAGGCATGTGGCGGCAATTGCCGACCACCTGACCACGGACCTGAAGGACGAGGGCTTCGGCAACGCCCGCGTCGAAGGTCTGGAAACAGGCGACTGGGTGCTGATCGATACCGGCGATGTGATCATTCACATCTTCAGGCCGGAAATCCGGGAGTTCTACAACATCGAGAAGATGTGGGCGACACCGGAAATCGAGGACGGCACGCTGCATTGAGATCGCACGGTTCGTCGGACGTCTGAGCCGTCGCACGCACCGTATCGCGGTCATGCATGTTGGGAATGTGGCTGTCATCGCCGAAGCGGCGTATTGCAGCCGAGATGATTGTTGCGACCGATCGTAGCTTGCAGCGCCGCCCGTCTGGCATGACGTGCAAATGTCGCTGTAACGCTTTAGTGCGCTGCATGATCTTCTCCTTGAATCGATCGCGGTTTCAGGAGTTGTGCAGGTGCGCGGTCGAGCGCAGGCGGAGACGGATTGGGTCATGCGTATCGGACTTTTCGCAGTCGGCCGCCTGAAGGCGGGGCCGGAGAAGGACCTTGCGGCCCGCTATCTCGATCGTTTTGCTAAGGCAGGTCCGGCAATCGGTCTTGAACTTTCCCGCGTGGTCGAAGTCAACGAAAGCCGCGCCTCCAATTCCGATACGCGCAAGCGGGAGGAGGCAGCCCAGCTTGAAAAGGCGCTCACTGACGGCAGTCTGCTGGTGCTGCTTGACGAACGCGGCAAGGCGCTCGATTCCGAAGGCTTCGCATCCCTGCTCGGGGCCTTTCGCGACAGCGGCAAACGCGACCTCATGCTCGCGATCGGCGGCGCCGACGGGCTCGACCCGAGCCTTCATTCGCGCGCCGACGCCGTGCTCAATCTCGGCAAGATGACCTGGCCGCATCAGCTGGTGCGCATTCTGATCGCCGAACAGCTCTATCGCGCCGTGACCATCCTTTCCGGACATCCCTACCACCGCGTCTGAGACGCAACACGCACCGGCGATAACGAGAATATGTGTTGGTCGCCCCCCCAAATCAGATTAGGCTTTTTGAGGAGAGCGTCACACAGCCGGGAATATGCCCGGCGAGCGCTCAGAAACGTTGAAATTGCGCAGGGCGCTTTCCGAAATCGGTTCCGATTGGCGGAGATATGCGCGAAGTATTTCCGGTTGGACGCATAGGGACGAATGACGCGCCGAAGCATGACAAGCACTTTCAGCAGGATCGGGGGCGATGCACGGCGGCTCGGCTGCAGTGCGGCACTGCTGGCGCTTGGGCTTATTGCAGCGCTTCCGGCTGCCGCCCAGGATGCACCGGCGACGCCCGTGGCAGCGGACGCGGATCGGCAACTGGGGCCGCCCGATCCGGCAGCAAACCTGACGCTTCGTCGCGACAGCACCCGCAGCGAACTCGATGCGCTGTCGAAAACCATTACGCTGTCGCAGGAACGCGCCGACGAGCTGGCAGCGACCATTGCCGAGATCGACAAGAGCAACGAGGCGCTGCGCGTCGCCATCGTCGACTCCGCCAGGAAGCGGCAGGATCTGGAACAGCAGATCGTCGACGGCGAGAAGAAGCTGAGCGAGTTGCGCTCCAAGGAAGATACCGTGCGCCGATCGCTGCGCGCCCGGCGCGGGGTTCTGGCTGAAGTGCTCGCAGCACTGCAGCGCATGGGCCGCAACCCACCGCCGGCGATCCTGGTGACGCCTGAGGATGCGCTCGGCTCGGTTCGCAGCGCCATTCTGCTCGGCGCTGTCGTACCCGGAATTCGCGAGGAAACGGACAACCTCGTCGCCGACCTGAAGGCGCTCGCCGATATCAGAGCCGGCATCGGCAAGCAGCGCGAAGAACTGACGGCAGCGATGACAGCCAATGTCGAGGAAGAGCGTCGCATGTCGATGCTCGTCGCTGAAAAGGAAAAGCTGCGCCAGAAAAGTGCAACCGAACTAGCCGCCGAGCAGCGCAAGGCGCAGGAACTCGCCTCCCAGGCGACCAATCTCGAAGGCCTCATCGGTTCGCTCGAGAACGAAATCGCTTCGGTGCGCGACGCGGCTGCCGCCGCACGCGCCCAGGAGGAGGAACGCCTGCGCATGAGCGAGGCCGAGCGCGAAGCCGCGCGCGAGCTGGCGCGGAGCGCCGTGCCCGACAAAAACCGCATTGCGCCAGCATACGTGTTCTCGGAGCTGAGGAATAAGCTTGCCTATCCGGCCGCGGGATCGCTTTTGCGAAAGTTCGGTGATGCCGATGGTACAGGGCACTCCCTGCAAGGGATCATGTTGGAAACCAACCCCGGCGCGCTGGTGACTGCGCCGTCAGATGGCTGGATCGTCTATGCAGGCAATTTCCGCAGTTATGGGCAGATGATCATTCTCAATCCGGGCGACGGCTACCACGTGGTGCTGTCTGGCATGGAAAAGGTGAGCGTGCAGACCGGACAATTTGTCGTGGCGGGTGAACCGCTTGCGACGATGGGTGCGAAAAGAGTCGCAAGTGCTGCGGCCTTGGCGCTGGAAACCGACCGGCCGACGCTTTACATTGAATTCCGAAAAGACGGAAAACCGGTTGATTCCCGACCATGGTGGACCGCAGCAGAGGTTGGAAAGGCGCGAAATGATACGTAGGGCTTCACTTGTTCTGGTCGGGGCGCTGATGGGTGCGACCGCTATGGGCGTCATTTATTCGGCTGTCGTTCCAGCCGTCGCGGCCAACACCTCGACCTATCGCGAACTGGCGATTTTCGGTGACGTGTTCGAGCGCGTGCGCGCGCAGTACGTCACCCCTCCGCAGGATGACAAGCTGATCGAGAATGCCATCAACGGCATGCTCACTTCGCTTGATCCGCACTCGAGCTACATGAACTCGACCGACGCCGAGGACATGCGCACCCAGACCCGTGGCGAGTTCGGCGGCCTCGGCATCGAGGTGACGATGGAAGACGACCTCGTCAAGGTGACGAGCCCGATCGACGACACGCCAGCGGCCCGCGCCGGTGTTCTCGCCGGTGACTTCATTTCCAAGATCGACGGCCAGGACGTTCGTGGCCTGAAGCTCGAGGATGCGGTCGAGAAGATGCGTGGCGCCGTCGGCACCCCGATCAAGCTGACGATCCTGCGCAAAGGCGCAGACAAGCCGATCGAACTGTCGATCGTGCGTGACGTGATCGCCGTTCGCGCCGTCAAATTCCGCACCGAAGGCGACGTCGGCTATCTCCGCGTGATCTCGTTCACCGAGAAGACCTACGACGACCTGAAGAAGGGCATCGAGAAGATCAAGTCCGAAGTACCGGCCGACAAGCTGAAGGGCTATGTCCTTGACCTGCGCCTCAACCCGGGCGGTCTGCTCGACCAGGCGATCAACGTTTCCGACGCGTTCCTGGAGCGTGGCGAGGTCGTTTCGACCCGCGGCCGCAATCCGGATGAAACCCGCCGCTTCAACGCCACACCCGGCGATCTGACCGACGGTAAGCCCGTGGTCGTTCTCGTCAATGGCGGCTCGGCCTCCGCTTCGGAAATCGTTGCCGGCGCCCTGCAGGACCTGAAGCGCGCGACCGTGCTCGGCACGCGTTCCTTCGGCAAGGGTTCGGTACAGACGATCATTCCGCTCGGCGAAGCAGGCGCTCTGCGCCTGACGACGGCGCTCTACTACACGCCGTCGGGCAAATCGATCCAGGGAACGGGCATCACGCCCGACATCAAGGTCGAACAGCCGCTGCCACCGGAACTGCTCGGCAGGGTAGAAGCGCAGGGCGAATCCGATCTGCGTGGTCACATCCAGGGACAGAGCGAAACCGACGAAGGGTCCGGCTCGGTCGCCTACGTGCCGCCGGAGCCCAAGGACGACCTGCAGCTCAACTACGCGCTTGACCTCTTGCGCGGCAAGAAGACCGATCCGTCTTTCCCGGCTAGCCCGGAACAGGCGGAACTCAAGAAGTAAGCCTTTGAAGGCGCCGGGCTGGTCAACCCGGCGCCTTTATACTATGTGGGCAGCAGGTGCTGCCGGAAACCGCTGATTCTCTGTAGACGGCGCATCCCTCACCGGCAATTCTCCTTCAGGTCGACCGAGGCTCCGTTTGGGAACAGATCTCAATGCCCCCCTTGGCCAGAGCCGCCGGGAAAAAGCCGCGCCAAAACGCGATCGCCGTCGCCTTCTCAGCTACTCCCTTGTCGGCATCTTTGCCGTTTCCGTGATCGGCCTTTCCGTCTGGAATGCGGTCGTTCCGGATGGATTGCGCAGGCAAGCGTCTACTCAGGGCGAGGCTTCACCGGAAGAGGCCAAGACGGCGGAAAAGGCACCCAATCCGACAAGTGGACAATCATCGAACACCAGCGGCGGCGCACTGAAGCCGGGCACTGCTTTCTCCGGCGCTAATGTCGAGGAAACCCTGACGAATGACGGCACGACCGTCACCAAGTTCACGCCGCGCCAGCGCGACGGCAGCGGCCCCGCGCTGATCAATGTCGGTCCGATCCGCGGCCAGGACCCGCGCAT
The DNA here is from genome assembly GCF_050434565.1 of Ensifer sp. 4252. Lineage (NCBI taxonomy): Bacteria > Pseudomonadati > Pseudomonadota > Alphaproteobacteria > Hyphomicrobiales > Rhizobiaceae > Ensifer > Ensifer sp. 4252. The sequence continues at coordinate 181,931 of NZ_JBNDIU010000002.1, forward strand.
GGCCGCCCTTCCGAATGACGACCTGCTCGAAGACAGCGCTAAGGGCCGGCTGCCGATCACCGGCACGGATGGACTGCGGCCGATGGATCAGTATGCCCGGCCCTGGTCCGGCGCACGCGGCACCCGCATCGCACTTGTGGTCGGCGGCCTTGGCCTCAGCCAGACCGGCACCCAGAAGGCCATCCGCGACCTGCCGCCTGATGTCACGCTCGCCTTTGCCGCCGCCGGCAACAGCCTGCAGCGCTGGATGCAGGAGGCAAGGCGCAGCGGCCATGAGATCCTGCTGCAGATCCCGATGGAGCCGTTCGATTACCCCGACAACGATCCGGGACCGCACGCGCTCCGCCTCTCGCTCGGTTCGACGAAGAACCTGGCCGAGCTGCATAAGAACATGGCACAGATCACCAACTATACCGGCATCATGAACTATCTCGGCGGGCGCTTTCTCTCCGACGCCGATGCTCTCGAGCCGGTGATGCGCGATCTTGGCAAGCGCGGTGTGCTTTTCCTCGATGACGGCACGTCGGCGCAATCGCTGTCCGGCAAGCTTGCCGATGCCTTCGACGTTCCGCATGGCTTTGCCGACATGACCGTCGACAGCGAGCTCAGCCGCAGCGCCATCCTGAAAAGACTCGACGAGCTGGAACGCATCGCCCGACGCAACGGCACGGCCATCGGTGTCGCCTCGGCCTTCGACGAGAGCGTGGCTGCCATCACGCAATGGGCCGGAGAGGCGCAGGGGCGCGGCATCGAGATCGTCGGTGTTTCGGCACTCGTCAAGGACCCGCAACAGAGATAGACCAAGCGCCCCTACAGCGCCGCGCGTCTTATTAGACGCGCAAAGGTCGCTGTAGCACTTTGAATTGCTGCATGTTTTTATCCTTAAATCGAATAGGATTTAAGGAAACATGCAGTGGGGCGTCCTTTCAAAAGCCCAGCGCCTTGGGCGAACCGCACGAGACCATTGCGGACCCGAAAGATGGGTGCGATGAGACATCGCGACAGTTCGAACATTTCAAGGCCGCGCTCTGCCGCGCTCGAGCAGTGCGTCACGCCTTGAGCCAGGAGAGGACAGCGGATGAGCAAACACAACGACAAGAACCTGCGGGCCGAAGACCTGCCCTATCGCCCCTGTGTCGGCGTCATGGTGTTGAACCGGGCCGGTCTCGTCTGGGCCGGCCACCGGATTGCCGTCGGCAATTCCGAATATGACGGCTCGCCGCAACAATGGCAGATGCCGCAGGGCGGCATCGACAAGGGCGAGGATCCGTTGAAGGCGGCCTATCGCGAACTCTACGAAGAGACCGGCATGCGCACGGTGTCGCTGCTGGCCGAAGCGCCGGGCTGGATCAACTATGACCTGCCCTCGCACCTGATCGGCATCGGCCTCAAGGGAAAATTTCGCGGCCAGACGCAGCGCTGGTATGCCTTCCGCTTCGAGGGCGACGAGAACGAGATCGCCATCAACCCGCCGCCGGGCGGCCACGAGCCGGAGTTCGACGCCTGGGATTGGAAGCCGATGCGCGAGTTGCCGGAGATGATCGTTGCGTTCAAGCGCAAGGTCTATGAGGAGGTCGTCGCCGCCTTCGCCCACCTGGCACCGTAACGGCACCTTGCAGGAACTGGAGCGCACCCGCGCCGAGTGACGCCGGGGTTGTTCGCGGCGTTCGAAGGCCGATCGGCATAGGTGCCCGTGCAGGGTTTCACTGGTTTCGATCAGGCTCTTGAGGATCGCCACACCGGCGGCAACCGGCAGCCTCCGCGCCTATTGCATGCGCCACCAGGCGACGAGCGGGCCAAGGAGATTCATGGCCTATGCCAAAAATCAAAAAGCCGCCGAAATGATCGGCGGCTTTTTCGTGTGAATGGAGCTAGACGCTCAGTCGACTTCGGCCTCGTTGGCCGGTGCTGCGTTGAGCTGGCCGTATTTCGCTTCGCCGATCGTTTCGAGCAATTCGAGCTGGGTTTCGAGGAAGTCGATATGGCCTTCCTCATCGGCGAGCAGCTCTTCGAACAGCTTCATGGAGACGTAGTCTCCAGCGTCGTGACAGATGTCGCGGGATTTCTTGTAAGCGGTGCGGGCGTCGTACTCGCCGGCAAGATCCGCCTTCAGTACTTCCTTGACGTTCTGGCCGATGCGCAGCGGACCAACCGTCTGCAGGTTCGGATGACCTTCGAGGAAAATGATGCGCGCGACGAGCTTGTCGGCATGATGCATCTCTTCGATCGACTCGGCACGCTCCTTCTTGGCAAGGAGCGTATAGCCCCAGTCTTCAAGGAGGCGGAAATGCAGCCAGTACTGGTTGACGGCACCGAGTTCGAGATAGAGCGCTTCGTTAAGCTGCTCGATGACCTTTTTGTCGCCTTTCAAAGTCCGCCCTCCGGTTGTCTTCATGGAATTGTTTGAGGCGGGCCATGAAATCAAATATCTCGACATCCGTCGAGTCGCGACGGCCGTGATATTGCTCGGTGGTGCGGATGATGATGTCGACGACGTTGGGGAAGCAACCGCAGCAGCGACCGCGCTTCTCCATCGCGTGATAGACTTTCGCCGGCACGATCAGCTGCCAACAGTCCTCGTCGAGGAGGCTGACGATCGTGTCCTCGATGTCTTTTTCCGTGATGAAATTGCAGCTGCAAACCAGCATGTCGTCTTGCCTGTGAAACGCAACGTCCTGAATTCGCTCATAAAGCAAAAGAGGATATTTATTGTCAACAAAAAAGTCCGCGAGCGGAAGTTGTATGCGGATTAGAACGAATCTAAACATGATAAAAAACATCGTATTTTCAGAACATTAGCGCAGCGTTGATGACCTTTCTCCCTGTGGATTTCGCGGCGACTGCCGCGGAATACTGCGACATTTTTACACAGGTCAACCTCGACCTGTCGAAGGAAGCCCAAGGCGAGTGGCGAAATCCGGTACGGCAAGACCAGCTCCGGAAGGACGGGCTACAAAACGGCTGTGAGGGACCGAGCTTTCGAAGCCAAGCCGAGCCCCCTTTGCCTGTTCATCAATGGAAGTTGCGGCCTTTTGGCATGACGCCGGCAACTTCGGTCGCGACGGCCTGATGATCGGCGCCGGCGGAGCGGCGGGCAGCCGCCAGGCGCAACTCCTTCAGCACCTTTTTCTCCCGCGCGTCGGCTGTTGGTCGTAGCACCTCGTCGGCACGGTCGTTGGCGCCGAAGTGGCGAACCTCCTTGCGCAACAGCCCGAGCATCGGGGTCATGTCCTCGATATATTCCGCCACCACATGGATGACCTCGCTTTCGCGCTGGAGCCGACCGCGGATCTTGACGAGACGCGCGCCCATGATCACCGGCCGGTATTTCTCGAAGACCTTCGGCCAGACGATGGCGTTGGCAACACCGGTCTCGTCCTCGATCGTCATGAAGATCACGCCCTTGGCCGAGCCCGGACGCTGGCGAACGAGCACCAGCCCCGCAACCGTCACTCTTCGGCCGACAGGTGCCGTAGCAAGAGCCCGGCTTTCGACCAGCCCCTGCCCGGAAAGCTCCGCCCGCAGGAAGGAGACCGGGTGCGCCTTCAGCGAGAAGGAGAGATAGCGGTAATCGTTGATGACCTGCTCGCCCTCCAGCATCAGCGGCAGTGACACCGCCGGTTCCAGCTGGAATTCATCCTGCGTCGCCTGCTCGAAGAGCGGCAACCGCTCGGCAGCACTTTTCTCGTCCAGCGCCTTGACCGCCCAAAGCGCATTGCGGCGATCAAGCCCGATCGAGCGGAACGCATCCGCATCGGCAAGCTTCTCCAGCACTGAGCGCGGCAGTCCCGAGCGCAGCCAGAGATCGCGAACCGAGGTGTAGCCGGGACCGCGATGGGCGACGAGCTTGTCTACGATCTCTTTCTCCCTGAGGCCCTTGACCAGGCTGAAGCCGATACGAATGGCTTTTTCCGTCTTGATCACATCCAGCATGTCCCGATGGCGTGGCTCCACCGCATCGCGATCATGCCCACCTTTTTCGAGGTCCGAATCCCAGTCCGAATGGTTGATGTCGACCGGCAGTACCCGCACCCCATGCTCGCGCGCGTCGCGCACCAATTGGGCAGGAGCGTAAAAACCCATCGGCTGTGAGTTCAAAAGCGCCGCGCAGAAGACGTCGGGGTAATAGGTCTTCAGCCAGGAGGAGACATAGACGAGCAGCGCGAAGGACGCCGCGTGGCTTTCGGGAAAGCCGTATTCGCCGAAACCTTCGATCTGCCTGAAGCAACGCTCGGCAAACTCGAGCGGATAATCGTTCCGAACCATTCCATCGATCATTTTCTGCTTGAAGGTATGGATGGTTCCAGTTCGCTTGAACGTCGCCATCGCCCGCCGCAACTGATCGGCCTCGCCAGGCGTAAAATTTGCAGCGGTGATGGCGATCTGCATCGCCTGCTCCTGAAACAGCGGCACGCCCAGGGTCCGCTCCAGAACCACCTTCAGTTCCGGGCTCGGATATTCGATGGGTAGCTTCAGATCACGCTGTTCTCGCCGCTTGAGATAGGGATGAACCATGTTGCCCTGGATCGGCCCCGGCCGCACGATCGCCACTTCGATGACGAGATCATAGAAGATGCGGGGCCTGAGCCGCGGCAGCATGCTCATCTGTGCGCGGCTTTCGATCTGGAAGACGCCGATCGTATCGGCCCGGCAGATCATGTCGTAGACCGCCTCCTGATGATCCTTAAACAGCATGTGCAGGTGTTTTTTCACGCCGTAATGCCGGTCGAGAAGCTTGAAGGCGCGGGCGATGCAGGTCAGCATGCCGAGCGCCAGCACATCGATCTTCAGGATCTTCAGCGTATCGAGGTCGTCCTTGTCCCATTCGATCATGTAGCGGTCGGGCATCGCCGTGTTCATGATCGGCACCACCTCGTCGAGCCGGTCGCGGGTGATGACGAAGCCGCCGACATGCTGGGAAAGATGGCGAGGGAAACTCATCAGCGCGGTGGCATAGTCGAGCACCCGCACCGTTGTCGGATCCTTGGTGTCGAGGCCGGCGGCCTTGGCCTCCCGCTCCGACAGGTCGGCGGCCGACCAGCCCCAGACCGAACCGGCAAGCGCCGACTGCACGTCCTCCGAAAAGCCGAAGGCCTTTGCCGTTTCGCGGCCGGCTGAGCGCGCCCGGTAGCTGATGACGGCGGCCGTCAGCCCGGCATGTTCCTTGCCGTAGGTTCGATAGATATGCTGGATGACCTCTTCCCGCTTCTCATGCTCGAAATCGACGTCGATATCCGGCGGCTCGTCGCGCTCGGTCGACAGGAAGCGGTCGAAGAGCAGGGTCGTCGAGCGTGGATCGACCTCGGTGATGGCAAGACAATAACAAACCGTCGAATTTGCCGCCGATCCGCGCCCCTGGCAGAGAATGTCGACGCTTCGCGCATATTCCATGATGTTGCGCACGGTGAGGAAATAGGGCTCGTAGCGCTTGCTGGCGATCAGATCGAGTTCATACTCGATCTGGGTCGAGACCTTCTCGGGAATACTTTCGGGATAGCGCACATGGGCGCCTTCCATGGTCAGCCGCCTGAGGGTTTGCGTCGTCGTTTCGCCGGCAAAACTCTCATCGGGATATTGGTATTCCAGTTCCGCCAAGGTGAAATTCAACCGGCGGAAAAAATGCCCGGTATTGTCGATCGCCTCGGGATAGCCGCGAAAGATGCGCGTCATTTCCCCCGGTGGTTTCAGATGCCGTTCGGCATTGGCCTGAAGCCGGAACCCCGCCTGTGCCACCGTCACATGCTCGCGGATGGCAGTGACGATATCGGCGAGCGGCCGGCGCGCCGGCTCGTGAAACAACGGGCTGTTGGTGGCAATCAGCCTCGTGCCCGCGTTGCGGGCAATGGTCGCCAGCCCGGCAAAGACAAGCTGGTCGAAACCGTCGTAGCGCGGCACCAGCGTGAGATAGAGCCGGTCGGCAAAATGCGGCTTCAGCCGCTTGAGAAACGCCGCAAGATTGTTGGCCTCCGGCGCACCGATCACCGGATCGGGCAGGACGGCAATGAGGATATCCTCGCCCCATTCGACAAGGTCGGCCTCATAGAGCGTGCAGTCGCCTTTTGTCGCCCTGAGGTTCCCGGCACTCAGCATGCGACAGAGATTGCCCCAGCCGCGGCGGTTGCGCGGATAGGCGAGCACATCCGGGATATCGTCTGCGAAAGAAAGCCGGGCGCCAGGCTGGAAGGAATATCTCTCCACCTTCGCCTGCGCATGGGCGCGCACCACGCCCGCCACCGTATTGCGATCGGCGACCCCGAGGCCCGAGATGCCAAGGCGGCTGGCGGCAACGATCATCTCGCCCGGATGCGACGCCCCTTCGAGGAAGGAGAAATTCGACCAGGCGCCGATCTCGAAATAGGGCGCGCTCATGCGAAGACCCCATGCATGAACCAGCGCGGCTGCGTCGGCCCGCCATAATGCCCCTCTCGATACAGCCAGAACCGCCGGCCTCTTTCATCCTCCACCCGGAAATAATCCCGCTCGGCCGCCGTCTCGCCATCGACCCACCATTCGGCCGCGATCCGTTCAGGACCCTCGGCGCGGGCGATGCGATGAAGGCTGCGCCGCCAGCGAAAACTTCTCGGCGGCCCTTCCGGCACCTCGGCCACCGCCTCCACCGGTTCCGGGCTTTGAAACAGCCGCTGCGGCCGAACGGAGGCCGCCAGAAGCGCAGCCGGAACCGCGGGAGCGGCTTCCTCTGCCGTCTTCAGCATTCCCACATCCGCAAGCGGCTGAAAGACGGCGGCACGCTCCGGCACATGGCTTTCAGACAGGACGGGCAGAAACAGGCTTTCCGCACCCAGCCGCGCCATGACCCTGTCGGCAAAGGCCGCCAGCGGTCGCTGCCGATCCGGCGTGCCGGAAAAATCCTCCTGCATCACCTCGTATTTTTCGCTTTTTGGAACCGACAGCCGCAGGATTTCAAAGCCGAAACCGGCATCGAGATCCTCATGCACCGCCTGCAGCCGCTCGCGGAAAAGGCCGGCAATGCGGCTCGGTTCAATCAACGGCGAAGACGTTCCGGCGGCGATGCGAAAGACCCTGCCGTCGACGCGAAACAGCAGCAGCTCGAACAGCCGCCCGCCTTCGCCGCGCTTTTCCAGCTCCGGCTTCAGTCTTGCCGCCAGCTCCTGCGTCAGGCCGAGAATATCGTCTTCGCCCTGGACTGGCTCGGAAAGCCGTCGCTCGGCCGAGAGACTGGCGACGGGGAGCCGCGGCGAGAGCGGCTCGTCCTCCAGCCCCATGGCCTGATCGAGGCGCAGAAGCAGGATGGCTCCGAAGCGGCGGGCAAGCGGCGCCCGCGGCGCCTCGATGATGTCGCCGACCTGCTTGAGACCGACCCGGCCGAGCGTTTCGATCGTCTCGGCCGGAAGCCTGAGGGCCGCCATCGGCAACGGTGCCAGCACGCGTGCGGCCTCTTCCGGAGCAATCACGCCTTGCGAACCGAAACGCGCCGCGCCCCAAGAGAGCCCGGCCGAAGACGAGATCGCCGCACGCGCCTCGATGCCGAGGTGAAAGAGCCGGGACAAGAGGTCGTCGAGAAGCGATTTCTCGCCACCGAGAAGATGGGCGCAGCCGGTAATGTCGAGATAGAGACCGTTTTCGCCGTCGAGTGCCACCAGCGGGGTATAGCGGCTGCACCAGTCCGCAAGTCCTTCCAGAAGGGCGCGGTCCGCCGCCGGGTCGGCGGGCAGCACATCGACATCGGGACACATGGCCCGCGCCTCGGCAACGCCCTGCCCCAATTGAAATCCGGCTTTCTCGGCAAGGCCATCGAGTGCGACGAGGCGCATCGCATTCCTGACCCGGTCGGCAAAGACGACAGGCGGATGATCAGGACGCCCGCGGGAAAGCCACGAGGTGCCCCAGCGTGTCCGCGCCACCCGATCGGCCGGAAGATGCGGAAAGTCGAGCGACAGAATGCGCTGGTTCTGGATCTGCCGCAGCAGCGGCTGGTAGGGGCTCGACGGGGTAAAAGCGGCGGTCATGGGGGTTCCACTCCAGGAAGAGGCCGACGGGAGCAGGAGACCTGCTTTTTTCGGCAATGACGTGAAAGACGGGATGACCGATGCTGCCGCAAAGCATCGAGCCATCAGGAAGGGGACGCTCGCGGGCGGGCGCCGGTTCGATATGAAGCCGGCAGAAGGCGCTGCTCGCCTCCTCGTGGCCGGACTGACGCAGAAGAAGAAGAGGAATGCGCCCGGCGCGCGCGCGAACATGCAGGCGCCGGCTTTCGCTTAAGGCCAGCGATGCCGGATTGCCGCGAATTTCGAGAATGACGGCACAGAAGGCAGGCACTGAAAGCGCCGTCTCGGCGATCCAGAGCGCGTCCTTCACCGTGCGCGGCAGACTGAGGATCAGGCTTCGAATGTCGAGCCCGTAAGCCTTGAGACCAAGGCCATAGGGCAGGCCGGCCTCGGTCGAGGCCAGCGACTGGCTGATCCACAGAACCGGTGCCCCGGCATCGCCCTTTTGCTGGCGTGCCTGCTGACAGAGGGCGCTAAGCGCGGTTGCAAAACCGGCTGCAGCCCCGGCGTCGCGCGTCTCGGAATTGCGGATCTCCGTCATGCCCTCGAGCGGCAGGCCGCCCTCGAGGATATCGTCGAGTTCGGAGATGCCGAGCGGCAAGACCTTGCGGCCGGATGCCTGGCTACCCTCTTGCCTGCGCCGAAAGCCGGCGGGATCGGCCGCCTTGACCGCCTTCACGACGCCAGGAAGCCTGCGATTCTCGATCCTGGCTATGGTTTCGCGAAGCGAAAGAACGGTCTCCCGCTGCACGGCGTTCTCGGCCATGACGGTCAACTCCCATTTAAGATGTTCCTGTTATGTTCTTATAGATTCCAGAGCTGCCCAGAGGAGTCAACAGCCAAATTTAAGAATTTATTCCTTGCCCGCCCCAGCCGGAATTCAACACTCGAAAAACAAAGGCAAAATCGCTATATGGAGGGCAACAAGGAGTGCCTATGGCCCGCATTGACCAGACCGATGATTGGCGGGATCGCCACGCACCGACGCTCACGACATTCGAACAACTCGCAGTGGAAGCCTATAGCCACCTGCCGCAGGAGTTCCGCCAGTTGACGACCGGCCTCATCATCGAGGTTGCCGATTTCCCAAGCGACGACGTCTTCGAGGATATGGCGCTGGAGACGCCGTTCGACCTGCTCGGCCTGTTCGAAGGCCGCGGCATCGGCGAACGTTTCACCATGGAGACGGGCGAGTTTCCAAACCGGATCACCCTTTATCGCCGCCCGATCATCGACTATTGGGCGGAAAACGAGGAAACGCTTGGTGATATCATCACCCATGTGCTGATCCACGAGATCGGCCACCATTTCGGCCTCTCCGACGACGACATGGAACGGATCGAGGCGAGCGTGGAGCACGTGGGCAACTAAGCCCTGAGAAGCAGGAAAAGTACGAAGCGGTTTTCCGTCAGGAAATGCTTGGAACAAAGAGATGGAGCGTTTCTACGGTTCCGTTTAAACCGGAAAGGCTCTCGGAGCCTTCCGGCTCAAAAGCTGGCCCCTCTGAAATACAATCGAAAAACCTAAAGAACGCTCCGGCCGTAAAACCGGAGCGTTCCTGCTTTTTACTGTTCCGACAGCTTGATGTCGGGATGATAATCCTTGCCTTCGACTTCCTTGAATACGGCCTGTCCGCATTGCATGTGCTGCGTATCCGCGTTGAAGGCGTAGGTCGGCGAGCCGTGCAGGGACCAGCCCTGGTTCAGCGCCGCCGTCACCTTATGGCAGAAGGACGCATCGTCGGGGCCGGTGAGGAAGCGGTAAAGTTTCAAAATCTTGCCTTTCGTTTTTCAATCGTGTCCGCCTTGGCGGCGAGCTTCAGGGCCTGATCGAGATGCAGTCGCTCGATCATTCGGCCATGAAGATTGATGACACCTTTGTCTGCGTTCTCCGGCAGCGCGAAGGCGGCGATGATCGCACGCGCCTCGTCGACGGCTGCCTGCTCGACGCCGAAGCGCTCGTTGGCCGGGCCGATCTGCAACGGATGGATCAGCATCTTGCCGTCATAGCCCATATCGCGCCCCTGCCGGCACTCCTCGTCGAAACCGTCGGCGTCGCGAAAATCGTTGAACACCGCATCGATGACATCAAGACCGCTTCCGCGTGCGGCCAGCAGGATCTGCATCAGCCAGGGGATGAGGTAAGGCCGGCCGGGACGGTCGGGAACGCCGGTTTCCTTGCGCAGGTCGTTGAGGCCGACGACGAAGCAATCGAGCCTGCCGCCGAAGGTACGGCCGGTCTCGGCGATCGCCGGCGCGTTGACGACACCGTGCGGCGTCTCGATCATCGCCCAGAGACGCAAAGCCTCCGGCGCATCGTTATCGGCCAGCCAGTCGGCGGCGATCTGGATATTGGCCGGGCTTTCGACCTTGGGCAAGAGGATCGCGTCGGGCTTTGCCGAAACGGCCGCCGCCAGATCCTGCTGACCGAAGCCCGATCCAAGCGCATTGATGCGGATGATGATCTCGCAATCCGGCCTGTTTTCGATGAGATGGCGAACGAGCCCGTCACGCGCCTCGGCCTTGCGCTCGGGCGCCACCGCGTCCTCGAGGTCGAAGATCGCGGCATCGACTGCCAGTTCCGAAACCTTGGCCAGTGCGCGGGCATTGTCGGCCGGCACTGAAAGCACCGAACGGCGCAGGCGAACGGGGTGATGTTCGATCGATTTTGTCATGCGGCCAGTTGTGCCCCCCTTTCATTTTTTCCGCAAGGCGAGGCGAACGGCCGCACCCCCTCTTGCAAGCGGCGGCAGCAACACCCACATCGGAGCCAGAAAGGTGACGATCATGCAAAGCATACGTTCTGTTCTTTTTACGGCTGTAGCCATCATCATTACGCTGGCAGCCTTCGTCTTCACCGCATCGCTTGCGCTCGCGCTCGCCGGCATCGCCGCCGTTGTCGCGATCGGCAGCGCCATTGCCGCCCGGCTGAACCTTAAACCCGCCCGTGCAACGGCCCGCCCGACCTCCGGCGCCGCCCCGCGCGAAATGCGCATCTGGAACGACGGTCGCGGCACGATCATCGATCTCTAGGTCACGCGGCCCCGGCCTCCAAAGCCGAGATAAAATTTTGCGACACCCATGTCGGGCGCATCCGTTTCCGTTCGTCCTTGGACCAGGCCAGCAAAGGCCATGGCCTCGTGACGAAGGATAGGAGCACGACATGGACAGCAATACGCAGAAAACAGACGCAAACCAGTTGCCGCAGGCCCTGAACGGTCTGGTGCCCTATCTCCAGGTCGACGGCGCGGCCAAGGCCGCGGAATTCTACAAGCACGCCTTCGGCGCAAAGGAAGCCTATAGGCAACCGGTCGACGACCAGGGCCGGACGATGCACATCCACCTCCACATCAACGGCAGCTCGTTGATGCTCAGCGACGCCTATCCGGAATACGGCCATGCCCTGGAAAAGCCCCAGGCTTTCAGCCTGATGCTGCCGGTCGACGACATCGACGCGTGGTGGAGCCAAGCGGTCGCCGCCGGAGCCGAAGTCGTGATGCCCATCGAGGTGATGTTCTGGGGCGATCGCTACGGACAGCTGCGCGACCCCTTCGGCGTGCTCTGGGCGCTGAACGCCCCGGTCAAGGCAGGCTAGAGTCAAGGCAGGCTGAGACCGGCCTATTTCCGCAAAGCCCTCGGGCAAGGCACCCCAACTGATAAGACAACCGCGACAACAGCTACCGGGCAGGCGATTTCACCCGCCCGGCAAGCATCTTCGGGATAGATTTTCCTTCATTTCGGCGCAAAACTGATCTAAACGCTTACGCAACATTTCGCTGAAATCGAAGGCCTGAAGTTATGGAAAAGTTCGTCAAGCTCACCGGCGTCGCCGCTCCCCTCCCCGTCGTCAACGTCGACACGGACATGATCATTCCGAAGGACTACCTGAAGACGATCAAGCGCACCGGCCTCGGCACCGGACTTTTCGCCGAAGCCCGCTACAACGAGGACGGCTCGGTCAACCCGGACTTCGTGCTCAACAAGCCCGCCTACCAGAACGCCAAGATCCTGGTCGCCGGCGACAACTTCGGCTGCGGCTCCTCGCGCGAACACGCGCCCTGGGCGCTTCTCGACTTCGGCATCCGCTGCGTGATCTCGACCTCGTTTGCCGACATCTTCTACAACAACTGTTTCAAGAACGGCATCCTGCCGATCGTCGTCAGCCAGGAGAACCTGGACAAGCTGATGGACGACGCCTCGCGCGGCTCCAACGCCATCCTCTCGATCGACCTGGAATCCCAGGAGATCACCGGCCCGGACGGCGGCACGGTCAAGTTCGAGATCGATGCCTTCAAGCGCCACTGCCTGCTGAACGGCCTCGATGACATCGGCCTGACGCTGGAGAAGGCAACGGCCATCGACAGCTTTGAAAAGTCGACCGCCGCCTCGCGCCCCTGGGCGTGAGCGACGGGATGACGCGCAAGCTCATCTCCTCCGGTTCGCCCTTCGAGAAGACGGCAGGCTATTCGCGTGCCGTCGCCAAGGGCGACTGGTGCTTCGTCTCCGGCACCACCGGCTACGATTACGCCACCATGACCATGCCGGAAACGGTGGAAGAGCAGGCACGCAATTGCCTGAAGACGATCGAGGGCGCGCTGAAAGAGGCGGGCTTCTCGCTCTCGGAGGTGGTGCGCAATCACTATTACGTCACCGATGCCAGCTTTGCCGACCGGGTTTTCCGATCTTCGGCGAGATGTTCGGCGATATCCGCCCTGCCGCCACCATGATCGTCTGCGACCTCATCCGCCCGGAAATGCTGATCGAGATCGAGGTTACCGCCTTCCGCGGCTGACGTCTGACGGACCACGGCCGGCGGCAGTGACACCTGCACCGCTTATGCGCTACTGCAGAGGCATGATGACGGACCTCGCCCGCAGGACCGTCTTTCACATCGCCACGACCGGAAGAAGCCCATGCAATTCGAAGGCACCGCCGACTATATCGCCGACAAGGACCTGATGATCGCCGTCAACGCTGCGATCCGGCTGGAACGGCCGCTGCTTGTCAAGGGCGAGCCCGGCACCGGCAAGACCGAGCTTGCTCGCCAGATCGCCGCAGCCCTTGACCTCGAGCTCATCGAATGGAGCGTCAAGTCGACGACCAAGGCGCAGCAGGGGCTTTACGAATATGACGCCGTCTCGCGTCTGCGCGACAGCCAGCTCGGCGACGAGCGCGTCAACGACGTCAGGAACTACATCCGCAAGGGCAAGCTCTGGCAGGCGTTCGAGGCCGGGCGCCGTGTGGTGCTGCTGATCGACGAGATCGACAAGGCCGACATCGAGTTTCCGAACGATCTGCTGCAGGAGCTCGACCGGATGGAGTTCCACGTCTACGAGACAAATGAAACGATCCACGCCCGCCAGCGGCCGATCGTCGTCATCACCTCCAACAACGAGAAGGAACTGCCGGACGCCTTCCTGCGCCGCTGCTTCTTCCACTATATTCGCTTTCCCGATGCCGACACGCTCGCCCGCATCGTCGAGGTGCACTATCCCGGCATCCGCAAGACGCTGCTTTCGGCAGCCCTTGCCGCCTTCTACGATATCCGCCAGGTGCCGGGGCTGAAGAAAAAGCCCTCGACCTCCGAAGCGCTCGACTGGATCCGCCTGCTCGTCGCCGACGAGATCGACCCGGCCGACCTGCGCGCCGATCCGAAAACCATGCTGCCGAAGCTGCACGGCGCGCTGCTCAAGAACGAGCAGGACGTTCACCTCTTCGAGCGCCTGGCCTTCTTGGCGCGCCGCGACCAGTGAGACCCGACGCCAACAAGGTCCTGATCTACGCCACCTGGCGAGAGCATCTGCTTGTTTTCGACGAGCCGGACTTTCCTGAAATCGACCTGCAGGTTCCAGGCGGCACGATGGAGCCGGGCGAAAGCCCTGAAGCCGCAGCCTTGCGCGAATTTGTCGAGGAGACCGGCCTTACGCCACCCGCGACATTGATGCCGCTTGCAACGCAGGATTACTGCTTTACGAAGGACGGCCGACAAATCTGCCATCGCCGGCACTATTTCCATGCGACGCTTGCCGGCGACCACAGGCAAACCTGGCTGCACTGCGAGATGACGCCGGACGGCGGCGGCCCGCCGATCCGCTTTCGCTTTTTCTGGCTCAGCCAAAGCGAAGCCAGCAAGCGGCTGGGTTACGGCATGCAGGACCGTCTGGATTTGCTGCAAACGCAAGGCGTTTGCCCCTCACCCTAGCCCTCTCCCCGCGCACGGAGAGAGGGACGCGGACCACTTGATCGTCAGCGGATTTCGGCTGGCAGTGGGCGGCGGGATTCTGTGGACTGACGAGGGGGGTGCGCTTGCGGCGCTGGTCCTTCTCCCCGCCTGCGGGGGAAGGGTGGCGGCAGCCGGATGAGGGGCCGTTTAGCCGGCGAATCGTTTTTCATTGACCCCCGCGCCCATGCCGCGCTATCAAACAATCCGTGGTGATTTGGCCGGCCGGCTTGCAGCCACGTTAAACAAATCGCTAAAGGGCCGAGGAAACGTGGATTTTCCGAGGACCGGTCGCGATCAATCGCCGCCGGTTTTTTTGTATTGATCGAGTGGAAGCCCCATGCCCATCAAGATACCCGATACGCTGCCCGCCTTCGAAACCCTCGCGACCGAGGGCGTGCGGGTGATGACCGAGACCGTGGCGATCCGTCAGGATATTCGCCCGCTCCAGATCGGGCTCCTGAACCTCATGCCGAACAAGGTCAAGACCGAGATCCAGATGGCGCGCCTCATCGGCGCCTCGCCGCTGCAGGTCGAGCTGTCGCTGATCCGCATCGGCGCGCATCGGGCGAAAAACACCTCCGAGGACCATCTGCTCGCCTTCTACGAGACCTGGGAGGAGGTGAAGGCCCGCAAGTTCGACGGCTTCATCATCACCGGTGCGCCCGTCGAAACGCTGGAATACGAGGACGTCACCTATTGGGACGAACTTAAGCGCATCCTCGACTGGACGACGACCAATGTGCATTCGACGCTGAACGTCTGCTGGGGTGCGATGGCGGCGATCTATCATTTCCACGGCGTGCCGAAATATCCGCTGAAGGAAAAGGCTTTCGGCGTCTACCGCCACCAGAACCTGCAGCCCTCCTCCGTCTATCTCAATGGCTTTTCCGACGATTTTGCCGTGCCGGTGTCGCGCTGGACCGAAGTGCGCCGCGCCGACATCGATGGGGTGCCCGACCTCGAGATCCTGATGGAATCGAAGGAGATGGGCGTCTGTCTCGTGCACGAGAACAAGGGCAAGCGCCTCTACATGTTCAATCACGTGGAGTATGATTCCACCTCGCTGTCGGACGAGTATTTCCGGGATGTGGATGCGGGCGCGCCGATCAAGATGCCGCACGACTATTTCCCGCACAATGATCCGACCCTGCCGCCGCAGAACCGCTGGCGCAGCCACGCGCATCTCTTTTTCGGCAACTGGATCAACGAGATGTACCAGACGACGCCCTACGAAATGGACCTGATCGGCAGAGGACAAGACTGAAGCCAAATGTTCATCCCCTTCTTCCTCGAATTGAAGGCTGCGAAGATCCCGGTGACGCTCCGGGAATTCCTGTCCCTGATCGAGGGCATGGAGGCGGGCATTGCTGCCTTCGACATCGAGGCGTTCTATTTTCTCGCGCGCACGGCGCTTGTGAAGGATGAGCGCCATATCGACCGCTTCGACGGCGTGTTCCGGCATTGTTTTTCCGGCCTCGAGGCCATCAATCCCCCAGGCGATTTCGAACAGGGGGCCATTCCCGAGGAATGGCTGCGCAAGCTTGCCGAGAAATATCTGAGCGAGGAAGAGAAACGCCTGGTCGAAAGCCTTGGTGGTTTCGAGACGCTGATGGAGACCTTGCGTCAGCGGCTGCGTGAGCAAGAGGGGCGCCACCAGGGCGGCTCCAAATGGATCGGCACCGCCGGCACCTCGCCCTTCGGCGCCTATGGCTACAACCCCGAAGGGGTCAGGATCGGCCAGGACGGCTCACGGCACCGCAGCGCGGTCAAGGTCTGGGACCGTCGCGAGTTCAGGGATTACGACGACACGGTCGAACTCGGCACGCGCAACATCAAGGTGGCGCTCAAACGGCTGCGGCGCTGGGTGCGCCAGGGTGCTGCCGACGAACTCGACCTTTCCGGCACGATCCGCGCTACCGCCGAGCACGGTTATCTCGATGTCGTAACCCGGCCGGAACGCCGCAACGCGGTCAAGCTCTTGATGTTCTTCGACGTCGGCGGCTCGATGGACGACCATATCCGCATCGTCGAGGAGCTGTTTTCTGCGGCACGCGGCGAATTTCGCCACATGGAGCATTTCTACTTTCACAATTGCGTCTACGAGGGACTGTGGAAGGACAATCGTCGCCGCCGCGCCGACATCACCCGCACGGCGGAGCTGCTGCGTACCTTCGGCAGCGACTACCGCGCGATCTTCGTCGGCGACGCATCCATGAGCCCCTACGAGGTCAGCCACCCCGGCGGTTCAGTCGAGCATTGGAACGACGAGGCCGGCGGGCTCTGGCTCTCGCGTATCGCCGCCCACTTTCCGCGATCCATCTGGCTCAATCCGGTTGCCGAGCAGCATTGGGGCTATACCCAGTCGATCGGCATGATCAAGAACCTCGTCGGCGGGCGGATGTTTCCTTTGACGCTTGCCGGACTGCAGGATGCGACGAAACAACTATCACGCTGAATCTACCGCAGAAAATCTCGATTTCCGGTTGCCGATCCCCCTGAAATGACGCAGGTTGCTTGCCGCGAGGACTGCATGTTTCCGTAAATCCTAGCCGATTTAAGGATAAAACATGCAGCAGTTCTAGAGTGTACAGCGACCTTTGCGCGTCTGCTAAGACGCGCGGCGCTGTAGGGGAGCCAGGCGATGGACAAGCATGCGCATACGGAAATCTTCGGACACCTGCCATCGGGTGAACCGGTTCACCGTGTCGTGCTCTCCGGCGGTGGCCTGACCGCCCATATCCTCACTTGGGGAGGCGTGATCCAGGACCTGCGGCTGGACGGCCATGAGCCGCCGCTGGTGCTCGGCTTTACCGATCTCGAAAGTTATCTCGACCATTCTCCCTATTTTGGTGCGACCCCCGGCCGCTGCGCCAACCGCATTGGCGACGGCCGCTTCACGCTCGACGGCAAAAGCCACCAGCTCGAATGCAATGAAAAGGGTGTGACCCATCTGCATGGCGGCAGCGACAACATCGGCAAGCGCAACTGGACGATCGTCAGCCACACACCGGACAGCGTCACGCTTGCAATCACCGACCCGGACGGCCGCGCCGGCTATCCCGGCACCTGCCAGATCCGCTGCACCTACCAGCTGAAGCCCGGCGGTGTGCTCAGCGTCGTCTACGAGACGGAGACCGACCGTCCGACGCTCGCCAATGTCTGCCAGCACAGCTATTTCAATCTCGATGGCGGCGCGAATGCGCTCGGCCACGACATCATGATCGCCGCCGACCATTATCTGCCGACCAACGAGCGCCAGGTTCCGACAGGGGAAGTCCGCCCGGTCGAAGGCACCGCCTTCGATCTCAGGGAAATGACCTCGCTCAAGCGCCAGACCGAGGGCGAACGCATCGCCTACGACCACAATTTCTGCCTCTCGCCGGAACGCATGGCGAAACACGCGGTCGCCTTTGCCCGCAGTCTCAATTCCGGCGTGACGATGGAAGTGCTGACGACCGAGCCCGGCGTCCAGCTCTATACCGGTTTCAAGCTCGACGTGCCGGTGCCCGGCCTCGAAGGACGCCGCTATGGCGCCTTTGCCGGCTTCTGCCTGGAAACCCAGGTGTGGCCGGACGCCGTCAATCACGAAGGCTTTCCCAACGCGGTTTTGCGCCCCGGCGAAATCCGCCGCCAGGAAACGGACTATGTCTTCATGAAGAGCTGAGTATCTCCGCCGCGACCGTCGGCGACGCGTGGATTGGCGCGACCGTAAAGCTGTACGGTTGCCGTTCTTCCCGAAGAAGGCAACGGCTTCACCCAAGGCGAAAAAATAACTATGTTACAATCTGTTGGGAAAATTGGAGCGGGTGAGGCGATTCGAACGCCCGACCCCAACCTTGGCAAGGTTGTGCTCTACCCCTGAGCTACACCCGCTCATTACCTCGGTCCGGGGGTAGTCGGTGGACCGTGGGTGCCGCGCTGTCTTGCGGCGACGGGCGCTATATGGCCTAAGCGATTTTGGAATGCAACAGGGAAATGAAGAGAAATCGAATATTTTTTGGGAGCCCTCTCGGGAAGCCCGCAAATGCCGCGTTTTCGCGCCGCTCCGCCGTCTCTGAGATTGCACGGCCCGGCCGTTCTCCCCTAAAGCAGACTGGAAAAAAATGGACGGGAAGGAGAATCACCCAGATGAACGATGCGCAACCGAAGTCCGCGGACGAACTTTTCCGCTTTCTCGACGATCTCGGCATCGAGCACAGCACCAAAAAACACGACCCGGTATTCACCGTGGCCGAATCGGTGGCACTGCGCGACGAAATCCCTGGCGGCCACACCAAGAACCTGTTCGTGAAGGACAAGAAGGACAACTATTTCCTCCTGACCGTCGAGGAACACGCGAGCGTGGATCTGAAGACGGTGCACCAGGTCATCGGTGCTTCGAGCAAGGTTTCCTTCGGCAAGCCGGAAAAGCTGATGGAATATCTCGGCGTCATCCCGGGGGCGGTGACAGCGCTCGGAGCGATCAACGACATCGGCGGCAACGTCAAGGTGATCATCGACGAGGCGTTGATGAAGTTCGACGTGATCAACTGCCACCCGCTTTCCAACGACGCGACGACCTCGATCGGCTCGAAGGACCTGTTGCGCTTCATGGAAGCCACGGGACATGAACCGCTTGTCTTGAAAGTGACAGCCTGACATACGATCTTTGGCGCGAATGCAGGAAGCCGGATCACGAACCGGCGAGGAGAGAAGAATGACGGGCAACGACAATCCCTATGCAGGGTCCTTCGGCAACCAGATGACCGCTTCGGCTTCCTTCGGCGGCCAGCCGGCCGCGGCCGCCGCACCGGGCGGCGACCTGATCAAGGAAACGACGACCGCCAACTTCAGCAAGGACGTGCTGGAGGCCTCGCGCCAGCAGCCTGTTCTCGTCGATTTCTGGGCGCCCTGGTGCGGACCTTGCAAGCAGCTGACCCCCGTGATCGAAAAGGTCGTGACGGAAGCTGCCGGCCGCGTGAAGCTCGTCAAGATGAACATCGACGACCATCCGTCGATCGCCGGCCAGCTCGGCATCCAGTCGATCCCCGCGGTCATCGCCTTCGTCGGCGGGCGACCGGTCGACGGTTTCATGGGTGCCGTGCCTGAAAGCCAGATCAAACAATTCATCGAAAAGATCGCCGGCCCCGCCGTCGACGACAGCAAGGCCGAGATCGAGGCAGCACTTGCCGACGCCAAGGGGTTGCTCGAGGCGGGCGATTCCGAAAACGCCGCCGGCCTCTTCGGCGCCGTGCTGCAGGCGGACCCGGAAAATGTTGTGGCGATCGCCGGCATGGTCGATTGCATGATCACGCTCGGCCAGATCGCCGAAGCGCGCGAAGCGCTTTCGAGCCTGCCGGAGGACCTTGCCAAGGATGCCGGTATCAGCGCGATCGCCAAGAAGCTCGACCAGATCGAGGAAGCCCGCAAGCTCGGCGACCCGAATACCCTGGAACAGCGCCTGGCGGCGAACCCTGACGACCATGAGGCGCGCATGATGCTCGCCAAGATCCGCAACGTGGAAGGCGACCGCAATGGGGCGGCCGACCACCTGCTGACGATCATGAAGCGCGACCGGGCTTTCGACGATGATGGCGCACGGCGTGAGCTCGTCTCTTTCTTCGAAGTCTGGGGTCCGAAAGACCCGGCGACGATCGCCGCCCGCCGCAAGCTGTCGTCGATCCTGTTTTCCTGAGCAGAGCGGCAAGATCGGTGCGTTTTTCCCTTGAGATTTTCGAGGGGCGCACCATTTCTTGATCTGGTTGGCTACGTCTGTGGGCGTGGCGGGGCAAGACCGGACATCTGCAAGGTCAATTGGAATGCATGTCGGAAATGCACGTTATCTTGGTCCGCAGGACTTGCCGGAGATCATTCCGGTGTTTCCGCTGACCGGTGCGCTGCTCCTCCCCGGCGCCCAGCTGCCGCTCAACATCTTCGAGCCGCGATACCTGGCGATGCTCGACGATGCTCTTTCCGGCAATCGGCTGGTCGGGATCGTGCAGCCCTCCTTCTGCGAAGGCCGCAACGACATCGGCGTCGGGCCGGTGCCGGCACTGTGCCAGGTCGGCTGCATCGGTCGCATCACCTCTTTTGCCGAAACCGGCGACGGCCGCTATATCACCTCGCTGACCGGCGTATGCCGCTACCGGCTGTTTAACGAGGTGGCCGGCACGCGCGGCTACCGCCGTTTCCGCATCGGCCCCTTCACGGCCGATCTCGAAAATCGCGACGACGAAAGCCTGGTCGACCGTTCAGCGCTGCTGGCAGCCTTCAGGGCCTACTTGGAGGCCAACAAGCTGAAGGCCGACTGGGAGAGCGTCGAGCGCGCCAGCAACCGCACGCTGGTCAACTCCATGGCGATGATGTCCCCCTACGGTCCGGCGGAGAAACAGGCGCTGCTGGAGGCCCCCGACCTCAAGACCCGCGCCGAAACGCTGATCGCCATTACCGAAATCGTGCTTGCGCGCAATTTCGGCGATGTCGACAACATCCTGCAGTAAGCGAGGGATCATGGACGTCAACGCCAGCAAGGTCGATCCGAAACTGCTCGAACTGCTCGTCTGCCCACTGACCAAGGGCCGGCTCAGCTATCGCGCCGAAGCGGGAGAACTCGTTTCGGAAAAGGCGCGGCTCGCCTATCCCATCCGCGATGGCGTTCCGATCATGCTGATCTCCGAGGCCCGCAAGATCGAAGACTGACGCCGGGGCTGCTGGCCACACTCCAAATGCGCCCGCCTGCCCCTCATCCGGCCTGCCGGCCACCTTCTCCCCGCAGGCGGGGAGAAGGAAACCCGCGGCGTACGCCCATATCCGCAGCGACCGCCCTTCTCCGACAGCAAACCAGCGTGACAGCGCAGCCATCGTCCGCGTCCCCTCTCCCCGCCTGCGGGGAGAGGGTCAGGGTGAGGGGCAAGTCCGCCGTTAAGCGCTTTGCACTCAGATCGGCTGGCCCGAAAGCAGCCGCGGGTCGGCGTCGCCGGCAATGCCCGCCGCCTGGCGGATGAAGAAGCTTTTGAGTGACGGCAGTCGATCGACCAGGCCGAGACCGAAGTCACGGGCGATCCTGACCGGCGTGATGTCGTTCGAAAACAGCCGGTTGAGCACATCGGTCGTCACCCCCATGCGGAAGGTGTCGAACCGGCGCCAGCTCTGGTAGCGCTCGAGAATGGCAAGCGAACCGATATCGAGCCCGAGGCGATCCGCCTCGACGATCGTCTCGGCCAGCGCCGCCACGTCCTTGAAGCCGAGATTGAGACCCTGGCCGGAGATCGGGTGGATGCCGTGGGCGGCATCGCCGGCAAGCGCAAACCGCGGCTTGACGAAATCCCGCGCCAGCGTCAAGCCGAGCGGAAAGGCGCGGCGGCCGCCGACGACCTTGAGATGGCCGAGCCTGTGGCCGAAGCGGCGCTCCAGCTCTTCTTCGAAGAGGAAATCGTCGCCCTTGACCAGGCGCTCGGCATCCTCGGTGCGTTCGGTCCACACCAGCGACGAGCGATTGTTTTTGAGCGGCAGCGTGGCGAAGGGGCCGGCCGGCAGGAAATGCTCCTCGGCGGTGCCTTCGTGCGGGCGCTCATGCTCGACGGTGGTGACGATGCCCGACTGGCCATAGTCGAACTCGACCGTCTTGATGCCGGCCGCATCACGCAGCTTCGAGCGCACGCCGTCGCAGGCAACCAGCAGGCGGGCCTCCATCTGCTCGCCGCCGGCAAGCGTCACGGCAACCGCATGATCGCCGCTCTCGAAGGTTTCGACCATCGTCGACTGCCGCACGGTAACGCCAAACTCCTCGCAGGCGTCCCGCAAGGCGCCGACCAAGGCAGTGTTCGGAACCATATGGGCAAATGGCCGTCCCTCTTCGCCTTCGCCGTCGAAGGTCAGGAAAACCGGACGCACCGGATCGGAGGTTTTCGAATCGGTGATGACCATGCGCCGGATCGGCTCGGCCTCCGGCACAATCGCCTGCCACACGCCGAGAACGTCGAGCATGCGCTCAGCCGCCGAGGCGACGGCAGAGGCGCGCTCGTCCCGCTTCCAGGCGCCTTTCGGCGCGCCGTCTATCACCGAAACGGCCAGATGCGGCGCCGCCTTCTTCAGCGATACCGCGAGCGAAAGGCCGACATAGCCGCCACCGGCAATCAACACAT
Source organism: Ensifer sp. 4252 (assembly GCF_050434565.1). Lineage (NCBI taxonomy): Bacteria > Pseudomonadati > Pseudomonadota > Alphaproteobacteria > Hyphomicrobiales > Rhizobiaceae > Ensifer > Ensifer sp. 4252. Next base: position 204,303 of record NZ_JBNDIU010000002.1, read on the forward strand.
CGATCATCCGCTTTCTCCCGTCGCACTTGAGCATCGTTTCATGCCTATATAGATCAATGCCATCGCCGTTCCTACCATCGGAGACAGCCGAAATGTCGCGCCCCACCGAGACCGCAACGCCCATGGATGCGCTGCTTGCCACACTCGACCTCGAAAAGCTCGAGGAGAACCTGTTCCGTGGCCGCAGCCCCCAGGTCGGGTGGCAGCGCGTGTTCGGCGGCCAGGTGATCGGGCAGGCGCTGGTCGCAGCCCAGCGCACCGTCGACGAGGGCCGCTACGTGCACTCGCTGCACGCCTATTTCATGCGCCCCGGCGATCCGTCCGTGCCGATCATCTACGAGGTGGACCGCATCCGCGACGGCTCCAGTTTCGCCACGCGGCGGGTGGTCGCCATCCAGCATGGCAAGGCGATCTTCTCGATGTCGGCGTCATTCCAGTATGACGAGGACGGCTTCGAGCATCAGATCGAGATCCCCAACGTGGCGATGCCCGAAACCCTGCCGGGCGAACAGGAGCTGAAGGACAAGTTCCTGGCGCACGCCCCCGAAGCGATCCGCCGCTACTGGGAGCGGCCGCGGCCGATCGAGATCCGGCCGGTCTCGCTCGCCCATTATTTCGCGCGCAACGACGGCAAGCCGACGCAGGACGTCTGGGTCAAGGCCGTCGGCCACGTGCCCGACGAGCGCCACCTGCAGGCCGCCGTTCTTGCCTATCTCTCCGACATGACGCTGCTCGACACCTCGCTCTATGCGCATGGCACATCGGTGTTCGATCGCAACCTGCAGGTTGCAAGCCTTGATCACGCCATGTGGTTCCACCGTCCCTGCAAGATGGACGAATGGCTGCTCTATACCCAGGATAGCCCCAGCGCCCATGGCGCCCGCGGCATGACCCGCGGCAGCCTTTTTGACCGTTCTGGCGTGCTGATTGCCTCGGTGGCGCAGGAAGGCCTGATCCGGAAAAAGGCAGCTGAACAAAAGTAAGGCACTTATTCTTTTCTGCCTATTTTTTAACCTTCTAAAGTGACGATTTTTTAGCGCGTCGCGGCAACATCGCTGCGACAGATAATTTTCCCATGCCTTTTCATAGGTTTAGCGCGCCAAGAGGAATCTGGCACGCCCCTTGAATGTAGCTGTCCGGTTGCATGGCGCTTTCAGCGTTCGCAGCAAGGAGAGATGGCCTCCGCCCGGAGGCGAACAAGGATGGGAAACCGATGAAAATTGTGATGGCCATTATCAAGCCGTTCAAGCTCGATGAGGTTCGCGAAGCCCTCACTGCTGTTGGCATCCAGGGCCTGACCGTAACCGAAGTCAAAGGCTACGGCCGCCAGAAGGGACATACGGAAATCTATCGCGGCACCGAATATGCCGTGAGCTTCCTGCCAAAGCTGAAGATCGAGATCGCGGTCCCCTCTGAGGTCGTCGACAAGGCCGTGGAAGCGATCGCCGCTGCCGCCAAGACCGGCCAGATCGGTGACGGCAAGATCTTTGTCTATTCGATTGACCATGCCGTGCGCATCCGCACTGGCGAAACCGATTCAGAAGCGTTGTAAGCCACGCCGTTCAGGGAGCACTATTCGATGTCGTCAAGCAAACTTTCCACCTCTCTGGTAAGGATCGGCGCAGCCTCTGCCGCCCTTCTTGCGCCGGTCGTCGCCTTTGCCCAGGAAGCCGCACCGGCAGCAGCCGCTGCCGCAGTACCCGTTCCCGACAAGGCCGACACGGCCTTCATGTTCATCTCCACCCTGCTCGTCTTCTTCATGTTGATCCCGGGCCTTGCGCTCTTCTACGGCGGCCTCGTTCGCGCCAAGAACATGTTGTCGGTCTTGATGCAGTGCACCGTCATCGGCGCAACGATGATGATCGTCTGGGTCGTCTATGGCTATTCGTTCGCCTTCGGTGGCTCGACCAGCCCCTATTTCGGCGGCTTCGCCAAGATGTTCCTCGCAGGCGTCTCGGTTGAAAGCACATCGGCCACCTTCTCCGAAGGCGTGGTCATTCCGGAATACATCTTCATGCTGTTCCAGATGACGTTCGCAGCGCTGACGCCGGCACTCATCATCGGCGCCTTTGCCGAGCGCATCAAGTTCTCGGCGGCCGTGCTCTTCTCCGTCCTGTGGGCAACCTTCGTCTACTTCCCGATCGCCCACATGGTCTGGGACGGCAACGGCCTGCTCTTCGGCATGGGCGCGCTTGACTTCGCCGGCGGCACCGTCGTTCACATCAATGCCGGCGTCGCAGGCCTCATCGGCGCGATCATGGTCGGCAAGCGCACCGGTTTCGGCAAGGACATGATGGCACCGCATTCGATGACGCTGACGCTCGTCGGCGCAGCGATGCTGTGGTTCGGCTGGTTCGGCTTCAACGCCGGCTCCAACCTCGAGGCTTCCGGCGGCGCGATGCTCGCAACCGTCAACACCTTCCTCGCAACGGCAGCGGCCATTCTCTCCTGGTCCGTCGTCGAAACCTTCACCCGCGGCAAGGCCTCGATGCTGGGTGCTGCCTCGGGCATGATCGCCGGCCTCGTCGCCATCACGCCTGCCGCCGGCATTGCCGGCCCGATGGGCGCGATCGTCATGGGTCTGATCGTTTCGCCGCTGTGCTACTTCTTCGTCTCGGTGGTGAAGAACAAGTTCGGCTACGACGACACCGCTGACGTCTTCGGCGTTCACGGCGTCGGCGGCTTCTTCGGTGCGCTCGCAACCGGCATCTTCGCATCGTCCTCGCTCGGCGGCATCGGCTATGCCGACGGCGTCACCATGGGCGGTCAGTTCATGACCCAGGTTACCGCCGTTGCCATCACCATCGTCTGGTGCGGTGTCGTCTCGGCCATCCTCTACAAAGTGGTCGATGCGATCGTCGGGCTCCGGGTCTCGGTCGAAGCCGAACGCGAAGGTCTCGACCTCTCGTCCCACGGCGAAGCCGCCTACCACAGCTAAGCCAATCGCGGCGCCGTAGACAGGCGCCGCTCAACGTCCCGTCGCGGTCCGTCTGATGCGGATCGCCTTTGGCCCGGATCGACAGATCCGGGCTTTTTTTGCCCCTTCATGCGGATTGCACGCCTTCGCCCACCGGTATTTTAGCGGCACATGCGCATGGTTAATGTCGCGTTAACCGTGCTTCGCTTAGGTTGATTCCATGGCACGCAATGTGTCTTGAAGATCGAGACGGGCAGCAGGCAACATGAGCAGAAGCAATCCGGCAACGCTTGACAGCCGTTCCAACCGGTTCGTGCTAACCACATTCGTATGGCGACAGATCGCGTCGCTGGCGGGCTTCGCGCTGTTTGGCGCGCTGGCACTGGCGATCGCGGCGCTATCGACATGGAACGTCGCCGACCCGAGCTTCTCCTACGCCACCTCCGACGAGCCGACCAACGTGCTCGGCTATGCCGGCGCTGCCTTTGCCGACATCTTCATGCAGTTCTTCGGGCTTGCAAGCGTCGTCGCCCTGCTTCCGGCCGTTGCCTGGGCGCTGGTGCTGATCGGCGGCAAGCGCTTCGACAAGATCTTCAAGCGCTTCGGCCTCTGGTTCGTCGGATCGGTGCTTGCAGGCGCAGCCTTGAGCTGTGTTCCGGCGCCCATCACCTGGCCGCTGCCCAACGGTCTCGGCGGCGTCTTCGGCGACATGATCCTGCGTTTTCCCGCGCTGTTCACCGGCGCCTTCCCGACCGGCACCTTCGCCACCGTTCTTGCCTGCATCTTTGCCGCCCCTGCCGCCTGGTGCCTGATCTACAGCGCCGGCCTGATCGGTGTCGGCGAGGAGGAGGACGAAGAGGAGATCGAGGAGCCGACGCCGAGCAAGGCGCGCACCGTGCGCGACGAACTGGACGAAGACGACAGCGAAGGCCCCTTCACCCTGCTGATGGGCTCGTTCGCCCACATGCGCTACACCCTGCAGGCGCGCGTTCGCCGCATCTTCGGCATGAGCGGAACCCGCGCCCCGACGAAGCGCCAGTACGACGAGCCCTACGATTTCAACAACGACGAATTCGGCACGCTGAACGAGCCGGTCCGGCCGAAGCCGATGGTTGCCGGAGACCGTATCGAACCTTCGCTCGACCGTTCCGAGCGCCGTGTCGTCACGCCGCCGCCGATCATGGCCGACGACGATGACGACTTGCCCTTCGACATGGACGATCGCCGCCCCGCCGGCATCCTGCCCGACGATGAAGACGACGATCTCGACGTGGCAGCCGACTGGGCGCCGAAAGCCGCACCGCCGAAGCAGGGCCTGCCGAAGGCCGGTTCGCGTATTGCGACGCCGCCGCCTCGCCCGAAGACCGGCCAACGGTTCGAGCGTGAAGCCCAGCGCTCCTTCGTCGACGACGACGGTGATTTTGCGCTGCCGCCAATGCACTTCTTGGCTGAACCGAAGAACGTCACCCGCGATGCTTCGCTCTCCGCCGATGCGCTGGAACAGAATGCCCGCATGCTCGAAGGCGTGCTGGAGGACTTCGGCGTCAAGGGCGAAATCATCCACGTCCGACCCGGTCCTGTCGTTACCCTTTATGAACTGGAGCCGGCGCCAGGCATCAAATCCTCCCGTGTCATCGGCCTTGCCGACGACATCGCCCGCTCGATGAGCGCGATCGCCGCCCGCGTCGCCGTGGTACCTGGCCGCAACGCCATTGGCATCGAACTGCCGAACCAGCGTCGCGAAACGGTTTATCTGCGCGAGTTGGTCGGCTCGCGTGACTTCGAGACCAGCAAGGCGCGTCTGGCCATGGCGCTCGGCAAGACCATCGGCGGCGAGCCTGTGGTCGCCGACCTCGCCAAGATGCCGCACCTGCTCGTTGCCGGCACCACCGGCTCGGGCAAGTCGGTGGCGATCAACACCATGATCCTGTCGCTGCTCTACCGCCTGCGTCCTGACCAGTGCCGCCTGATCATGATCGACCCGAAGATGCTCGAACTCTCCGTCTATGACGGCATTCCGCACCTGCTTTCGCCTGTGGTGACCGACCCGAAGAAGGCGGTCGTCGCGCTCAAGTGGACAGTGCGCGAGATGGAAGAGCGCTACAAGAAGATGTCGAAGATCGGCGTGCGCAACATCGACGGCTTCAACACCCGTGTCGAACAGGCGCTGGCCAAGGGTGATGCGATCACCCGCACGGTGCAGACCGGCTTCGACCGCCAGACCGGCGAGGCGATCTACGAGACCGAAGAATTCGATCTGTCGCCGATGCCTTACATCGTCGTCATCATCGACGAAATGGCCGACCTGATGATGGTCGCCGGCAAGGACATCGAAGGCGCGGTGCAGCGGCTGGCGCAGATGGCACGTGCCGCCGGCATCCACGTGATCATGGCGACGCAGCGCCCCTCGGTCGACGTCATCACCGGCACGATCAAGGCCAACTTCCCGACGCGTATTTCCTTCCAGGTGACCTCGAAGATCGACAGCCGCACCATCCTTGGCGAACAGGGCGCCGAACAGTTGCTCGGCATGGGCGACATGCTCTACATGGCCGGCGGCGGACGCATCCAGCGCGTGCACGGGCCGTTCGTGTCCGACACCGAGGTCGAGGAAGTCGTCGCCTATCTCAAGACCCAGGGCACACCGCAGTATCTCGACGCCATCACCGAAGATGACGACGAGGACAATGACGGCGGCGGCCCGGCCGGGACCTCCAACCTTGCCGATTCCGACGATCCGTACGACCAGGCAGTGGCCATCGTTCTGCGCGACGGCAAGGCCTCCACATCCTATGTGCAACGTCGCCTCGGGATAGGCTATAATAGGGCCGCGTCGCTGATCGAGCGCATGGAACAGGAAGGCATCATCGGCCCGGCAAACCATGCCGGCAAACGAGAAATCCTCGTGCCGACCGAAGCGGAAATCACCGGCCGGTAAACCCGGCTTTTGTCCCGGGCGATGATCCATGCCCGGTAACGGTCATGTGAGAGCGCGGCCCGCCGTAGGCCATGAAAAACGCCTTGAAGGTGCCGCACTTGCGCTCCAGATGATCAAGGAAATGAAGGAGACTGCGATGACAGAGACAAAAACCACCCTGGGCAGCAATCCGGCGATGTCGCGCCGTGTATTCGTTTGCGGCCTCGCGGCGCTCGCGGGCATGGGTGGCGCCGGTCTTGACGTCACCAAGGCCTTTGCCCAGGCACCCCGCTCGGCGCAGAAGATCGCCGATCATTTCTCGTCGGTGAAGACCATGTCCGGCGAATTTGTGCAGTTCGGGCCGCGCGGCGAGCAGACGGGTGGCAAGTTCTACATCCGCCGTCCCGGCCGCATCCGCTTCAACTACGAAGCGCCTTCGCCGATGCGCGTGATTTCCGACGGCAAGTCGGTGGTCATCGGCAATATGAAGCTGAAGACCTGGGACATCTACCCGCTCTCCAAGACGCCGCTGAACCTGTTGCTCAGCGAACGGATCGATCTGACCGGCAAGATGGTGCGCGACGTCAAGGAAGAATCGGACCTCATCACCATCGTGCTCGGAGATCGCTCGATCTTCGGCGATTCGACGATCACCATGATGTTCGATCCGAAGACGTACGATCTGCGCCAGTGGACGATCACCGATGCGCAGAAGAAGGACACGTCGGTGATGATCTTCAACGTCCGGACCGGCATCGCGCTTGACGACAAGGTGTTCAAGATTCCCTACGACGAAGTGCGCAACAAGCGGGGCGGGTGAAACCGGCCCCATTCTGGCGCGGAGACTGGCCCTGAAACGCCGGTATTGTGGACATCGGTCGCCTTTGGGCGGCCTTTTTCATGCCTTCCTTGTCCCGACGCGGCAGACCTGCTTAAACCTCCCCGACATCGAAAACATCCGTCCTGAGCCGGCTTCCTTTTTCGTCGAACGCCCGGCCTTACCCGATCATGGGGAATGAGTAATGGCCCTTTCCGTCGCCACGTGGAACATCAACTCCGTTCGCCTGCGCATGCCGCTGGTCGAACACCTCTTGAAGACCTGGCAGCCCGATATCCTCTGCCTGCAGGAGACCAAGTGCCCGAACGACCAGTTTCCGGCAAAGCCGCTGAAGGCGCTCGGCTACCACCACATCGAGATGCACGGCCAGAAGGGCTATCATGGTGTCGCGACGATCTCGCGCCTGCCCCTGCACGAGCTCAGCGACCGCCGCGACTATTGCGGCGTCGGCGATGCACGCCACCTTTCGGTGGTGTTCGAGGCCGGCGGCAGGAAAATCCGCCTGCACAATTTCTACGTTCCCGCCGGTGGCGATGAACCGGACCGCTCGATCAACCCGAAATTCGGCCACAAGCTCGATTTCGTCGATGAGATGAAGCTGCTGCACGCCGAAGCCGAGGCGGGCATCTCCTCCATCCTCGTCGGCGACCTCAACATCGCGCCGCTTGAGGACGACGTCTGGTCGCACAAGCAGCTCCTGAAGATCGTCAGCCATACGCCGATCGAAACCGAGGGCCTGACCACGGTGATGACCGGCGGCGCCTGGGTCGATCTGATGCGCCAGCATGCGCCGGCGCCGACAAAGCTCTACACATGGTGGAGTTACCGCGCGAAGGATTGGGAAGCCGCCGACCGCGGCCGACGTCTCGACCATATCTGGTCCTCGGCCGACCTCGCCCCGAAGCTGAGGCAGGTGGATATCCTGCGAGAAGCGCGCGGCTGGGAGCGGCCGTCGGACCATGTGCCGGTGATCGCGCATTTCGATATTTAGAGCACTTTCCAGGAAAAGTGCGAAGCGGTTTTCCGTCAGGAAATGCGGAAAAACAAAGTGTTGGAGCATTGCCATGACTCCACTTAAGACGGCAACGCTCTAGCTCGATCAGTCGCCGTCGACAAAAGATGAGTAAAAGAATCATATTTTTCTTGATCATGAATTTCGAAGCGATTATCCCTCTTGCCTGCGGCGGGGACACCGCCTGCGGCGGCTGAACGGCCGTCGTTTCCAGCGATTTTCGGGTGCTTCGCTCCGGGCCGATCCGGAGGGCTTTCGCGCGCCCGCAAGAGGGCCAGATCATGCGCAAGATTTCTCCGAACACACCCGTTCGCACCTCGCTTCATTTTCTTTCCGCAACGACGGCACTGCTCGCGATCACGATCGGACTGCTGCCGAATTCCGCCATCGCGCAGACGGCGAAAAATGAAAAGACGACGCGGCTGCAGAAGATCGAGGTTTCGGCGGGGCAGGCTGCCACCAGTATCGCCGAAGACAACGAGACCATCGCGCCGTCGCGCAATATCTCAGCCTTGAAGACGGACACCCCGCTGGTCGAAACCCCGCGCTCAGTCTCCGTCGTCACCCGCAGGGAACTGGAGGAGCGCGGCGCCCAGGACATGATCCAGGCGACCCGCTATGCCGCCGGTGTCACCACGGGCGCCTTCGGCTTCGACCCACGTTTCGACCAGATCTACATTCGGGGCTTCGAGACGACGACAACCGGCGATTTCCGCGACGGCCTGCGCCAGCCCTACATGAACTACGGCACCTTCCCGACCGAGATCTACGGTCTCGACCGCATCGAGATCATCAAGGGGCCGGCTTCGGTGATGTACGGCGCCGCCGGCGTCGGCGGCATCGTCAACCGCATTTCCAAGATGCCGCAGGAGGAAACCCACCGCGAGGTCGAGGTTCAGTACGGCACGATCGGTCGCGCCCAGGCCGCCTTCGATTTCGGCGGCCCGGTGACGGCCGAGGGCGATTTCCTCTATCGCATCGTCGGTCTGCTGCGGAACGGTGAAACCAGCTACGACGTCGCCGACGACCGTTACCTGTTGCAGCCCTCCTTCACCTGGAAGCCGGACGAGGCAACGTCATTGACCGTCTACGGCCTCGGGCAGAAGGGCGAGAGCGATGCCAGCCCGCGGGTATTTGAGCATGGCGGCAAGCTACTGCGCTACAGCGATCCGGACTACGACCACCAGAAAGTACGGCAGTACCAGGCCGGCTACATATTCGAGCATGAGTTCGGCAACGGCCTGACCTTCCGCCAGCACGCCCGCGTCAGCGACATGGACCTGGAGGCGCGCTATCTGCAATTCGGCACCGAGGTCGCGCCCGAAGTATTCGACCGCTCTGCCGTCGCCATCAAGGACGACCAGCGCGCCTACCAGATCGACAACCAGTTGCTGGCGACCTTCGATACCGGCGCCGTTTCGCACACGCTGCTGACCGGCCTCGACTATACCTGGATCACGTCAGACTTCGGGCTGGGCTTTGGCGCCACCGATCCAGCCTATCGCTTCGACCTCAACAATCCGACATTCGGCGTCAGCGGCCCGACGCCGGCGCTGACCAGCTTCAGCGGCCGCGATCTGCGCCAAACCGGCATCTATGCCCAGGACCAGGCGGAATTCGGCAACTGGCGCGCCGTCGCCGGCCTGCGCTACGACTGGGTCGACCAGACGAGCACCAACAAGAACAGCGGCGCCGTCGATCGCAAGGACGACGGTGAACTCACCGGCCAGGTTGGCCTGCTCTACCTGTTCGACAACGGTATCGCGCCCTACGCCAGCTACGGCACGTCCTTCGTGCCGAGCACGCAGCTCTCGGCAGACGGTACGGTTCTGGATCCGACGACGGGCGAGCAGATCGAACTGGGCATCAAGTACCAGCCGGAAGGCGAGGCCTATTCGCTGAGCGCCGCCGTCTATCGGATCGTCGAAACCGGGGCACCGCAATATGTGCCGGACGCCTCGCTGCCTGTCGGCTACTACTACAAATCCTCGGGTGAGGTAACCACCAAGGGCTTCGAGGTCGAAGCGCGCCGCGAGTTCGACAACGGCTTCAGCCTGATCGCCGCCTACAATTACAACGACGCCGAGATCACCGGCAACGTCAATCCCGCACTGATCGGCAACGTGCCCTCGACCAAGCCGCGCAACATCGCATCCCTCTGGGTAAACTATCTCGTGCCCGACGATACGCAGCTTGCCGGTCTCAGCCTTGGCGGCGGCGTTCGCGCCACGTCCAAGTCCTTCACCTCTGATGACAACGCGGCGGAAAACGGCGGCGCTGTCTACTTCGACGCGTCGATCGCCTACGATTTCGGCGTGAAGAACCCCGATCTGGACGGCCTGTCACTGGCCGTCAGTGCAACCAACCTTGGCGACCGGCGAGAACAAGTCTGCACCGACGGTTACTGCTACTTCGGCCAGGGCCGCACCGTGCTCGGCTCGCTCAAGTACAAATGGTAGGTGAAAACGCCTATTGCATGTTCCCTTAAATCGTATTCGATCCAAGGCTAAAAACAGGCAATGATTCAAAGTGCTACAGCGACCTTTGTGCATCTGAAAAGACGCACGGCGCTGTAGCGTCCGGCCACTTATCGGGAGTGCGTCAGGCGAAACGGCCGGCAAGTGCCCCGGCGCGGCGGATCATCGCCTGCAGGTTCTCGCGGATGCGCGCCTCGACGAGGGCGGCAACTTCCGGATATTCTTCCAGCATGCGCCGGAACAGCGGGCGATTGATGCGGATCACTTCGCTGTCTTCGTCTGCGGTCGCCGTGAACTTGCGCTCCACCATCGAGATCAGCGCCAGCTCCGAGAGAAGCGCGCCGCGGCCGACGGTGGTGATGTCCTCCATCGCGCCGTCGGCATTGGCTTTCGAAAGCGAGAGGCTGCCGCTGGCAATGGCAAAGGCGCAATCGGCCGGAGCGCCCTCGCGAAACAGCTCCTGCCCCTTGAACACGCGCCGACGTTCCGCGCCAAAGGCGATCAGCCTCAGCTTGTCTTCGCTGATGTCGGCAAAAAGCGGCACATTGGACAGAAGAACGATGTCGTCGTTGAGTGCCAAACGGCTAACCTCCCTGAATCACGATGCTCCAGGGCTCGATACCCAAGAGCATAGCAATCGATGCAAATAGTCCGAAGCGGCTGACGTGCGGAGAAATCATCCGAAGTCGCCGCCTCACGGAACGATCTTGTAGCCGCCGTTCTCTGTCACCAAAATCTCGGCATTGGAAGGGTCACGCTCGATTTTCTGGCGAAGCCGGTAGACATGTGTTTCCAGCGTGTGCGTCGTCACGCCGGAATTGTAGCCCCAGACTTCTTCGAGCAGCACGTCGCGCGTCACCACCTTCTGGTCGGCGCGGTAGAGATAACGGATGATCGCCGCCTCCTTTTCGGTCAGCCGGATCTTCTGGCCGTTTTCGAGCGTCAGCAGCTTCTGGCTCGGCTTGAACGTGTAGGGACCGACACTGAAGGTCGCGTCTTCGCTCTGTTCGTGCTGGCGCAGCTGTGCGCGGATACGAGCGAGCAGGACGGCGAAGCGAAACGGCTTGGTGACATAGTCGTTCGCGCCGGCTTCCAGACCGAGGATCGTATCCGAATCGGTATCGTGACCGGTGAGCATGATGATCGGCGCCTTGAAGCCGCCCTTGCGCAGGAGCTTGACCGCCTCGCGCCCGTCCATGTCGGGCAGGCCGACATCCATGATCAGCAGGTCGACCTGCTGGGCGCGCGCCGCCTGAATGCCCTTGCCGGCAGAGGCCTCCTGGAGAAGATCGAATTCCTCGTAAAGCGAAAGCTGCTCGACCAACGTTTCGCGCAGGTCATTGTCGTCGTCGACAAGAAGAATGGTACGGGTCGCCATGGGACAATTCCTGTTTGCTTCCGGTTTCAAACTAGCTCAAATGCCCGTGTTGGCAAGCGAACCGGTTTTGGAACCGCGTTATATATGCAACCGTGCTTATGGTGCCCGCCAAATCACGGACAATTCAAAAATCTGTGAGAGAGATGCGCAAGAAAACGTCGGGAAGAAGGCCAGTCAAATCCGTCATCACCGTCCGGCCTGCCCCGCTTGATCGCAGGCGTGCACTGGTTACCTTCGATGGCCGCACGGAGCAAGCGGCCATTGGCCGAAGCGGGTTTACCAGCCGCAAGCGCGAGGGCGACGGCGCCACGCCGCGCGCCGCGATGAAGCTCATCGGCGGCTACGTCAGGCGCGACCGCATCCTGCTGCCGCCGACGCCGTTGCCGACACGGATCACACGCAAGGGCATGCTCTGGTGCGACGCTCCCGGCCATGCCCGCTACAATCGCCCGGCCAAGGCGCCCTTCGCAGCGAGCCACGAAGAAATGATGCGTGTGGACGGGCTCTACGACATCTGCCTAGTGATGGACTGGAACCTGACCAGCCGGCGCCGTTATGCCGGTTCGGCAATCTTCTTTCACCTTATCCGTCCCGGATACGAGCCGACCGAGGGCTGCGTCGCCATAAGCTTTGCCGCCATGCGCCGGTTGATCCCGCATCTGCGTCACGGTGCGGTCGTCAAAGTTCTCTGACGCCGATGCTCCCATATGGGCCATGCCGGCGGTCGACTGAAGGATTCGGAAAGCATAAGCTGGACGGGAAATCTCATTGCGCACAACCATCAACACTTCCGCAAGCTCTGGTGTCTATGTAGCCTCAAGCGAGATTTGCAGGACGAGTGCTGCCGATGCTGACCATGACGGCCAAAGCGATACCGGCGACCGACGGGCGGTTCTTCGGGATAAAAGAGGTTCGTGATATCGCGGACGGCGTCTCGCAAGGTTCCGACATTGCGCAGCTGCTCGACTGGGTCGAATCCTATCTGATGAACGGTCACCCCGATCTCGGACGCACCGGCGCCGTTTGCCCCTTTACCCGTCAGGCCGCCAAGATCGATACGGTTCGGCTGGCGATTTCTCCCGCGCGCGCCGAGGACGAAGACAAGGCCTTTGCTCTCATCCGTGGCGCATTCGGCGAACTCGAAGCCATCCCCTGCAAAACCGCGATGAAGCATTTCCGCACGGTGATCGTTGGCTTTCCAGACTGCGCCGATCCCGGTGGGATCGCGATGTTGAAGCGCATCCAGCGGCGGCATCGATTCTATTCACTCGCCCGCGCCCGGATGATCGGCATGATGCATGCGGGCTCCGAGGATCTTGGCCTGTGGAACCCGGAGTTCCGCCCGCTGCGCTCGCCGATGCCTGTTCTGGCGATCCGGCATCTGGTCGAGAACGACGCCCCGTTTGCCGCTCTCCATCCCGCTCTCATGGTTGCCTATCTCGCCCGCTTCCCGATCAAGGGAACGCGGCGACTCGTCAATCACTTCCGAAGCGGCTGAACCATGCCCGGCCGAGCGACGTCGCCGATCGCCGACGCGGTTGAGATAACTCCGAGCCGCCAGCTTTTGGGCGAAAATCTTCAAATCAGTTTCGTCACAAGTCTCGAAGGCTTCGAGGCCCTGCACAAGGAATGGGACGACCTTTTCGAGCGGACGGCGGAGCCTCAACAGGTGTTCCAGCGTCATATCTTCCTGCGACACTGGGCGCGGCACTATCTCGATCCAGGGACACGGCTCTGCATTGTCACCGGGCGCATGCATGGGCGCCTCGCCGCCATCTGGCCGCTGGTGCGCCAGCGCAAGCTTGGCTTTGATGTGCTTGGTTTCATGGGAGCGCCGGTGGCCCAATTCGGCGACGTGCTCGTCGAGACTGGCGATAACAGACACGCCTTACTCGAAGCCGGCTGGAGCGCCGTCGCATCGCTCGGCGCCGATCTCTTCGAAGCGCGGCGGGTAAGAGCGGACGCTACCCTATGCGGTTCGGCGATCCCGAGCGGCGCCTCCTTGCCCGGCGACGTGCAGGCGCCTTTCGCAAGCCTGTCGCGGCGGGTGACAGCCGATGGCCCCGGCATCGCCTATTCCGCACGCGAGCGTTCGAACTATCGGCGCCGGCTGCGAAGGCTGCGCGAGCACGGCGACATCACCTTTGCCGAGCCGGAACCGGGTTCTACAGCCGTAGCAGCCGCGGCGGCCGCCATCACCATCAAGAAAAACTGGCTGCTTGAAAACGCGATCCTGTCGCCGACCGTCATGGACCGCCGCTTCCAGGTGTTCTTCGAGGGCCTGGCCGGCGATCCCGGCGCCGGCCTGCACGCCTCGACGATCGCCTGCGATGGGCGACCCATCGGCGTTGATCTGTCCTTCGATTGCAAGGGCCACACCTTCGGACATGTGCTGGCAACCGACCCCGGCTATGACCGCGAGGGTCTCGGGCGGCTGCTGATCCACCGGACATTCGCGGCCGCCGCCCATCGCGGCAGCCGTGTCTTCGACCTGCTGGCGCCGGCGGACGGCTACAAGATGCAGCACGCCGACGGGCTGGTTGCCGTCAGCGACTATGCTTTCGCATTCTCCTGGCGCGGATGGCTGCTGCGCGAGCTTGTCATGGCGCGGCTGCTACCGGCGGCCAGGGCCTTGGCAAAGCGCCTTCCGGCCGCCCTTGTGCGCAGGCTGGCAAGACGCAAGATCTGATCCGATCAGGCAAGCCGGCGCGGCCTCAGGCGAGTTGGCGCGGCGTGACGAAATCGATGAGACGGCACGTGCCCGATGCGAGGTCCTCCCAACTGGAGCCGTCGAACGCGAGTACGGCAAGCGCCGCTGTCGGAAACTTCCCCCGCATGCGCGCGAGCGCCTCGTCTTTGCCGGATCCAGCCAGCAGATGCGCAAGTTCCTCCATGCCCGGATTGTGGCCGACGACAAGCAGGTTGCGGATATCAGGGTCAACGGCGCGAATGGTCGCCAGAATGGCGGGCGCCCCAACTTCGTAGATGTCGCGCGTTTCACGGGTGGGGATTGGCGCCGGCAAGTTGTCCCTGACCAGCGCCCAGGTTTCCTGCGCACGTCGCGCCGTGGAAACGATCGCGAGCCCCGGGATCAATCCATTGCGCTTCATTTCAGCGCCGATCAATGGCGCCGCCTTACGGCCACGCTCGCCGAGCGGCCGGTCGTGGTCCGGCACGCCGTCCGGCCATGCGGACTTGGCGTGGCGCAACAGCATCAGGCGGTATGTTTTCGCACTGTGATCCTCGGCCATCATGTCCTCCTTCGCAGCGAAGTGCGATCCACCCTGACCCATTCTCGCATCGCGCCGGCATTTTGTCCCCGCAAGAGTGGACCATAAAAAAGGCCGCCCCGAAGGGCGGCCATCAACGCCGGAAAAGCTCAAGAACCGGCTTATTTCCACTCGCGCCAGCTTACTTCCACTCGCGGATGTCGACGAAATGCCCGGCGACAGCTGCGGCTGCCGCCATTGCCGGCGACACCAGGTGCGTGCGTCCCTTGAAGCCCTGGCGGCCCTCGAAGTTGCGGTTGGAGGTCGAGGCGCAACGCTCGCCCGGCTTTAGCCGGTCGTCGTTCATCGCAAGGCACATCGAGCAGCCCGGCTCGCGCCAATCAAAACCCGCTTCGCGGAAGATCTTGTCGAGGCCTTCGGCTTCCGCCTGCTCCTTGACGAGGCCGGAACCCGGAACGATCATCGCCGAAACGGTCGACGCAACCTTGCGGCCTTCGACGACAGCGGCAACGGCGCGCAGGTCCTCGATACGGCCGTTGGTGCACGAGCCGATGAAGACGCGGTCGACGGATATGTCGGTGATCTTGGTGCCGGGCTTCAGGCCCATATAGTCGAGCGCGCGCCACTTGGAGGTGCGCTTGTTTTCTTCCGGGATCTCGTCCGGGTTCGGGACGATGCCTTGAACCGAGATGACGTCCTCGGGCGACGAACCCCAGGACACGATCGGCGGCAGATCGGCAGCGTCGAGCACGACGACGCGATCGTAATGCGCGCCTTCGTCCGTATGCAACGTCTTCCAGTAGTCGAGCGCCATTTCCCAGGCCTTGCCCTTCGGCGCGCGCGGCTTGTCCTTGATATACTCGAAGGTCGTTTCGTCAGGCGCGATCAGGCCGGCGCGGGCACCACCTTCGATCGTCATGTTGCAGATGGTCATGCGACCTTCCATCGACAGCGAGCGGATCGCTTCGCCTGCAAACTCGATGACGTGGCCGGTGCCGCCGGCGGTGCCGATCTCGCCGATGATGGCAAGGATGATGTCCTTGGCGGTAACGCCCGGCGGCAGTTGGCCGTCGACACGCACCAGCATGTTCTTGGCCTTCTGCTGGATCAGCGTCTGGGTCGCAAGCACGTGCTCGACTTCCGACGTACCGATGCCATGCGCCAGCGCGCCGAAGGCGCCATGCGTCGAGGTGTGGCTGTCGCCGCAAACGATCGTCATGCCCGGCAGCGTGAAACCCTGTTCCGGGCCGACGATGTGCACGATGCCCTGGCGCTTGTCGTTTTCGGAGTAATATTCGACGCCGAACTCGGCTGCGTTCGTGGCGAGTGCCTCGACCTGGATGCGGCTTTCCTCGTTCTTGATGCCGAGATGGCGATCAGGCGAGGTCGGCACGTTGTGGTCGACGACAGCGAGCGTCTTTTCCGGAGCGCGGACCTTGCGCCCGGCCATGCGCAGGCCTTCGAAAGCCTGCGGGCTCGTCACTTCGTGAACGAGGTGACGATCGATGTAGAGAAGACAGGTGCCATCGTCCTGGCTGTTGACCAGATGGTCGTCCCAGATCTTGTCATAGAGAGTACGCGGTGCGCTCATGGCGATATATCCATCGAATTTTCGGAAATAAGGGAAAAGCCGGCAGCAAGGCGGCCGGAAACGCTGATCAAGGGATCAGGATAGGAGGCTTGTCAGCGCCCCGGATACGCGCGCGAAAAAGCGTGCCGGCAGACGCTTGTGGTCCTGCAGCACGACGATTTTCTGCTCTCGACATCCGAACTTGGATTCCATGAGGCCGTACATATCAATTTTTTGACACTTCGGCAATCGGTGGAAGCGGCCTCAACGCTGCTCGGCGCGCCGCAACCGCCGCTCGATCCCCCGCAAGCCCAGCGACAGGCCGATGGTCAGGACGAGATAGACATAGGCAACGATCGAATAGGTCTCGAAGAAGCGAAAGGAGCCGGAGGCGTAGACCTTGCCCATCTGGGTGATGTCGGCGACGCCGAGCACGGAGACCAGCGAGGAGTCCTTGACCATGGCGACGAAGTCGTTGCCGAGCGGCGGCAGGATCACGCGGATCGCCTGCGGGAAGATCACCAGGCGAAACCGCTGGTAACGCGTCAGGCCCAGCGCCTTGGCCGCCTCGACCTGCCCCTTGTCGACCGAGAGGATGCCGGCCCGAAAGACTTCGGCGATGAAGGCGGAATAACCGATCATCAGCGCCATGATCGCCCGCCACATCAGCGAAATGTCACGCACCACCACCGGCTCCATCCAGCCGGCCGATATCAGCGGCGCCGCTATGAAGTTGGCGGCCGTGACAAGCGCCGGGGCGCCGACGAAGGCGATGTAGAACAGCAGAACGAGGATCGGCACGCCGCGGATGACTTCGGTATAGAAGCGTGCGATCTGGCGAAGTGCCGCACGCTCCGAAAGCGCCATCAGCGCAATGCCGAGACCGAGCGTCGTCGCCAGCACGAAACCCATCAGGGTCACGAAAATGGTGACGCCGATGCCCTTGAGAACAACGTTGAAAACTTCGGTATAGATGTCATTGGCGACGATAACAGCGGCCAGCGCCACCGCAATCACCAGAAGGGCGACCAGCCACCAGGGATAGTCGCCCTTTCCGGACATGTCAGAAGATTGTGGGGCGGCCATGGCCTGCGATCAGCCGCCCATCTTGTAGTCGAGGAACCACTTCTTGTCCAAGGCGTCGAAGGTTCCATCCGCCTTCAGAGCCTTGATCGCGGCGTTCACCGGAGCGACCAGATCGGAACCCTTGGGGAAGATGAAGCCGAAATCCTCGGTACCGAGCGGGCCGCCGACGACCTTCAGCTTGCCTTCGGAAGAATCGACATAACCCTTGGCGGCAACGCTGTCGGTCAGGACGACGTCGACATCGCCGGCCTTCAGGGCCTGCACGGTGGCGCCGAAGGTTTCGAACAGCTTGACGCGCGGGTTCTGTTCATTGCCATCGAGCATTTCATAGACGGCGGTGTAGAACGGCGAGGTGCCCGGCTGCGCACCGACCAGGCCGTCGGCAAAGGCGCCGAAGCTCTTGCCGTCATTGAAGCGGGTCTCGTCGCCACGCACCAGCATGAACTGCTGCGAACGCATATAGGGGTCGGAGAAGTCGACCTTCTCCTTGCGGTCGTCCTTGATGGTGATGCCGGTCATGCCGATCTGGTACTGACCGTCGTGAACCGCCTGGATCATCGCGTCCCAGCTGGTGTTCTGGTACTCGACCTTGAAATTGAGACGCTTGGCGATCTCGTTCATCGCGTCGTATTCCCAGCCGATCGCCTCACCGGTCTTCGGATCGACGAACTGCAGCGGCGGGTAGGCATTTTCCGTGACGACGACAACCGTCTTGCCGCCGAGATCCGGCAGGTCGCTGGCGAAAGCCGG
This sequence comes from Ensifer sp. 4252, assembly GCF_050434565.1. Lineage (NCBI taxonomy): Bacteria > Pseudomonadati > Pseudomonadota > Alphaproteobacteria > Hyphomicrobiales > Rhizobiaceae > Ensifer > Ensifer sp. 4252. The sequence continues at coordinate 222,478 of NZ_JBNDIU010000002.1, forward strand.
TGCAGAAAATGCAAATGGAACGGCAAGTGCAGCTGCGATGCCCGCAAGCACATGGCGACGGATTGTCATTGGAAGAGCTCCCGAAAAGTGTGGCAGCGAAAAATGTCACGGATTGCCAAGAAAAGACAAGCGCATAGTACCAAAAAAGAAAGGCGGCCCGAGGCCGCCTTTCCAACAATCCGAAAGGATTGAAATCTTATTCCGCAGCGGCTTCTGCTGCCTTGGCTTCAGCGGCTTCTGCTGCTGCCTTGGCTTCGGCTGCTTCGGCTGCTGCCTTTTCGGCGGCGAGAGCCTGAGCTGCTGCAATCTTTTCAGCTTCGATGCGTGCCTTTTCCTCGGCAACGGCCTGGCGTTCGGCGTCGTTCAGCTTGCGGGCGCGGGTACCGGTGTTTTCAACGATACGAGCCGACTTGCCGCGACGATCGCGCAGGTAGTAGAGCTTGGCGCGACGGACCTTACCGCGGCGAACCACTTCGACGCTCTCGACGAGCGGAGAGTAGACCGGGAATACGCGCTCGACGCCTTCGCCGTAGGAGATCTTGCGAACGGTGAAGCTTTCGTTGATGCCGCCGCCCGAGCGAGCGATGCAAACGCCTTCATAGGCCTGAACGCGGGTACGCGTGCCTTCGACAACGCGGACGTTGACGCGCAGGGTGTCGCCTGCGGAGAAATCGGGGAGCGTGCGCTTGGCGGCAATCTTGGCGGCCTGTTCGGCTTCCAGCTGCTGGATGATGTTCATCGGGTTAACCTTTCAAGTTCTTCTGAAACAGCCAGAGCGCTCTCGATCGACCTGTCGGACGTGCCTTCAGATGTTGCCGGACCCGGCAGGAGCGAATTCACCATTCTTTGTTGGTGGTCGACGGGCAAAAACCCGAACCGGGGCGGCACTTACACGAAGAAACCCCGCTTGTCATCCCCGCAAGCCATATTTTCCGGGCCATGGAGGCGTTCGGCGCGAATTCTATCAGAGATTTCGAAATAACGCGCATGGAAATGCATGCGCTCGTGGACTTGCGGCCGCAAAACCGGCGGGCTATGCCGGGCTGGGGCGATGGGGAGAGACCATGCATTTCTTCGAAATACTTCTGCTTTTCGTTGCCGGCTTGCTGTCGGGCATGGTCAATGCGATTGCCGGTGGCGGAACCTTTCTCACCTTCGGCGCCATGACCCTTGGCGGCCTGCCGCCGATCGTCGCCAATGCCACGTCGTCGATCATCCAGCTCCCCGGCTACATCACCTCGACGCTTGCCTATGCCAAGGAAATCCGCGCAGACCGCCGCCAGGCGATCCGGCTCGGCATCATTTCGGCGGTCGGCGGACTTGTCGGCGCCGTGTTGCTGATCTCCCTGTCGAATGCCTCGTTTCGCGCGCTCGTGCCCTGGCTGCTGATCGCCGCGACGGCGATCTTCGCCGCCGGGCCGCTCTTGAAGCCCAAGGCCCGCATCGACGAGCATGCGATCAGCCCGGCCGGCATCGTCAGCCAGTTCGCCACCTCGATCTATGGCGGCTTCTTCGGTGCCGGCATGGGCATCATGATGCTGGCTGTGCTGGGGCTTGCCACCGGTGGCGGCTATCACCGCTTGAACGCGCTCAAGAACTTCATCTCGATCGTCATCGCCGCCATCGCCATCGTCGTCTTCGCCGCCGGCGGCGTCGTGTCGTGGCTGCATGCGGCGATCATGGTTCCAGGTGCAGCACTCGGCGGTTATCTCGGCGTCTGGGCGGCACGACGCGTGCCGCAAGCGGTGATCCGCGCTCTGGTGGTGGCGGTCGGACTGCTGCTTACCGCCTATTACTTCTTCACGGGTTGAAGAAGCAGATCCGGGCGACGCTCCTCGGTCAGTCGGCGGGCCTCGGCCCCGCGCCATTTTGCGATGGCGCCATGATTGCCCGAGGTCAGCACCGCCGGGATTTCCCTGCCCTCGAAGACCTGCGGACGGGTATAGTGCGGATGCTCCAGCAGCCCGCCTTCGAAGCTCTCGTGAACGCCCGACAGCTCGTTGCCCATCACCCCGGGCAGAATGCGCACGACGGCATCAAGCAGCGTCAAGGCCGCCGGCTCGCCGCCCGACAGAATATAGTCGCCGATCGACACTTCCTCGAGTTCGCGCCCGTCGATGACGCGCTGATCGACACCTTCGAACCGGCCGCAGACGATCACCACGCCGGGGCCGTCGGCAAGTTCGCGCACGCGTTTCTGCGTCAACGGCCGACCGCGCGGGCTCATCAGCAGCCGTGGGCGATCATCGTCCTGTGACACCGCGTCGATGGCACGGGCGAGCACGTCGGCCTTCAGCACCATGCCGGCGCCGCCGCCGGCCGGCGTATCGTCGACGGTGCGGTGCTTGTCCTCGGCGAAATTACGGATCTGCACGGCATCGATCGACCACTGGCCGCGCTCCAGCGCCCGGCCGGAAAGCGAGGCGCCGAGATGGCCGGGAAACATTTCGGGATAGAGCGTGAGCACCGTCGCGCGGAAGGGCATTGCCTTGCCGCTCACTTGCGCTTGGCCGAAAACGGGCTGCCGGGCTCGTCCTTGTCGTCGATGAGGCCGGCGGCCAGCGGATCGACCAGCATCTTTCCGCCTTCGAGATCGATCTCCAGAACGGACCATTCGGTAAACGGGATGAGCACGGGGCGCTTGCCCGGCCCTTTCAGTTCGAGCAGATCGCCGGCGCCGAAATCGAAAACGCCGGTCACGGTGCCATAGCTCTTGCCGCTGCCGTCGATGGCTTCGAGACCCTCGAGGTCGGCATAGAAGAATTCGTCCTCGTCGAGATCGTCATCGGGCAGATTGTCCCGATCGACGAACAGTTCGAGACCGTTGAGCGCTTCGGCCGCCGTGCGGTCGTTGACGCCGCGAAAGCGGACGACGACCACGTTCTTGGCCTCGCGGATTTCCAGCACCTCGAACACGCGCCCATCGGCGCTATGGAGATGGCCATAGTCGCCGAGTGCCGTCGGGTCGTCGGTGAAAGACTTGACCCTGACCTCGCCGCGCAACCCTTGCGCCGCGCCGACAGTCGCCATCAGAACCGGGTTTTCGAGTTTGCTCATCATCCGCATCCGTTTGGGGATTTCAGGGTGCACATAACGGAAAACGGGCGGCATGGAAATGCCGCCCGTTTCCTTCATCCGTTTGCCGGATATTATTCTGCGGCACCTTCGGCAGCAGCAGCAGCGGCGTCTTCAGCCTTCTGCTTGGCTTCAGCAGCGCGCTCCTGAGCCTTCTTGCCCGGCAGACCCTTGTTCGGGTTGGCGCGAGCCGGACGCTGAGCGATACCGGCCTGGTCGAGGAAGCGCAGAACGCGGTCGGTCGGCTGGGCGCCCTGGGCGATCCAGTGGCTGATGCGCTCGGCGTTGAGCTCAACGCGCTTTTCGTCGTCCTTGCCGAGCATCGGGTTCCAGGAACCGATCTTCTCGAGGAAGCGGCCGTCACGCGGGCTGCGGGCGTCGGCAACGACGATCTGGTAGTAAGGACGCTTCTTGGAACCGCCACGGGCGAGACGAATTTTCAGTGCCATTTGAGTAACTCCTTGCAGGCTTTCTTGACCGCTTCGTTCAAGCGGAATGGGTGGTGCCGACGGTGCCCGCGGAATGCGTGCGATCGGCGGCGATGGCTTCATGATGCCGGATGACTTCCTTGATGATGAAGTTCAGGAACTTCTCGGCGAAATCCGGATCCAGATTGGCATCCTTCGCCAGGTGGCGGAGGCGTTCGATCTGGTATTCTTCGCGCGCCGGATCGGCCGGCGGCAGATTGTGCTTGGCCTTGAGAACGCCGACCGCCTGGGTGCAGCGGAACCGTTCGGCCAGCATGTGAACGAGCGCGGCATCGATGTTATCGATCGACTGCCGGTAACCCGCCAATTCCTTTTTGATCTCGGGATCAATCATCTCTTACCGATCCTCACTTCTTCTTCGGCAGGCCGGGAAGGCCGGGGAAACCGCCAAGGCCCGGAAGCTTGCCGCCGCCGAGACCGGGCAGGCCACCGCCGCCGAGACCCGGCATGCCGCCGGGCTTGAGGCCGGCAGCTTCCGCCTGCTTCTGCAGCGCTTCGAGCTGCTTGGGGTCGAGGCTCGACAGATCGGGCATGCCGCCGCCGCCAAGGCCACCGAGGCCCATCTTGCTGGCAAGGCCGCCCATCATCTGCTTCATCATCCCGCCTTTGCCCTTCCCGCCCATCATCTTCATCATGTCCGCCATCTGGCGGTGCATCTTCAGAAGCTTGTTGATGTCGGCAGCATCCGTACCGGAACCGGCGGCGATGCGCTTCTTGCGGGAATGCTTGAGCATATCCGGGTTGGCGCGCTCGGCCCTGGTCATCGAGGAGATGATGGCGATCTGGCGTCCGAACAGTTTGTCGTCGAGACCGGCCGAAGCCATCTTGTCCTTCATGCCGGCCATGCCGGGCATCAGGCCCATGATACCGCCCATGCCGCCCATCTTCTGCATCTGGCGCAGCTGGTCGGCGAGGTCGTTCAGGTCGAACTTGCCCTTGGCCATCTTGGCGGCCATTGCGGCCGCCTTTTCGGCGTCGATGTTCTCGGCAGCCTTTTCGACGAGCGAAATGATGTCGCCCATGCCGAGGATACGGTCGGCAACGCGGCGGGGATGGAACTCTTCGAGTTCGCCCATTTTTTCGCCGACGCCGATGAGCTTGATCGGCTTGCCGGTTACGGCGCGCATCGACAGCGCTGCACCGCCGCGGCCGTCGCCGTCCATACGGGTGAGCACGAGGCCGGTAATGCCGACGCGTTCGTCGAAGTTGCGGGCGAGGTTGACGGCATCCTGACCGGTCAGCGCATCGGCGACCAGCAGGATCTCATGCGGATTGGACTTCCGCTTGATTTCCGCCATCTCGATCATCAGCGGCTCGTCGATATGCGTACGGCCGGCGGTGTCGAGGATGACGACGTCGTGGCCGCCGAGCTTGGCGGCCTGCAGGGCGCGCGCGGCGATATCGGTCGGCGACTGGCCGGCGATAACCGGCAGCGTATCGACGCCGGTCTGAACGCCGAGCTGGCGAAGCTGCTCCTGGGCTGCCGGACGACGCGTGTCGAGCGAAGCCATCAGGACTTTCTTCTTGTCCCGGGCCTTCATCCGGTTGGCGATCTTGCCGGTGGTCGTCGTCTTGCCCGAGCCCTGGAGACCGACCATCATGATGACGACCGGCGCCGGCGCATTAAGGTCGATGGTGACGCCCTCGGAGCCCAGCATCTCGACCAGCTCGTCATGGACGAGCTTGACGACCATCTGCCCGGGCTTGATCGATTTCAGGATCTCGGCGCCGACGGCCTTCTCGCGAACCTTTTCAGTGAAAGCACGCACGACGTCGAGGGCGACGTCGGCTTCGAGCAACGCACGGCGAACCTCGCGAAGCGCCGCGGAAACATCTGCTTCCGACAATGCGCCGCGGCCGGTCAGTCCATTCAATATGGAACCAAGGCGGTCCTGGAGGCTCTCGAACATTCTCACTTCCTTCTGGTTTCCGGTGGCATGGAGACTAGCCGGAAACGTGGGTTCCTTCGCCTGAAAAACAAGGCGCAAAGCCAAAAACCACCCGAGGGCGCAACGCGCTGTCGGATGTTGACCTCCGGGCTCTCTTTATACCTTTACGGGGCCCGGTCGGCGGCTTCGAAGTCATCAACTTGCGAAGGAATTTGCCGCGATAAACAGGAAAGCGGCCGAAAAGTCAAGAACGGCAGGCAAATCCGGCAGCAGGGGTTTCAGGCGAGGACCGCCCCGCGACGATTACAGCACCAATCCCGGAGAAGACTGCGGTCATGGGTCTTCTTTGTTGTCCGGTGCGCCAAGTTCGCGCGCCAGGTCCTCGAACGCCGTTGCGACGCGAGTCATGACCCTGAGTGCTGCAACCACTTCGGTCTGGTTGATATCGCCCAGAACCGCGTGCAGCAATTCGAGTTCGCGCCCGTGGATTGCCGCAAACAGGTCGCGACCGGCAACGCTCGGCGCACAGAAATAGGCGCGCCGATGTTCCGGGTTGGGTTGTTTTTCCAGAAGCCCCTTTTCCAACAGCCCGACGACGACGCGCAGCACGAACTGCCGTTTCATCGACAGTCGCCGCGCCGCCTCCGGCACCGTCAACCGCTCGACGCAGAGAAGCTCGAGCACCGCCCTTTCGGCGACGGATATGCCCGACCCTTCCAGCATGTGCTCGATCGAACGATGCACATTGAGATGGATCGGCCGGACCAATTTGATGGCCTTGTAGAGACGTTCCTGTTTGTCGAAGCGAACCAGCATGAGTCACGATAGCAATTAAGTTGCTATTTTCAAGAATTTCTTAAACCTTGCCTCGTCACCCTGTCACGACACGTCGCAAGCACCTATGTCTTGCAGGCACTGCCACCGAACAATCGCCGGAAAGGGACGATGCCGAAGGTCAATCCTTACTACCGGGGCCCCGCCTCCGACCACTTCGACGGAACGCGGTTCTTCAACCCCAGCGGCCGGCAGCCGCGGGGCATGGGCGACCTTCTGCGCTGGCAGTTCGGCCGCGGCAAGGTGAAGTGGCCGGCGCATTATCCGAGCCCGTTTCAGCAGGCAAAACCGGAGCTGAGCATCGAGGCCGACCGCCTGCGCGTGACGATGATCGGCCATGCGAGCCTTTTGATCCAGGTGCATGGCTTCAACATTCTGACCGACCCGGTCTGGGCGCACAGGGTGAGCCCGTTTTCCTTTGTCGGCCCGGCGCGGTACAACGCGCCCGGTATCGAGATGGACGATCTGCCGCCGATCGACCTCGTGCTCGTCACCCACAACCACTACGACCATCTGGATCTCGACACGCTGGCAGCGCTCAACGAGGAGCACAGCCCGCTGATCGTCACGCCGCTCGGCAACGACACGATCATCCGCCGCGCAGCACCCGACGCGAGCATATCGGTTCTCGACTGGGGCGACCGGCTGGACCTTGAAGACGAGCTGGTGATCCATGCCGAGCCCTGCCATCACTGGTCGGCGCGCGGCTCCGGTGACCGCCGCATGGCGCTCTGGGCTGCCTTCGTCATCGAAACCCCTGTTGGCAAGATCTACCATGTCGGCGACACCGGTTTTCACGGCGGTATCAATTATCGCGCCGCCCGCGAAAAACATGGCGGTTTCCGCCTCGCCAACCTGCCTTTCGGCGCCTACGAGCCCCGCTGGTTCATGCAGGACCACCACCAGAACCCGGAGGAGGCGGTCCAGGGCATGATCGACTGCGCCGCGGACCATGTGGCCGGGCACCACTGGGGAACCTTCCGCCTGACCGACGAAGGCGTCGATGCGCCTGTGCAGGCACTCGAACAGGCGCTTGACGAGGCCGAGATTGCACGCACGCGGTTCAGGGCTATGCGCCCGGGCGAAATCTTCGATGTGCCGCTTTCGGCTTCGACGGGCCAATGAAGCCGGCACTGGTAATTTCCGGGCTTTTCCGCCATATACAGCCCGAATGAAGGGTGCCTCCGCTTGGCGAGGCCGGTTTGGACAATCGCGACATGGCCGACAACGTGCAATTTGCCAGAATGAACGGGCTTGGAAACAAGATCCTGGTCGTCGACATGCGCGGCCGTCGCGACCGCGTGACGCCACAGGCAGCGATCGCGCTCAACGCCGATCCGGCCACCGCCTTCGACCAGATCATGGCGATCCACGACCCGAAGGCTGCCGGTACCGACGCCTGGATCGACATCGTCAATTCCGACGGCTCGATGGCCCAGGCCTGCGGCAACGGCACCCGCTGCGTCGTCCAGGCGCTCGCCACCGAAACCGGCAAGAAGGCCTTTCTCTTTCATACGGTTGCCGGCCTGCTCGAAGCCAAGGAGCACGACGACGGCACGATCTCCGTCGACATGGGCAAGCCACGTTTCGGCTGGAACGAAATTCCGCTGTCGGAAGAGTTTCACGACACGCGCCGGATCGAGCTGCAGATCGGCCCGATCGACAGTCCCGTGCTGCATTCGCCGTCGGTTGCCTCCATGGGTAATCCGCACGCGATCTTCTGGGTCGACAACGACGTCTGGTCCTATGACCTCGAACGCTTCGGACCCTTGCTCGAAAACCATCCGATGTTCCCCGAGCGGGCCAACATCTCGATCGCGCGCGTGCTGTCGCGAAACGAACTGGATCTCAGAACCTGGGAACGTGGCGCCGGGCTGACGCTTGCCTGCGGTTCTGCCGCCTGCGCTGCGGCCGTCAGCGCAGCCCGGACCGACCGCACCGACCGCAAGGTGATCGTCAACGTACCCGGCGGCCCGCTGTCGATCGAATGGCGCGAAAACGACCACCATGTCGTCATGACCGGGCCGGCCGAATGGGAATGGTCGGGAACCGTCAACCCTGCGACCGGCGCCTGGCAACGCGACGAAGCCCAGCCGGGAACCGCCGAGGCGCGGGCGCTTTGAGCGGCGTCGAAGTCATAACCTTCGGCTGCCGTCTCAATACCTACGAATCCGAAGTGATGCGGGCGGAAGCCGAAAAGGCGGGGCTGAACAACGCCATTCTCGTCAACACCTGCGCGGTGACCGGCGAAGCCGTGCGCCAGGCGCGCCAGGCCATCCGCCGCGCCCGCCGCGACAACCCGCATGCCCGCATCATCGTCACCGGCTGCGCCGCCCAGACCGAGAAGGAAGTCTTCGCCGGTATGGCCGAGGTCGACGCCGTTCTCGGCAACGAGGAGAAGCTGAAAAGCGCCTCCTATCGATCGCTGCCCGATTTCGGCGTCTCGGCGGAAGAAAAGCTGCGCGTCAACGACATCATGAGCGTGCGCGCCACCGCACCGCAGATGGTCAAGCATATCGACGGTCACGTGCGCGCCTTCATCCAGGTGCAGAACGGCTGCGATCACCGCTGCACCTTCTGCATCATCCCTTACGGTCGCGGCAATTCCCGCTCCGTACCGATGGGTGCGGTGGTCGACCAGGCGCGCAAGCTCGTCGACGGTGGCTACAGCGAGATCGTGCTCACCGGCGTCGATGCGACGAGCTACGGCGCCGACCTGCCTGGAACGCCGACGCTCGGACTACTGGCAAAGACGCTTCTGAAACAGGTTCCGGATATCCGCCGCCTGCGCCTTTCCTCGATCGACGGCATCGAGGCCGATAGCCATCTGTTCGATCTGATTGCCGACGAAGCGCGGTTCATGCCGCATCTGCATCTGTCGCTGCAGCATGGCGACGACATGATCCTGAAACGCATGAAGCGTCGCCACTCGAGCGCTGACGCTCGCACCTTCACGGATGAGGTTCGGCGCTTGCGCCCTGATATCAGCCTCGGCGCCGACATGATCGCCGGCTTCCCGACGGAAACCGAAGAAATGTTTGAAAACGCCGTGCGGCTTGCCGAGGATTGCGGCATCGCCCATCTGCATGTCTTTCCCTATAGCCCCCGCCCCGGCACGCCGGCAGCGCGCATGCCGCAGCTCGACCGGACGCTGGTCAAGGATCGCGCCGCCCGCCTTCGCGCGACGGGTGCGGCACTCCATGCCCGCCACCTCGAAGGCATGGTCGGCAGCGAGCAGACGCTATTGGTCGAGAACAACGGCCTCGCCCACACCGAAAATTTCACGCTCGTTGATGCCGCCGGCCTTAAACCCCGTGCGCTTGTGCCGGTCACGATCACTGGCCACAATGGCAAGCATCTGACGATGCAGGTAAAACAGATGGCTGCGGCCTGACTTATGCGGAATCCCTGAATGGCAATCGGTTTCATCAAGAAGATCTTCAACTTCGGCAAGGGCACTGTCGAGGAAACCAAGCCGCAGGATGCCGCGCCGGAAGCGGAGGTCGCAGCTGCGGTCCCCGCCGAAGTCCAGCCAACGCCGGAGCCGGTTGTCCCCGAGGAGATTGCCCCGGTCGACGCGGCCATCGACGAGCCCGTCGCCGAACAGCCTTCGGCCGAAGAAGCCACTGAAGAGCTGCTTGAGCCGCTGTCGGACATCGAAGCCCTGCCGCTTGCCGTCGATGACCCGATCCTGCCGGCAGAGATCGAGACTGCGGGCGGACCGGCATCGGACGAAGCGCGCAGCGTCGAAGATGCACCCGTCAGCGAAGACACGGTCGCGACCGTGGACCCAGTGCAGGAACAGGAAGAGCTGTCGCCCGCAGCGCAGGACGCGCTTGAGGCCTATGCCGCGCTTGAGGAAACCGCACCGGAAGAGCCGCCTGTCGAGCCAGAGGATCTGGTCGAGCAGGAGGAAATCGCGACCGTTGAAGCTGAAGCGGTTGACGACGAAGCGAGCTACACACCGACCGCAGAGGTGGAACCCGTCGAGGACGTGGTCGCAGCAAGCGACAGCGTTCCCGAGGCGCCAGTTGTCGAGGCACCTGTTCTCGATGCACCCATCGTTGAAGAGCCGGCCCCCGAAATGCCTGTCGCCGAAGCTCCCGCTGCCGCCAGCCTGCCGAAGGGTTTTGCCAGCACCGCCGAGCGCGCAAACGAAGAGCCCGTTGCCGCGCCGCAAACCAAACTCACCTGGTATCAGCGCCTGCGCCGCGGGCTTGCCCGCACCTCGTCGCAGCTGACCGGCCAGATCGCCAGCCTCTTCACCAAGCGCAAGCTCGACGAAGCGACGCTGCAGGATCTCGAGGACCTGCTGATTCAGGCCGATCTCGGCGTCGAGACCGCCATGCGCATCACCGATACGCTCGCCTCCGAGCGTTACGGCAAGGATGTTTCCGGCGAGGACGTCTCGCGCATCATGGCCGGCGAAATCACCAAGGTGCTCTCGCCGGTCGCCAAGCCGCTGGAGCTCGACCTCAGCCACAAGCCGCATGTCATCCTGGTGGTCGGCGTCAACGGCACCGGCAAGACCACGACGATCGGCAAGCTTGCGGCCAAGCTGTCGGGCGCCGGCCTCAAGGTGATGCTCGCCGCCGGCGACACCTTCCGTGCCGCCGCCATCGAACAGCTGAAGATCTGGGCCGATCGCACCAAATCCGACATCGTTTCTTCCAAGCTCGGCGCCGATGCTGCAGGCCTTGCCTATGAGGCGTTCCAGCAGGCACGCGAAAAGAAGGCCGACGTGCTGATCATCGACACGGCCGGCCGGCTGCAGAACAAGGCCGAGCTGATGGCCGAACTGGAAAAGATCGTGCGCGTGCTCGGCAAGCTCGACCCGGATGCGCCGCATACGGTGCTGCAGACGCTCGACGCCACCACCGGCCAGAACGCGCTGCAGCAGGTGGAGATCTTCCGCAACGTCGCCGGCGTCAGCGGGCTGATCATGACCAAGCTCGACGGCACGGCGCGCGGCGGCATTCTCGTCGCCATCTCCGCCAAGCACAAGCTGCCAGTCTATTTCATCGGCGTCGGCGAAGGCATCGACGATCTCGAACCGTTCGAGGCCAAGGACTTCGCCGAGGCGATCGCGGGCGTCGCCGCCTGACGGCGGATTGTCCGCCACGTCCCATTCGACGTGCAGCGCCACACAACGCCGCCGTAACACTTTGATCTGCTGCATAATTTTGTCCCTCAATCGAAACCGATTTAGGGAATTATGCTGCAGCGTTGGCGCAAGCCGGCTGCCTTGATATGGTTTTGCCGCAAAGCTGGTGTTATGAGCGTCAGGCAGATGCGAAAACAGGATCCCGAAATGTCGACGATCGAGGCTACCAAGCCGCAGAAGGAAGTCAGCCCGCTGTTGAAGCTGGTGCTGGAACTGGGACCCTTGATGGTCTTCTTCTTCGCCAATTCCCGCGGCGAGTGGCTGGCAGGGCACTTCCCGACGCTGGCCGAACTCGGTGGCCCGATCTTCGTGGCGACGGGCCTGTTCATGGCCGCCACCGCGATCGCGCTCGCCGTCTCCTGGATGCTCACCCGCACGCTGCCGATGATGCCGCTGATCTCCGGCATCGTCGTGTTCGTCTTCGGTGCGCTGACGCTCTGGCTGCAGAACGACACCTTCATCAAGATGAAGCCGACCATCGTCAACACGCTGTTCGGCACGATCCTGCTCGGCGGCCTTCTCTTCGGCAAGTCGCTACTCGGCTACGTCTTCCACTCGGCCTTCAAGCTCGATGAAGACGGCTGGCGTAAGCTCACGGTGCGCTGGGGCGTGTTCTTCCTGGTTCTCGCCGTGCTCAACGAGGTCATCTGGCGCTCGTTCTCCACCGATTTCTGGGTTGCGTTCAAGGTTTGGGGCACGATGCCCATCACCATCCTGTTTACACTGGCCCAAATGCCGTTGATCATGAAGCATTCGCTGGACCAGGATAACGCGCAGTGAGCACAGCCATTGACGGCAACGACAGTCAGAACCGGCGGGCGCTGCTCTGGTTTGCAGCCTGTGTCGGCGTTCTCGCGATACAGGTCATTACCCAGCACCTGATGGGCCGCATCTGGATCTGCGAATGCGGCTACGTCAAGCTGTTCGAGGGGGTGGCCAAATCGAGCGGCAACTCCCAGCACATCGCCGACTGGTATACGCCGTCGCACATCATCCACGGCTTCCTGTTCTATGGCCTCGGCCATCTGCTGCTGCGCAGCAAGCCGCTGACCGCCAAGCTGTTCCTGGCGATGGTCATTGAATCCGCCTGGGAGATCGCCGAAAACACCCCCATGGTGATCAACCGCTATCGCTCGGCGACGATCTCGCTCGACTACTTCGGCGACAGCATTCTGAATTCGACGATGGACACACTGGCCATGGTCGCAGGCTTCCTGTTTGCCGCCCGCATGCCCGTCTGGCTGACGGTGCTGATTGCCATCAGCTTCGAACTCTTCACCGGCTGGCTGATCCGCGACAACCTGACCCTCAACGTGCTGATGCTGGTCTGGCCACTGGATGCGATCCGCGCGTGGCAGGGCGCAATCTAAAGGCGCTGACTGTAAATTTATAATCTTCTAATTTAGTAACGGCTGCGTATACTGAGATCCTTTCAAGCGCTTGAGCTAGGTGGGAGGGATTTATGCGCAGCACTTTGGCTATGCCCCTAATATTATTCGCTCTTTCCATGACGGCGATACCCGCCGGCGCCGCGGAAAAGACACTTAGCGAAGCGGATCTGACCAAGCTTCTTGCGGATGGCAAGACCCTCGCGCTTGGCGGCAAAGGCATGGGATATACCGGGACAGTCACTCTCACTGCCGATGGGAGAGGAGACGGCAGCGCCAAGACCGACGACGGAACCGTGATTCCGATCAGCGGCACGTGGCGCATTAAGGGAGACAGGTTCTGCCGGACATGGAAGGATTTGGACGGCGGAAAAGAAGTCTGCGAAACGTGGCGGCTTGCATCGCCGAACCACGTGAACGTCTACAACGGCAAGAAAAAGATCGGCGCCAATTCCTGGTAGGAACACCGGTGCTCGGCTGGGACCATCAGGAAGAGCGGGGCAGCGTCGCCTTCTCGATCGCCGGCATCAGCCCTTCCTTCACGCTCTTCTCGTCGAACGGTCCGACGCGCTTGTAAAGGATCGTGCCGTCGGCGCCGACGAGATAGGATTCGGGAATACCGTAGACGCCCCAGTCGATCGCCGCCTTGCCGCGCGGGTCGACGCCGACAGCGGCAAAGGGATTGCCGAGTTCGCCCAGGAACCGGAGCGCGTTTTCGTTCTGGTCCTTGTAGTTGATGCCAACGACTGTCAGCCGCTCGTCCTTCGACAGTTCGAGAATGAACGGATGCTCCTGCCGGCAAGGCACGCACCAGGAGGCCCAGACATTGACCAGTGTCAGCTTGCCCTTGATGGCCGCGTCGGTCAGCGCCGGCATCGGCTGACCGTCACGGGTCGCACCTTCGAGTGGCGGCATGTCGAGCGTCGGCGCCTTGGTGCCGATCAGCGCCGAGGGGATTTCGCTGACATCCTTGCCGGAATTGAGCTGGCTCCAGAAAATGGCGGCCAAGGCCGCGAAGATCGCAAGCGGCAGCAGCGCAAGGCCGACGCGCAAGAGCCCCGGCTTGCGCTCCTCGCTACCGGGTGCGGGCGTGCTGGTCATCTTGTCTCTCCGGTTGCTGCTTCCGCCGAGCGCCGGCGCACGCCTGAGGCTTCAAGTTCGCGCAGTTCACGCTGGCGCGCCCGCCCGTCGGCGATCACCCAGAGACAGAGGCCGACGACGCTCAGCGTCGCGATGCCGTAGCTGGCAAAAACGTAGGCTGCATGGCTCATCATGGGATCACACCTCCCGGCCGGCGCTGCGGGCCGCCAGACGACGAAGCGACGTCACACGCCGGCGCCAGATCTCGTTGCGCATGGCGGCAATATGCAGCGTGAAGAACAGAAGCGTAAATGCGATGGCCATGACGACGAGCGGCCGGAGAAACTCCGGATCGATCGTCGGGCCGTCGAGCCTCAGCACACTCGCCGGCTGATGCAGCGTGTTCCACCACTCGACCGAAAACTTGATGATCGGAATGTTGACGAAGCCGACCAGCACCAAGACGGCCGAGACCCGCGACGACCGCGCCGGGTCGTCCATCGCACGGTTGAGCGCCATCAGTCCGAGATACATCAGAAACAGCACGAAGACCGACGTCAGCCGCGCATCCCAAACCCACCAGGCGCCCCACATCGGCTTGCCCCAGAGCGAGCCGGTAACAAGCGCCAGAAATGTGAAGCAAGCTCCGATCGGTGCGGCGGCCCGCGACGACACGTCGGCAAGCGGATGCCGCCAGACGAGCGTTCCGAGGGCTGCGAGCGCCATGACTGAGTAACACATCATCGACAGCCAGGCGGCCGGCACGTGCACATACATGATGCGCACCGTCTCGCCCTGCTGATAGTCGCCTTCCGTGGTGAACGACAGCCAGAGGCCGACGACGAAGAAAAGCGCGGTCAGGGCCGCAAGCCACGGCAGGACGCGATCGGCCAGCCCCAGAAACCGCGTCGGGTTGGCGAGATCGCTGAATTTGCGGATGGCCAGGCTGTTTTCGCTCATGATGGCTCTTTAACGCTTAAGGCCTGTTGCTGCAATTGATCCCCGTCAATCACAAGATCACGATGATTTTTGTGTCGCATCAACCCACCGATCATAAACCTCATCGATTTTAACAGGTTAGAGCAGGATCCCGACGGAAAACCGCAAACAGTTTATCCCTTTTCCGCTTGATCCGCGTCAGTCGGACGCATGACGAAGGGCCGCCGCAGCAGCGACCGGCCCGATGACGGCGAAGAACAGGGTGATTGCCATCAATATCATCAAAGGCGGCAGAAACGGGGCCGGGTCCTCGATCGCCGCATAGACGGCGCTGACGCCGAAGATCAGCACGGGAATGGCAAGCGGCAGCACCAGGATCGACACCAGCAGGCCACCGCGCGGCAGCGACACGGCAACAGCCGCACCGACGGCACCGATGAAGGTGATCGCCGGCGTTCCGACAAGAAGCGTCAGCATGGTGGCGCCGATCGCAAGCTCGTCCATGTTCATGAACAGGCCGAGGAGCGGTGCGGCGATCACCAGCGGCAGGCCGGTGGCAGCCCAATGGGCGGCGCATTTGACGAACACGGTGGCGAGCAGCGGCGTTTCCTGCATCAGCATCAGATCGAGCGACCCGTCTTCGCGCTCCGCCTGAAACAGCCGGTCGAGACCGAGAAGCGATGCGAGCAGAGCCCCGATCCACAGGATGGCAGGCCCGATCCGCGCCAAGAGGTTGAGATCCGGGCCGACACCGAAGGGAATGACGGCGACGACCGTCATGAAGAACAAAACGCCGATCATCGCGCCGCCGCCGGCGCGGATGGAGAGCTTGAGGTCGCGGAAGAAGAGCGCGATCACCGGTGCGCTCCCCTCATCTCTTTGCCACCGGCCGCACTATCACGCGTCATGCCACATGCCTCCGCCGACGCCGGAAAAGCCGGTCATCCGCAATTCCCTGGTGCGCTCGAACCCGAGCGGCTGGTGCGTCGCGGCGACGACGATGCCGCCGCGATCAAGGTGCGCATTGACCAATCCGGCGAAGAGCTTGTCGGCGCCGGCGTCGAGTGCTGCCGTCGGCTCGTCGAGGATCCAGATCGGACGGTGGGCGACAAGTAGCTTGGCCATCGCCATGCGACGCTGCTGGCCGGCCGACAGATAGCCGAAGGGCAGGTGAGCGATGCCGGGTAGACCGACTGCCTCGACCGCTTCGACGAGATCCCTGCCCGAGCCGCCGGGCGAATCACCCATGAAATTCTTCCAGAAGGAGAGATTTTCCGCGACGGTCAGCTCGCGCTTCATCGCGTTTCGATGGCCGAGGTAGTGGCTGAGCTCTGACGGATGGCGCATTTCAGGAGGACCATTCTCAAGTTTGAGGCTCCCCTTTTCAGCCATGAGAAGACCGGCCAGAACACGCAGCAAAGTCGATTTCCCCGAGCCGTTCGGACCCGTCACCACAAGGGCTTCACCGGGACCGAGCGCAAAGGAAATATCGTTAAAAATCAGATCCTCGCCTCGCCTCGCACTCAGACCTTCAGCCAGCAGGCGCATGAATTTTCAGCTTCCCTTTACGCTCTTTGCCGCAGGGCAAAAAAAAGTCCCGATTGGACCTTCGTTGGTCTGGCACGATTTGGAGAAATTATCTATAAGGCGGCCAACACGCCAGCGGTCGGCGTGAATTTCATCCTAGCGCCGAACATGGAATGAATTTCCACGTACGGACAGCGGAAATGGCCGCACCCGCATCCCAATTCGCGCTTCATTGCGCTCGGGCGTTCGTACGTCAGTTTTTGGCGATCAGACGGAACGGGGTATTATCCAGTGTCCAAGTCCCTAGACAGTTTCAATTGTCGCTCCACGCTCACCGTCAACGGTGTCGACTACGTCTATTACAGCCTGCCCAAGGCTGAGGCGAACGGTCTCGCCGGCGTTTCGAAGCTCCCCTACTCGATGAAGGTGCTGCTCGAAAACCTGCTGCGCAACGAAGACGGTCGCTCCGTCACCAAGAAGGACATCGAGAACGTCGCAGCCTGGCTGAACGACAAGGGCACCGCCGAAAACGAAATCGCCTACCGCCCGGCCCGCGTCCTGATGCAGGACTTCACCGGCGTTCCCGCCGTTGTCGACCTCGCAGCCATGCGCGACGCCATGGTCTCGCTCGGCGGCGATCCGGAAAAGATCAACCCGCTGGTGCCCGTCGACCTCGTGATCGACCACTCGGTCATCGTCGACGAATTCGGCACCCCGAACGCCTTTGCCCGCAACGTCGAGCTGGAATACCAGCGCAACGGCGAGCGTTACCGCTTCCTGAAGTGGGGCCAGCAGGCGTTCAAGAACTTCCGCGTCGTGCCGCCCGGCACCGGCATCTGTCACCAGGTCAATCTGGAATATCTGGGCCAGACTGTCTGGACCCGTGAAGAAGACGGCGAAATCACTGCCTACCCGGACACCTGCGTCGGCACCGACAGCCACACCACGATGATCAACGGCCTTGGCGTTCTCGGCTGGGGCGTCGGCGGCATCGAGGCTGAAGCCGCCATGCTCGGCCAGCCGGTGTCCATGCTGCTGCCTGAAGTCATCGGCTTCAAGCTGACCGGCAAGCTCAAGGAAGGCGTCACGGCGACCGACCTCGTGCTGATGGTCGTGCAGATGCTGCGCAAGAAGGGTGTGGTTTCGAAGTTCGTCGAATTCTTCGGCCCCGGCCTCGACAACATGACGCTCGCCGACCGCGCCACCATCGGCAACATGGGTCCGGAATACGGCGCCACCTGCGGCTTCTTCCCGGTCGACAGCGAAACCATCAACTACCTCACCATGTCCGGCCGCGAAGAGCAGCGCATTTCGCTCGTCGAAGCCTATTCCAAGGCCCAAGGGATGTGGCGCGACGGTGACGGCTCCGAGCTGGTGTTCACCGACACGCTGGAACTCGACCTCGGCGACGTTGTTCCGGCCATGGCTGGACCGAAGCGTCCGGAAGGCCGTATCCCGCTGGAAAGCATCGCATCCGGTTTCGCAACCGCGCTCGAAGGCGACTACAAGAAGCCGGGCCAGCTTTCGAACCGCTACGCCGTCGAAGGCACCGACTTCGATCTCGGCCATGGCGACGTTGCCATCGCTGCGATCACGTCGTGCACCAACACCTCCAACCCGTCGGTTCTGATCGCCGCCGGCCTTCTCGCCCGCAACGCCGTTGCCAAGGGCCTGAAGTCCAAGCCGTGGGTCAAGACCTCGCTTGCACCGGGATCGCAGGTCGTCGGTGAATACCTCGCCAAGTCGGGCCTGCAGAAGGACCTCGACGCGCTTGGCTTCAACCTCGTCGGCTTCGGCTGCACCACCTGCATCGGCAACTCCGGTCCGCTGCCGGCCCCGATCTCCAAGACGATCAACGACAAGGGCCTGATTGCTGCCGGCGTTCTCTCCGGCAACCGCAACTTCGAAGGTCGTATTTCGCCGGACGTCCAGGCGAACTACCTCGCCTCGCCACCGCTCGTCGTCGCCTATGCACTCGCCGGTACGGTCCAGAAGGACCTGACCAACGAACCGCTCGGCGAAGACCAGGACGGCAACCCGGTCTTCCTCAAAGACATCTGGCCGACCTCCAAGGAAATCCAGGAGTTCATCTTCAAGTACGTCACCCGCGAACTCTACGCGAGCAAGTACGCCGACGTGTTCAAGGGTGACGAAAACTGGCAGGCCGTTCAGGTTCCTCCGGGCCAGACCTACGCCTGGGACGATGGTTCGACCTACGTGCAGAACCCGCCCTACTTCGTGGGCATGGGCAAGTCCGGCTCGGGCATCTCCGACATCAAGGGCGCACGCGTTCTCGGCCTGTTCGGCGACAAGATCACCACCGACCACATCTCGCCGGCCGGTTCGATCAAGGCTGCTTCGCCGGCCGGTTCGTACCTCATCGGTCATGGCGTCGGCGTCGCCGACTTCAACCAGTACGGTACGCGTCGTGGCAACCATGAGGTGATGATGCGCGGCACCTTTGCCAACATCCGCATCCGCAACCACATGCTCGGCCCGAACGGCAAGGAAGGTGGCTACACCATCCACTATCCGTCGAAGGAAGAGATGTCGATCTACGACGCGGCCATGCAGTACAAGGAAGAGGGCGTTCCGCTCGTCATCTTCGCTGGCGTCGAGTACGGCAACGGTTCGTCGCGCGACTGGGCTGCAAAGGGCACCAACCTGCTCGGCGTCAAGGCCGTGATCGCCCAGTCCTTCGAGCGTATCCACCGCTCGAACCTGGTCGGCATGGGCGTCATCCCGTTCGTCTTCGAACAGGGAACGACCTGGGAGACGCTTGGCCTCAAGGGCGACGAGATCGTCACGATCGACAACCTCGCCAATGTCCAGCCGCGCGAAAAGCGCGTCGCCAGGATCACCTATGGCGACGGCAGCGTGAAGGAAGTTCCGCTCGTCTGCCGCATCGATACGCTCGACGAAGTCACCTACGTCAACAACGGCGGCATCCTGCAGACGGTTCTGCGCGACCTCGCCGCCTGATCGTTCTGGTTGTCTGAAGCATTGAAGGGCCGGGATACCGCAAGGTGTCCCGGCCCTTTCACGTTCCCTATAGGTTGCCTGCCCCTATCCTCACTCCAACGTGACTTCCCGTTGAAGCATCGGCGTCGTATGTAATGGACTTCCCCGTGAATTAGGCCTGTCGGCCGCCAATGAAGTGACACCATGACATTCGCAGACAGATATTTCCTTCGCCCCGTTGCAATGGCTTTCGGGCTTTTTGCTGCAGCGTCGGTTCCGGCGATGGCCGAGGACGGCAAGGTTATCAAAGGCGTCGTCGAACTCTTCACCAGCCAGGGCTGTTCGTCCTGCCCGCCAGCCGATGCCGCCTTGAAGAAGCTGGTCGATGACGGCGACGTGGTGGCGCTGTCCTATCACGTCGACTACTGGAACTATCTCGGCTGGAAAGACACGCTCGCCTCGACAGAGAACACAGACCGGCAATATGCCTATGCCCGCATGCTGGGTCGCAACGGCGTTTACACGCCGCAGGCGATCCTCAACGGCCGCGACCACGTCAACGGCGCCAATCTGCAGGCGATCAAATCCCGGCTCGACGCCATGAAGGCCGCCGGCAAGGGGCTTGCCGTTCCGGTCGAGGCGAAGATCAACGGCGAGGAGATCTCGATCAAGGTCGGCGCGGGTGACGGCAAGGCAAATGTCGTCGTCGTCTATTTCGACCGGGCGAAGATCGTCAATGTCGAGAAAGGCGAAAACAGCGGCAAGAAGATCTCCTACTGGCACGCCGTGCGCGATATCCAGACCATTGGCATGTGGGATGGCAAGCCCGCGACCTTCACCCTTCCTGCAACGGTCCTGACGGAGCAGCGTGGCAAAAGCGGCTGCGCGGTGCTGTTGCAGTCGATGAAGGATGCCGAAACCCCAGGCGCGATCATCGGTGCGACTGCCGTGCTCGCCGGCCCGCAGGGCAAACTGTAAGGGGCGCCAGAACGTCTTAAGTCGGAATCATTTAAGGAGAAAACAGGTGGCAAGCCTGCAGTGTCAAAGCGCCCTTGGCGCGTCATATCAGACGCGCTGCGCTTCAGGGGGTGGTTCGGCCCGGCAGCATCGAGGGGCTGGGGCTGAGGGTTCGAAGTTACCGGACCGAACCGGCCATGACTGCGTTCGTTGAAGGTCACGCAGCATGACGATCTGACCGGACATACGGTGGCAACGACTCTGTCCGTCAGCGCCCGCGAGTTTTGCGGTGAATTGGGGCGGCGATTTGACTGAAATGGGGCAGAGGCAAGAAATGCCGTCGGCACCCAACGGCTCGGGCTGGTTCCGGCTTGCTTTTCGGCTCGTGTCAGGCAAACTGTTATCGTTCTGTCACAACAGAAGGCCGGATTGCCGATGACCGATGAGCCGGATTTGCCGCGAGGCGAGGCGCGACATCAGCGCCCGACCACTTCCGAAGTGGTCGTTGATCTCTCGGAATACAAGAACGCCCGGAATGCCCCTCCCGTCACCTTTCACCGCCGAGAACTCGATCAGATCCTGTGGATCTACGGCCGAATGGTCGGCGAAGGCGAATGGCGCGACTACGCCATCGACCACCTGAAGGACCGCGCCGTCTTCTCCGTTTTCAAGCGAGCGGGCGAGATGCCTCTCTTCCGCATCGAAAAAAACCCGACGCTGGCGGCCAAGCAAGGTGCCTATAGCGTGCTCAACGTCCACGGCACGATCCTGAAACGCGGGCACGAGCTCGGACAGGTGCTGAAGGTTTTCGACAAGGCGCTCAAGCTGGTCGAAACCTGAAAGCCGCGCCGAAGTGGACCGGGCCAGGCCAGGTGGCTGCGCTAGCGCGCCTCTTCCTTTGAAAGTGCCACGGAAACGCTCTACAGCGCCGCGCGTCTTATTAGACGCGCAAAGGTCGCTGTAGCACTTTGAATTACTGCATGTTTTTATCCTTAAATCGAATAGGATTTAAGGAAACATGCAGTAGCTCCTTGTTTTTACGCATTTCCTGACTGAAAACCGCTTCGCGCTTTTCTTGGAATGCGCTAACGCCCGCCCTCAGGCTTGATAAAGCGTATCCGGGTAAACGCCCTCGGGCGGATCGCTCTTCACTCCATCGCCCAGCGCAAGCTGCATGATCGCGGTATCGAGCCAGCGCCCATGCTTGAAGCCGGTCGCCTTCATCAGCCCCTGATGTTCAAAGCCCAATGATTGATGGACCGCGATCGATGCGGGATGGGCACCGCCGATAACTGCCACCATCTGGCGAAATCCAAGCGCCGTGCAGCGACGAACAAGCTCAGCGAGCAGCATCCTTCCTGCCCCTTTCCCCCTTGCCGAAGGCGCCAGGTAGATCGAATCCTCGACCAGGAAGCGATAGGCCGTTCGCGTGCGGAAGGCGGAGGCATAGGCGTAGCCGACGATCGCGCCCGCCGCGTCGATCGCGACGATGTAGGGATAACCATGGCTGACGATGGTGGAGAAGCGCGTTGCCATCTCCGCCTCTGATGGAGGCACGATCTCATAGGTCGCGACGCCGTTCAGAACGGATTCGCGGTAGATCTCGGTGATGGCGGGCAGATCGGAGACGGTGGCGTCGCGCAAGGTCAGGGACATGGAAGGATCTTGACGGTTGGATTTTCCCATTCAGTCACATGGATCGCACCCGTGGATCAAGCCCTTTCCAGGCAACAAAAAAGGCGGCCGAAGCCGCCTTTTCCGTCAATCTCTTCAGGCTTAGTTGTTCCGGTTGCCCAGGAACTGCAGCATGAACATGAACAGGTTGATGAAGTCGAGGTAGAGCGTCAGGGCACCCATGATCGCCTTGCGGCCAGCAACGGTGCTGTCATCGGCATCGTAGTACATTTCCTTGATCTTCTGCGTGTCGTAGGCGGTGAGGCCTGCAAAGATCAGCACGCCGATCACCGAGATCGCGAAGCCGAGCGCCGAAGAGGCGAGGAAGATGTTGACGATCGACGCGATGATGACGCCGAACAGACCCATGATCAGGAACGAGCCCATGCCGGACAGGTCCTTCTTCGTGGTGTAGCCGTAGAGCGACAGCGCGCCGAAGGAGGCGGCGGTCACGAAGAACGTCTGCACGATGCTCTGGCCGGTAAAGACCATGAAGATCGACGACAGCGAAACGCCCATCAGCGCCGCGTAGACCCAGAACGTCATCTGCGCGGCAGAAACGCTCATGCTGTTGATGCGGAAGCTCATGAAGAACACGAGACCCAGCGGAGCGAGCATGACGACCCATTTCAGGGGCGACGCGTAGAGAAGTTGGGCGAATGCCGGATTGGAGACGGCAAGCGCAAATGTTCCGTAAGCTGCCAGGCCGGTGATCGCCAGCCCGAGGGCCATCAGGTTGTAGACCTTCAGCATATAGGTGCGAAGGCCTTCGTCGATCACGGCACCCGCCTGAGCGCCGGCGGGCGACATTCGGGTTTGGTAGTTTCTCAGATCAGCCATTGTTTCCTCATTTAAGCCCCGGTTGAACTTACGGTGTCGGGCGGATGACCTGACCGATCGGCCATCATCCCATGCCCAGGCGCCGCTGCGGGGCTCCAGCATGCCTGTGGATAAATATGATGCCGAAAGCCCTTGCGTACAAGACCTTTCGGCCGCTGATTCGGCGCAGCCTGGGCGTTTATGGCCTTGTATGACAGGGATTTACGGTTAACTCCGTCCGCTCAGAGCTCTCGCAGAACCGGCGCCGCCTTCTGACCCAGCACACGCCAGGTGCCCGCAAGCCCGATACCGACCGTCATCACCAGCGCGATGACGACCGTGGCGACGGCGACATCCGGCAGAAAACTCGACGGCAGCTTCATGATCCGGCTGACGACGAACCAGGCGGAGACACCGCCCGCAAACAGCGCAAAGACCGCGGTCGCAAGGCCAAGGATGATGTATTCGTAGCTGAAGGCGCGGATCAGCGTTGAGCGCGTGGCGCCCAGCGTCTTCAACACCACCGCATCGTGGATGCGCGCCCGGTTGCCGGCAGCAAGCGCACCGGCCAGCACCAGGACGGAGGCGACAAGCGCGACGGCGGCCGCCGCCCGGATCGCCGTAGCCAGCTGTCCGAGAAGCCCGTTCACAATGTCGAGAGCATCCTTTACCCGCACGCTGGTGATCGTCGGATAGGCGTTGGTAACGGCCTTCAGCACCGTCGCCTCCTCCTCCGGCGTCGCGCCGGGATCGATCACCGTCGCCAGCCACGCATGCGGCGCGCCGGCAAAGGTGTTGGGCGAGAACACCATGACGAAGTTGATCGACAGCGATTCCCATTCGACATTGCGGAAATTGGCGATCTTGGCGGTGATGTTGCGCCCGAGCACGTTGACGGTGACCATGTCGCCGATCTTCAATCCGAGTTCGCGCGCCTCTTCCGCCGAGAACGACACCAGCGGCTCGCCGCTGTAATTGGGTGCCCACCAGCTACCCTCGGCAAGCGTCGAATTTTCTGGCTTGTTCTTGGCATAGGTGATGCCGCGGTCGCCGCGCAGCACCCATTGGCCGCCCGGCGGCACGTTGCGGCTGTTCACGTCCTCGCCGTTGAAGGCGACGATGCGACCGCGCAGCATCGGCACTTCGATGACCTTGCCATCCGGCATCGATCCCTTGAGCAGCGTGCGGAACCCCTCGATTTCGCTGCCCTGGATATCGACGAAGAAGAAATTGGGTGCCCGCTCCGCCATATCGCGGGTCAGTTCGCGGCGCAGATTGCCGTCGATCAGCGCAAGTGTGACGAGCAGCGCAAGGCCGAGGCCGAGCGACAGCACCACCGAGGGCGTCAGTGCGCCCGGCCGATGGATGTTGCCGATCGCCAGCCGCAACGACGGCGAGTTGACGCGCGGACTGCGGCGCGCAAGCCAGGAGATCAGCAGCGAAACGAGGCGCAGAACGATGAAGGCAAAGGCGATCGCGCTAAGGAAGACCAACGAGATGTAGCGATCATAGGCGGTCCAGATGGCAAGCCCCGCAAGCGCGCCGAGGCAGGCGAGCGCACCGACCAGATAGGGCCAGGCGGGAAAGCCCGAGGGATCGAAGCCCTGCTGCCGAAAGAGCGCGGTCGCCGGAATGCCGCGTGCTCGGCCGAGTGGCAGGATGGCGAAGGCCAGCGCCGTCAGCACGCCGAAAAGGGCTGCAATGCCGAGTGCGCCCGGATAGAGCCTGAACTCCGTCGAAATGGGCAGGAGGTCGGCGAGAAACTGTGCGGCGACAAAGGGAATGAGCGCACCGAAAACAAGCCCGATGGCGATGCCGATCAGCGCGATCAGGAGGATCTGCGAGAGATAGATCATCGCCACCAGCGACGCGGGCGCGCCCAGGCACTTGAAGGTGGCAATGACGCTGCGCTTCTGGTCGAGATAGGCGCGCACGGCATTGGCGACACCGACGCCGCCGACGATCAGGGCCGTGAGCCCGACGAGCGTCAGGAACTGCGAGAAGCGGGTGATGTTGGCCGTCAGCGACGGGGCGGCATTGGAACTGGTGCGGATCGACCAACCGGCCGAAGGAAAACGCGTCTCGGCATCGCTGCGGACAGCGGTGACCCGGGTCGGATCGCTGACCTTCACCTTGTAGCTGTGTTCGACGAGACTTCCCGTCTGAACGAGACCCGAAGCATTGAGCGCTTCGGCGGAAACCATAAGACGTGGTGCGAAACCAAAACCGTCGGACAGAGCATCCGGTTCGCGTACGATCGTACCGGCAATTTTGATGCGGGCATTGCCAAGCAGGATTTCGTCGCCGACAGAAATGCCGAGGCGGTCGAGCAGCAAGGGTGCGGCCGCCGCACCGAACACCTCGCCCTGGCGCGCCAGCAGATCGGCAAGCGGCTGATCCGGTTGGCTTTCAAGCCGGCCATAGAGCGGGTAGGCCGCATCGACGGCCTTCAGCTCGACCAGCGCCTGGTTCGAACCATCGGGCAGACGCGCCATCGAACGCAGTCCGGCCGAAACCGAGACGGGCCCAAGCCCGTCGAGGAACGCGCGCTCGTCTGTCGTTGCCACCCGGTTGTTGAGCTCGAAACGGATGTCGCCCGCAAGCAGCTCGCGCCCCTGGGACGCGATCGTGGCGGTGATGGACTGCGACAGCGAATTGACGCCGGCGATCGCCGCCGTGCCGAGCGCAATGCAGGCCAGGAAAATATAGAAGCCCCTGAGGCCGCCGCGCATTTCGCGCAGCGCCAGCCGCAGGGCAAGCAGAGGACGCAGCCGGATGGAAGCAGCTTCGCTCATGCGGATGCCGCCTCCTGGCGCTGGGTGCCGACGATCGGTTCGAGCACGCCGCTGGAAATGATCTCGCCGGAGCGCACCCGCACCTGCCGCGAACAACGCGCCGCGAGTGCTGCGTCATGGGTGACCAGCACAAGTGTCATGCCCCGGTCACGCTGTTCGGCGAAAAGCAGATCGGCGATCTGCCGCCCCGTTTCGGCGTCGAGGTTTCCTGTCGGTTCGTCGGCGATCAGCAGCTTTGGCGATGGCGCGAGTGCGCGGGCGATTGCAACGCGCTGCTGCTCACCGCCGGAGAGCTGGCCGGGATAGTGGCTCAGGCGCTCGCCGAGGCCGACGGCGACGAGCTCCTTGCGCGCGATCTCGAAGGCGCCGGGAACATTGGCCAGTTCGAGCGGCACGGCAACGTTTTCGAGTGCCGTCATGTTGGGAATGAGATGGAAGGATTGGAAGACGATGCCGATGTTGCGACCGCGGAAGTCGGCGACCCGATCCTCGCTCAGCCGATGCAGCGGCGTACCGTCGATAACGATTTCGCCGCGGTCCAACCGTTCAAGGCCGGCCAGCACCATGAGCAGCGTCGACTTGCCCGAGCCGGAGGGCCCGACGATGCCGACGGATTCGCCAGCGTCGATTGTCAGGCTCATGCCCTTCAGCACATGCACAGAGGCCGCGGCCTCGCCAAGGGTGAGGTCGGCATTTTTGAGCTCGATGATGCTACTGGCCAAGCGAAATGATCCTATATGAAACGGAAAGGGAATAAAAAAACAGCTCCCGCGATTTAGGAACAGACCCATGGCATTAAAAGGTTTTCAACGGTTTTTCTTGGGGCTCGCAATGACAATTGCGTTATCGGCGACGGCACAGGCCGAAACGATCAGCCTCGTCGGGTTCGGCGACAGCCTGATGGCGGGTTATCAGCTGCCACCCGAGGATGCTTTTCCGGCCCGGCTTGAAAAGGCGTTGAAGGAAAAAGGGCTCGACGTCACGGTGGCCAACGCCGGCGTTTCCGGCGACACCAGCTCCGGCGGGCTTGCGCGCATCGACTGGTCGATCCCCGACGGCACCAGGGGCGTCATCCTCGAACTGGGCGCCAACGATGCATTGCGCGGCATCCCGCCGGAAGAAACCCGCAAGAATATCGAGGCGATGATCGCGCGGCTGAAGGAGCGCGGCATCGCCGTGCTGCTTGCCGGCATGATGGCACCGCCGAACATGGGCGCCGACTATGCCGCCCGCTTCAACCCGATCTATCCGGAGCTCGCCCGGAAATACGGGCTGGAGCTCTACCCCTTCTTTCTCGACGGCGTGGTCACCGACGCCGCGCTCAAGCTCGACGACGGCATGCACCCGAACGGTAACGGCGTCGGCACGATGGTCGAAAAGGCGATGCCGGTCGTCGAACGTTTCATTGCAACATTGGCAAAGGCGGAGTGAACAAATCATCCACAGTTAAGAGAGTGTTAATATTCGCAAGCGTCAAATAGTAGTTGCCTGCAGACTCGATGCGTGATTCGCTGAGACATCTGCAAGAGATTCGGGGAGCTCGCCATGCCGAGACTATTCACCGCCCTCGAAATTCCGCGCAATGTTGCGATGAGTCTTTCATTGCTGCGCGGAGGTCTTCCCGGAGCTCGCTGGATCGATGTGGAGAACTACCACATCACCTTGCGCTTCATTGGTGACGTCGACTGGCGCACCGCAGATGAGATCATCGATAAGCTCGACCGGATCGAAAGACCGGAGTTCCAGCTGCAGCTGACCGGCACCGGCGCCTTCGGCTCGAAGAAGCCGCACTCGGTCTGGGCCGGGGTCAGCAATCATCCGGAAATGTATGCGCTGCAGGCCGAGATCGAGCGCATCTGCCAGCGGCTCAGGCTGCCGGCGGACCCGCGCAAGTTCACGCCGCATGTGACGCTCGCAAGGCTGCGCTCCAGCCGCGTCGAGGATGTGGTCGAATATCTCTCCGGACGCGGCAACTTCATGGCCTCGCCCTTCACCGTCTCACGTTTCGTGCTGCTGTCGTCGCGCGATTCGGTCGGTGGCGGCCCTTACCTCACCGAAGAGGTGTTTCCGCTTCACGAAGCCCGCTCTTCGAGCCTGTCCAGCAACGACGAGCATCCGGCCTCCAACATCTGGTAGAGACGTTCGAACGCTTCGGGACCGTCGTAATAGGGATCAGGCACGTCCTGGTCCCGCCCGCAAGCGTAACCCAGAAACAGGTCTATCTTGCCTTCAAGACCGGCAGGCGCGATCTGGCCAAGGGTGCGGACGTTTTCCCTGTCCATGCCCAGGATCAGATCGAAGGCCTCAAAGTCGACCTTTGAAACCTTGCGCCCGCGAAGACCCGAAATGTCGATGCCGTGCCGGCGCGCCACCGCGACCGAGCGGCGGTCCGGTGGATCGCCGATATGCCATCCACCCGTGCCGGCAGAATCGACCGAGATCTGCGACGCCAGACCCTTTTGCGCGGCAAGCGCTCGCAGCACGCCTTCGGCAAGCGGCGAACGGCAGATGTTGCCGAGACAAACAAAAAGAATTCGGACCGGTTTCATGCTATCCATTTCAAGGAGATAAGAGACAGGCCGACTTATACGCGGCGGCACTGCTTACAGCGCCGCGCGTCAACTATGACGCGCAAAGGACGCTGTAACACTTTAAACTCGCTGCATAATTTTATCCTTAAATCGAATCCGATTTAAGGAATTATGCAGGGGAACAGACACGGTGAAAGGGAGGAACGGATGAGACCGGAAAAACTCGACGAGGCGACAATCGCCGAGCATCTGCACAAGATGGAAGGGTGGGTGCGCGCCGAGGACGGCGCTTCCATTTGGAAGGCCTTTCGTTTCAAGAACTTCGTCGAGGCTTTCGGCTTCATGACGGAGATGGCGATCGTTGCCGAGAAGCTCGATCATCACCCGGAATGGTTCAACGTCTACAACCGCGTCGACGTGACCTTGACGACGCACGACGCCAGCGGCCTCACCGAACTGGACTTCAAGCTGGCCGCCAGAATGGACAAGGCAGCGGCGGGCCGCATGCCCGACCATTTGAAATAGATTTTGAAATGGATCTGGCACTTCCCATATTGTTGAGCGTTGCAACATCGGAAACGAGGCGATGGACGACGTAAAGATTGGTGAAATTCTCCTGCCCGGCGAAGAATCGGAACAGGAGCGCAGGGAAAAGCGCGTCAAGCGACGCTTCTGGCCGACCTTTCGCCGCGCGGCCCGCCAGATACCGTTCAGCCGGGAACTTGTGGCCGCCTATTATTGCGCGATCGACCCGAAGACGCCGACGCGTACGCGCGGCATCCTGCTGGCGGCACTGGCCTATTTCGTGCTGCCGCTCGACTTCCTTCCCGATTTTCTCGCCGTCGTCGGCTTTTCCGATGACGTCGCGGTTTTGACCGCCGCCTTCGCCGCCATCAGCGGGCAGATCAAGGAAGCCCACTACCTCAAGGCCGACGCGACGCTGGCCGACAATCCTGAGGAATGACCGCGGGAAACGCGGCGTATCCGCAACCGCGCCGTATTCCTGCCCAAAAGTCAAACTCTTGCCCGATTCTTTATGGCATAGACATTTCAGGACAGCGCGCGTCGAAGCGTCTTCGCTGAGGCGAGGCGCTGTCTGCAATGGCTTGGGGCAGGAAACGATCCGGAAGAGCGGTCTGAGGTGGCGAGCATTCGACGCCGGATGAGTGCTTCGAAAAACCAACGGACGGCAGATCTGCGGATGCCGGAGCGAAGGCGATAAATGCTTCGTTTCGGGGCTGAAACCAGCGGATTTTGGCCCTTGTTGACGGTTTGGTAACCTGAATTAAGTCACAACAAATGAAATCATGACTACGCGTCGCCCGTCTGACCTGTTTCGGGTGATCGAAAAGCAAGAAAAGCGGCAGGACCTCATGTTTGTAAGAAAGATCGCAACTGCAATCGCACTCGTTCTGGCAACCGCCAGCATGGCTGCCGCCCAGTCTCCGACGCGCATCCAGCAGTTCAACGCCTGGGGCGCCTATTCCTACAATTCCGGTGGCGGCAAGGTCTGCTATGTCCTGTCGGTTCCGAAGGAAAAGAGCCCGGCCGGCGTCGACCACGGCGACATCTTCTTCCTCGTTTCCCAGCGCCCCGGCCAGAACATCAGCTATGAGCCGCAGGCGATGATGGGCTACCCGTTGCAGGAGAACTCCAAGGTCAACGTCGTCATCGACGGCCGCACCTTCGTGATGTTCACCAAGGGCAACTCCGCCTGGGTCGAGAATGCCGCTGAAGAGCCGGCGCTCGTCGCCGCGATGAAGTCCGGCAAGGCGATGTCGGTCAACGCCAAGTCCCGCAAGGGCACCACGACAACCTACGCCTATTCGCTGTCGGGCATTTCAGCTGCACTCAAGCAGATCGAAGCCTGCAAGTAAGCCATCGGCTGATATTGGGAATGCGAGGCCGGCGCCCGACGCCGGCCTTTTTGCATTCAGGATCGACTGCGCGTGACTCCGGGCCAAAACAATGCTACAGCCGCGGCAAATTCAGAGCCCCCGCGCCCTTATGGCCGCGCTTGAAGGCTCGACCGATTTCAATTCGAGCATCAGGACAATCTCCGGACCCTTCTCCGGACGGGCGTTTTCTGTACGACAGGACACCAGAGCATGGCAGCCACTGAAATCTTGAACCGGGTGGATACCGTCACGGCGCCGCAGGCGCGCATCGCCCCGCAGGCCGAGAAGCCTTCGCTGATCGGGCTGTTGCGCGAGGACATGGCCAAGACGCTCATCGAAAAAGGTGTTCCCGAGCGTCAGGTGAAGATGCGCGTCAGCCAGCTCTGGCACTGGCTCTATGTGCGCGGCGTTTCCGATTTCGACGAGATGCTGAACGTCTCCAAGGACATGCGGGAAATGCTGAAGCAGCATTTCACCATTGCCCGGCCTGAGATCGTCGAGGAACAGACCTCGGGCGACGGCACCCGCAAGTGGCTGCTGCGCTTTCCCGCCCGCGGCGCCGGCCGTCCGGTCGAGATCGAAACAGTCTACATCCCCGAAGAGGGCCGCGGCACGCTGTGCATTTCCAGCCAGGTCGGTTGCACGCTGACCTGTTCGTTCTGTCACACCGGCACGCAGAAGCTGGTGCGCAACCTGACGGCCGAAGAAATCCTGGCACAGCTGCTGCTCGCGCGCGACCGGCTCGGCGATTTCCCGGAGCGCGACACGCCCCAGGGCGCGATCGTGCCGGCGGAAGGCCGCAAGATCACCAACGTCGTCATGATGGGCATGGGCGAGCCGCTCTACAATTTCGAACAGGTCAAGACCGCCCTTTTGATCGCCTCCGACGGCGAGGGCTTGTCGCTCTCCAAGCGCCGCATCACGCTTTCGACCTCCGGCATCGTGCCCGAGATCTACCGGACCGGCGACGAGATCGGCGTCATGCTGGCGATCTCGCTGCATGCTGTGCGCGACGACCTGCGCGACATGCTGGTGCCGATCAACAAGAAGTACCCGCTGAAGGAACTGATGGACGCCTGCCGCGCCTATCCGGGCCTGTCGAATGCACGCCGGATCACCTTCGAATATGTGATGCTGAAAGACGTCAACGACAGCCTCGAGGACGCCAAGGAGCTGGTGAAGCTGTTGAAGGGCGTGCCGGCGAAGATCAACCTCATTCCGTTCAACCCCTGGCCGGGCACCAACTACCAGTGTTCCGACTGGGAGCAGATCGAGAAATTCGCCGACTTCATCAACCAGGCGGGTTACGCCTCGCCGATCCGCACGCCGCGCGGCCGCGACATCCTCGCCGCCTGCGGCCAGCTGAAGTCCGAGTCCGAGCGCATGCGCAAGGTCGACCGACTCGCCTTCGAAGCGATGATGATTGCCAATCACGGCGAGGACTGAGGCAGCAGGGAAATGCTGCGCGGTTTTCCGCCGGCATTTCACATTTCCCGCCCCTAAAGACGATCATGATGGCCGCGGATTGTGCCGATTCCGCCGGTTCAACCATAAGTATGTCATGATCGATGAAGAACTTTGATGGGTGATGCAGTTCCTATCGATTGATTTCATCGTCCCGGTTTCCTAAGAAAGCGGGCAATCAGTCTAGGAGGACACCCATGCGCTCACTTCTCATCGCCCTTGCCGCTACGGTGGCATTTACCCTGCCCGCACGCGCCGATGAGGTGACCGTCGCAGTAACGGCGATCGTTGAACACCCGGCTCTCGATGCCGCACGCGACGGTGTGAAGGACGCGCTGAAAGCGGCCGGCTACAAGGAAGGAGAAAACCTCAAGTTCCTCTATGAATCGGCCCAGGGCAACCCGGCGACCGCCGCACAGATCGCCCGCCAGTTCGCCGGCGAAGCGCCTAGCGTCATCGTTCCGATCTCCACCCCGTCGGCCCAGGCCGTCGTTTCCTCGACGCGCGACATTCCGGTGGTCTTCACCGCTGTGTCCGACCCGATCGGCGCTCAGCTGGTCAAGGACATGGACAAGCCGGGCGGCAACGTCACCGGCCTTTCCGACATGTCGCCGGTTGCCGAGCATGTCGCGCTGATCAAGGAGATCCTGCCGAACGTCAAGTCGATCGGCTACCTCTACAACTCCGGTGAAGCCAACTCCGTATCGCTTTTGGCGGTGCTGAAGACGGAAGCCGAAAAGGCCGGCCTGACCGTGGTCGAATCCGCCGCAACGAAGTCGGCCGAAGTCCAGGGTGCTGCCCGCGCGCTCGTCGGCCGTGCCGATGCGATCTACGTTCCGACCGACAACACGATCATCTCCGCTCTCGAAGGCGCCGTCGCCGTGGCTGAGGAAGCCAAGCTGCCGCTCTTCACCGCCGACACGGATTCGGTCTCGCGCGGTTCGCTCGCAGCGCTCGGCTTCAACTACTACGACGTCGGCAAGCAGACCGGCGAAATCGTCGTTCGCATCCTCAAGGGCGAAAACCCGGGTGATATCGCCGTCAAGGTTGCCGCCGGTTCCGACCTGGTGATCAACAAGAAGGCCGCTGAAAAGATGGGCGTCACCCTTCCGGAAAGTGTCGTAAAGCGCGCCACACGCGTTGTCGAATAAGGCTTTGAGCCTTTTCAGGTTCAAGTTTATTGCGTTTTGGCCGCCCTCGTTCCATACGAGGGCGGTTCGTTATTAGAGCACCGCGTTTCCCATGGGGCACAATATGCTCTGACAGTTTGAAGCTGCGCCGACGCCGGATCTTGGGGCGTCCTGCGCCAACCGGGGACGCCGCGCTGAAATAAAAAGCTTAAGGCGCGCGGCAGAAAAAAGAGGGTCGGGGGTTTGAGTCAAATCGCTTTATGGGGAGCCGTCGAGCTGGGGCTGGTCTACGCCTTTGTCGCCGTCGGCGTCTTTCTCGCATTCCGGGTTCTCGATTTCCCTGACCTGACGGTCGACGGTTCGTTCCCGCTGGGTGCTGCGGTGACCGCGGTGCTGATCATCGCAGGCGTCAACCCCTGGCTCGCGGCCTGTTTCGCCATGGTGGCGGGTGCCGCCGCCGGCATCGTCACGGCGATGCTCAACGTGCGCTTCAAGATCCTCAACCTCTTGGCCTCGATCCTGACGATGATCGCGCTGTTCTCGGTCAATCTGCGCGTGATGGGCAAACCCAATGTCGCGCTGATCAACGCCGATACGATGCTCTCACCCTTCTTCGGCCTGGGTCTGCGCGAATTCTACGTTCGCCCGCTGTTCATCGGCGTCCTCGTGCTCGTTGCCGTCATCGTCGTCTGGCGCTTCCTTGAAAGCGATGCTGGCCTTGCGATGCGGGCGACCGGCGCCAATGCGCGCATGGCCCGCGCACAGGGCGTCGACACCAACAAGCAGATCTATCTCGGCATGGCGATCTCGAACGCGCTTGTCGCCTTTGGCGGTGCGCTCTTTGCCCAGACCAACGGCTTTGCCGATGTCACTTCCGGGGTCGGCACCATCGTCGTCGGCCTTGCCGCCGTCATCATCGGCGAAACACTGCTCGGCGCCCGCGGCATCCTGATCGCGCTGATCGGCTGCGTCCTCGGCTCGATCCTCTACCGCATCGCCATCCAGCTGGCGCTGTCGACCGACATGCTCGGCCTGCAGGCCTCCGACCTCAATTTTGTGACGGCCGTGCTCGTTACCTTCGCTCTCATCCTTCCCCGTCTTCGTCGCGGAGGTGCGGCATGATCAGCGTCAAGAACATCCAGGTCGTCTTCGGCAAGGGAACACCGCTTCAGAAGCAGGCGCTGAACGGCGTCGACCTGACGATCGAGCAGGGCTCCTTCGTCACCGTCATCGGCTCCAACGGCGCCGGCAAATCGACCCTTCTCGGCGTTCTCGCCGGCGACGTGCTGCCGAGTGCCGGCCAGGTAACGATCGGCAAGACCGATGTGACCCGCAAGGGCACCGCCGCTCGCGCCGGCCTCGTCGCCCGCGTGTTTCAGGATCCGTTGACCGGCAGCTGCGGCGCCCTTTCGATCGAAGAGAACCTGGCGCTTGCCGCCAAGCGTGGCGAGAAGCGCGGCCTGATGGCAGCACTCGGGCCGAAACGCCGCGAGCATTTCCGCGAACGCATCGCCGAACTCAATCTCGGCCTCGAAAACCGCATGGGCGACCGCATGGACCTGCTTTCGGGCGGTCAGCGTCAGGCGGTCTCGCTGGTGATGGCGACGCTTGCCGGCTCCGAAGTGCTGCTGCTCGACGAACATACCGCCGCTCTTGATCCCGGCATGGCCGAGTTCGTCATGAACCTCACGCAGAAGATCGTTTCCGAACGCAAGCTGACGACGATGATGGTCACCCATTCGATGCGCCAGGCGCTCGACTATGGCCACCGCACCGTCATGCTGCATGGCGGCGAGATCGTGCTCGACGTTGCCGGCGACAGCCGCAAGGAATTGCAGGTCGAGGACCTCATCGCCATGTTCCGCCGCATCCGCGGCCAGACGCTCGACGACGACGCGTTGCTGATCGGCTGACCCGTCGCTTGCGGGTCTATCCCAGCTTTCCCCTCATCTGCCTGCCGGCATCTTCTCCCCGTGAACACGAGGAGAAGAGTCACGTGGCAATCTCTCAGTCCTTCTCCGGCAAATGGCGTGGTTTGCCATCCAACGACCGTTTCACACTTCGTGCAACGCTGTTCCCACGATCGCCGTTGCCGCCGAACGGTGCAGCACGTGTTCTTCTCCCCGCAAGCGGGGAGAAGATGCCGGCAGGCAGATGAGGGGCAAGGCCCTCCTAAGGCAGTTTACCGAGCCGTTGTCATGAAAATCTTCGCGGCAAAGACCGAGAAGACGCCGGCAAAGCTGTAGTCGAGCGCCCGCATGAAGCCCCTGTTGCGCTGCAGCCAGGAGGACAGCCAGTCGGCGGTAAACACCACCAGCATGTTCACCGGCATACCGATGACGATGAACAGCGCGCCGAGAAACAGAAGCTTGCTCGTCACCGACGCATCGTTGGCGCTGACGAACTGCGGCAGGAAGGTCATGAAGAAGATGATGACCTTGGGGTTGAGCAGGTTCACCCAGAAGCCGGACGAGATGTTGGAAAGCGCCGTACCGCCCGCGCTATCGACCGTCTTGATCGAGAGCGTCGATCCGTGCCGGATGGCCTGGACCGCAAGCCAGAGCAGATAGGCGGCACCGCCGGTCTTAAGCACCATGAATGCCGTCGGCGACGCGGTGATCAGCGCCGAAATGCCGAAGGCGACCAGCAGGGTGTGAACAACGATGCCGAAGCTCGTCCCAAGCACCACGAAAAGTGCTGCCCTCTTGCCTTGCGATAGTGCGCGGCTGATCGAAAGCGTCATGTCCGGCCCCGGCGTTGCCGCAAGCAGAAGCGTGGCGGCAGCAAAGGCGAGCAAAGTTGGCAGGCCGGGAAGGAAGTCCATGTGCGCGATCCCTGGGACAGTCGGTCGCCCGGTCTATTCCGGCACAACGGCTTTTGCGAGCGGATTCGGTCGTTGCAGCGTTCTTCCGCTTGTATCCAGGCGTGTTCTGGATAAAGTGCCGCAGAATTTCCAAGGCGGCACGCCGCCCTCTCCCAAGACCAGACGGACGGAAACCATGGCATCGCATAAAGACGTGAAAAAGGTCGTTCTCGCCTATTCGGGCGGTCTCGACACCTCGATCATCCTGAAGTGGCTCCAGACCGAGCTCGGCGCCGAAGTTGTGACGTTTACGGCCGATCTCGGCCAGGGCGAAGAACTGGAGCCGGCGCGCAAGAAGGCCGAGATGCTCGGCATCAAGGAAATCTACGTCGAGGATGTGCGCGAAGAATTCGTCAGGGATTTCGTTTTCCCGATGTTCCGCGCCAACGCCGTCTATGAAGGCGTCTACCTGCTGGGCACCTCCATCGCCCGGCCGCTGATCTCCAAGCACCTGATCGACATTGCCAAGAAGACCGGCGCCGACGCGATCGCCCACGGCGCCACCGGCAAAGGCAACGACCAGGTTCGCTTCGAGCTGTCGGCTTATGCGCTGAACCCCGACATCAAGATCATCGCCCCCTGGCGCGACTGGTCTTTCAAGAGCCGCACCGACCTGCTCGAATTCGCCGAGAAGCACCAGATCCCGGTCGCCAAGGACAAGAAGGGCGAGGCTCCCTTCTCCGTCGATGCCAACCTGCTGCACTCCTCGTCCGAGGGCAAGGTTCTGGAAGACCCGTCGCAGGAAGCTCCGGAATACGTGCACATGCGCACGATCTCGCCGGAAGCGGCCCCCGACAAGGCAACCGTCATCAAGGTCGGCTTCGAGCGCGGCGACGCCGTCTCGATCAACGGCGTGCGCCTTTCGCCGGCAAACCTGCTGGCCAAGCTTAACGACTACGGCCGCGACAACGGCATCGGCCGGCTCGACCTCGTCGAAAACCGCTTCGTCGGCATGAAGTCGCGCGGCGTCTACGAGACCCCCGGCGGCACCATCCTGCTTTCCGCCCACCGCGCGATCGAATCGATCACGCTCGACCGTGGCGCCGCCCACCTCAAGGACGAGCTGATGCCGCGCTACGCCGAGCTGATCTATTACGGCTTCTGGTTCTCGCCGGAGCGCGAGATGCTGCAGGCGGCGATCGATCGGAGCCAGGAGCATGTCGAAGGCGAAGTGACGCTGAAGCTCTACAAGGGCAACGTCATGGTCACCGGCCGCGAAAGCCCGAAGTCGCTCTATTCCGACAAGCTGGTCACCTTCGAGGACGACCAGGGCGCCTACGACCAGAAGGACGCCGCCGGCTTCATCAAGCTCAACGCACTGCGCCTGCGCACGCTGGCCGCGCGCAACCGCTAAGCAGCGGCGAGCACCAAGGAAAACGAAGCCTCCGCGACCCGGGTCGCGGAGGCTTTTTCGTGCGCCTTAATATCCGGCCTGAGCCGCGGGCTATTCAGCCGCTTCCGGCAGCGGATTTTGGCCATCGGTCGGCGCGACCAGTGGCCTCAACCGAACCGTACGCCGGTACCAGACATAGCTGAGGATGCAGGCGAGGCCAAAACTCGGAATGATCGTGCCGAGTGCCAGCACCGGGACACCAACGGCTGCGGCGATCGCCCCACCGAGCAGGCCGGAACCCATCTGGACGAAGCCCATCATCGCGGATGCCGTGCCGGCGATCTCTGGAAAGGGTGCCATGGCCGCGGTCATCATATAGGGCATGACGAAGGCGATGCCGAAGGCATAGACACCGATCGGCAGCATGACCGAAAGGAAGCTCGGTGGCAGCGCATGCATGGCATAGGCAAGCACCAGACTGGCCGCGCCGATGAAGACGAGGCCCGCCGGTACCAGCGCCTGCGGCGTGCAGCGGCGCATCAACAGGCGCACCACCACCGTTCCGGAAAAGAATAGGCCCGATTGCATCAGCATGCCGACGCCGAATTCGGTTGGCGTCAGGCCGACTTCATTGATAAGCACGAACGGCAGCATCGTCGCCCACGCGTAGAGCGCGCCGACCGCCCCGGCGATGACGAGCGTCGAGGAGATGAAACGGCTGTCGCTCACCAACTTGCGATAGGCGGCAAGGATCGGCTTCAGGTGGCCCTTGGCCGGGTCGGGTGTCGCAGTCTCAGCCATGAAGAACTGCACGGTGATACAAGCCATGGCGGCAAAGCCGACCATCAGCAAGAAAATCGACTGCCAACCAAAAAGGCCGAGCGCCAGACCGCCGAGCGTCGGGGAAACGGCCGGCCCGAGCGCCAACATCATGCCGATCATGTTCATGATCCTTGCTGCCTGCAGGCCGGTGAACTGGTCGCGCACGATGGCGCGCGCAACCGTCATGCCGACGGAGGCGCCGATGCCCTGCACCAACCGTCCCGCAAGCAGGACCGAGACCGACGGAGCAAAGGCCGCCATCAGGCTGCCGGCGAGATAAATGGCCATGAAGATCAGCGTCGTGCGCCTCCGGCCGATGACATCGGAGAGCGTGCCGGACACCAGCTGCGCGAAGGCAAAACCGGCAAAATAGAGCGACAGCGTCATCTTGATCGCCGCCTCGCTGGAGGAAAAGGCGCGCACCAGTTCGGGCATGGCCGGCGTATAGAGCGCCATGGAAACGGGGCCGAGCGCCACCAGAAAGGCACCGATGATGCTGGTGCGCCGTTCGCTCATGCGACGCGTCATTCCTTCACACCCTTCTTCTTGCCGGCCACGCACGGGTCGAGGCGCCGCAGATTCTCGCGCAGGATACGCAGGTTGGCACAGAGCATGTCGCGCGTCGCCTCGTCGAGCCCCGCCGTATAGGCATTCATCATCTCGCGCAGCCCCGCCATCAGCTCGGTGAGCAGCGGATCGGCCTTGTCGGTGATGACGACGTTCTTGGCGCGGCGGTCGGCCGGGTCGGGCAGACGGGCTACCAGCTCCATTACCTCCAGCCGGTCGAGATAGGCCGACAGCGTCATCGGCTCGATGCCCATGCGAGTGGCGATTTCCGCCTGCTTGATGCCCTCGGTCAGCGCCACCTGGATGAGCGTGCGGGCTTCGCCGGGCGTGATGCCGAGGTCCATCGCATTGACCTGGCGATCGAAGGCGCCACGCAGAAGGCGGGAGACATCGGTCAGCAACATACCGATGGTTTCGGATTCAAGTTTGGTTGGCATCAGGATCGTTCACAAGGGATATAATAAGCTTTCCTTATCATACCCGTTGCCAACTTTCAACGCGAGAGCCGGCGAGGCTCAGCCCTCGAGCTCCTCGCGCAGCATCTCCAGTTCCAGCCATTCCTCTTCCATGCGCGCGAGATCGCCGCGAAGCTTTTCCAGCTCCTGCGCCAGTTTTGCAAACGTGTTCGGGTCCTTGGCAAAGAGGTTGGGATCGGCCATCCGCTCCTCGCGCTTGGCGGCCTCGACTTCCGCCTTGGCGATCTCCTTCGGCAGGTTCTCCAGTGCGAACTTCTGCTTGTAGGAGAGCTTGCCCTTGGCCTTCGGCGCCTCGGCTGTAGCGACAGCAACGTCGGCGACCTTGGCCTTTTCCGCCTTCTCGGCCTTGCGCCGCTCTTCGATGGCGCCCTTGCGCTGCGCCATCATGTCGGTATAGCCGCCGGCATATTCGATCCAGCGACCGTCAGGCGCCTCCGGATTGGCGGGCGCGATGGTCGAGCTCACGGTGCGGTCGAGGAAGTCGCGATCGTGGCTGACAAGGATGACGGTTCCGGCAAAGCCTGCGACGACCTCCTGCAGCAAGTCGAGCGTCTCGATATCGAGATCGTTGGTCGGCTCGTCGAGGATCAGGAGATTGGTGGCGCGGGCAAGGATGCGCGCCAGCATCAGCCGGGCACGCTCGCCGCCCGAAAGCTCGCGGATGGGGGTGCGCGCCTGCTCCGGCTGGAACAGGAAATCCTTCATGTAGCCGGTGACATGGCGCTGTTCGCCGTTGACGATCAGGCTCTCGCCCCGCCCGTCGGTCAGGTAGTGGGCAAGCGTATCCTCGAGGTTGAGATCCTCGCGCTTCTGGTCGAGCGTCGCCATTTCAAGATTGGTGCCGAGCTTCACAGTGCCGCTGTCCGGCTCGATTTGCCCGGTGAGCATCTTCAGAAGCGTCGTCTTGCCGGCGCCGTTCGGGCCGACAAGGCCGATCCGGTCGCCGCGGTGGACGCGAATGGAGAACGGCGCAACGATCGTCCGTTCGCCGTAGGCCTTGGTGATCTTTTCCGCCTCGATGACCAGCTTGCCCGATTCCTTGGCGTCGGAGGCCGTCGCCTGCACGGAGCCCTGCGGCCCCTTGTGGCCGCGATGCCGCGAGCGCATGTCCTGCAATTCGCCGAGACGGCGCATGTTGCGCTTGCGCCGGGCGGTAACGCCGTAGCGCAGCCAGTGCTCCTCGCGCTCGATCGCCTTGCCGAGCTTGTGCTGTTCCAGTTCTTCGGCCTCCAGCACCTCGTCGCGCCAGGCCTCGAAATGGCCGAAGCCACGGTCGAGCCGGCGCGACTGGCCACGGTCGAGCCAAACCGTCGCGGTCGATACCTTCTCCAGGAACCGCCGGTCGTGCGAGATCAGCACAAGGGCCGAACGGCTGCGAGTCAGCTCGTCTTCAAGCCATTCGATCGTCGGCAGGTCGAGATGGTTGGTCGGCTCGTCGAGCAGGAGGATATCGGGCTCCGGCGCCATTACCCGCGCAAGCGCGGCGCGTCTCGCCTCGCCGCCGGAAAGGCGCGCCGGGTCTTCTTCGCCGGTCAGACCCAGGTGCTGCAACAGATAGGCGACGCGGTACGGATCATCGCCGGGACCAAGCCCCGCTTCCGCATAGGCCTGCACCGTGTCGTATCCCTCGAAATCCGGTGCCTGGGGCAGGTAGCGAACCGTCGAGGACGGATGGCGGAAGACCTCGCCGGATTGCGCTTCGGCAAGGCCGGCGGCGATCTTCATCAGCGTCGACTTGCCGGAACCGTTGCGCCCGACAAGGCAGATGCGATCCCCCGGCTCCACCTGCAGGTTGGCGCCGGCAAGAAGCGGCGCGCCACCGAAGGTCAGGAAGATATCGTCGAGTTTCAGAATGGGAGGCGCCAAGGCTCAGGCTCCGGAAAGGTCATAGGGGCGAGCGAGAACGATCGCCCGGCCGGTGTCGAGGGAAATGCGAAGGGGACCCTCCGCGACATTGGAAACGGTGCGGGAAGACCCGAACGGCAGCGTGAAATCGGTGAGCGGATAACGCGCATTGACGATCGAGAGGCCGAAGAGATCGGTTAGTCCGAGGATCGAGAATAGGCTGCCCTTCGGCAGATCGATTTCGATCTCGCCTGTAAGCAGCGGATAGGCCTCCTCGTCGCCCGAGGTCATGAACACCGGCAACCCACGCTCGGCCAGCGAAACGGCCTGAAGCAGATGCAGGAAGGCATGGTCGCTGCGGGTGCCGCCAAGCGCGCCGGCAAAGATCAGGGCTTCGGCACCGCGCGAAAGGGCCGCCTCGACAGCGATTTCACCGTCGGTCGCGGCCTTGGCGGCGGGATAGGGCTCGCGCGGGACGCCGGCAAACGCCTCAAGCAACGTCGCCTCGGTCGAATCGAAATCACCGACCCAGACGTCGGGGATCACCGCCAGGGTCCGCGCATGTCGCATGCCGCCATCGGCCGCAACGAAGCGGCTGCCTGCAAGCTGGCGCGCAAGGCGATCGGTGGGGGTGAGTGCACCGCCGAGCAAAATGGTGAAGGTGGATCGGGCCATGGCAAAGCCCATAGCGCAAAGGCACGGGCAAGGAAAAGCAAGAAAACCGAACAAGGCCGCGATCCGGCGATTTTGCGTCACCGTCGCCAGTGAT
The DNA here is from genome assembly GCF_050434565.1 of Ensifer sp. 4252. Classification (NCBI taxonomy): domain Bacteria; kingdom Pseudomonadati; phylum Pseudomonadota; class Alphaproteobacteria; order Hyphomicrobiales; family Rhizobiaceae; genus Ensifer; species Ensifer sp. 4252. The sequence continues at coordinate 263,766 of NZ_JBNDIU010000002.1, forward strand.
CGTCACTGATCTTCAGGCAAGGGATCCGGAAACAGCATGTCCGCATAGATGCCGGGTGTCGAATCGGGGATCTCGATGGCGCCCACCGTGCGCCGGTAGAATTCTGTCGGGCCGACGCCGCCGATGATCGCGTAACCATAGCCCGCATCGCGCATCGCCTTGAGGCTCTCGCGCAGCAGCGCCTCGCCGATCCCGCGCCCGCGCATGGTCTCGTCGACGCCGGTCGGCCCGAAGAAGCCGAGGGCGGTGACGTCGTGGCAGGCAAAGCCGACGATCCGATCCTGAAACACTGCAATGTGCATGCGGGTCGGCGTCGCGGCGAAGGCAGCCTCCGCCTCGCCCGCCCAGCCGGAGCCGAAGGTCTGCTCGATCCAGGGAACTGCGAGCCGGCGCTCGGGCGCCATCGCGCGGTGGATGCCGATGCCGTCGCTAAGCGGTGATCTCGGTTGTGCCGGCAGGGCATAAAGGCGAACGAGCATATCTGCCATCGGAGGCTCCTTCCGCGTCCGGGTCTTCAAACTCCGCCGACGAATTTACCCCATGCGCTGCCGGGCGGAAATGCGGGGCGGGCGCTTTCGCCGTCCCCAAACTTCGCTTGCCATCAAACCGGCACGGCGGTAAATCTCTACCCGCTCTAACGGGGTGCCTTCCGACCGCATGGCGGCCGAAGGCTGAGAGGCGTTGAACGCCAACCCGCGGAACCTGATCCGGCTCATACCGGCGGAGGGATTAGACGCGATCGGATCGATACGCCCTTTTCCCATGCAACATCATTTTTAGGGAGAGGTGCCTGCCATGTCCAATTCATCGCCACAGAAGGTTCTTAGCCGGCTAGCGCTTGCCGCGACGGCGGGCCTTGTCTTCGCGGCCAATGCGGTTGCTGCCGACAAGTCGCTGACCGTCTATACCTATGAAAGCTTCATCACCGAATGGGGCCCGGGTGCCAAGGTCGCCGAAGCCTTTGAAAAGACCTGCGAATGCAAGGTCACCTATGTCGGCGTTGCCGATGGCGTCGAGCTTTTGACGCGCCTCAAGCTTGAAGGTGCAGCCTCCAAGGCCGACATCGTGCTTGGCCTCGACACCAATCTCGTCGCCGAGGCCAAGGCCACCGGCTTCTTCGCGCCGCACGGCATCGAAGCGGCAAACGTCAAGGTGCCCGGCAACTTCTCCGACGACACCTTCCTTCCCTATGACTACGGCCATTTCGCCGTCGTCTATGACACCCAGACCTTGAAGACGCCGCCGAAGAGCCTCAAGGACCTGGTCGAGGGCGACCCGTCGCAGAAGATCGTCATCGAGGATCCGCGCACCTCGACACCGGGCCTCGGCCTGCTTCTCTGGGTCAAGGCTGTCTACGGCGACGAGGCGGACGCCGCCTGGGCCAAGCTCAAGGACCGGGTGCTGACCGTGACGCCAGGTTGGTCGGAGGCCTACGGCCTCTTCACCAAGGGCGAGGCGCCGATGGTGCTCTCCTACACCACGTCGCCCGCCTACCACATGGTGGCGGAAAACACCGACCGCTACCAGGCGGCCGCCTTCTCGGAAGGTCACTACATCCAGATCGAAGTTGCCGGCATGACCAAGAGCGCCAAGGAACCGGAGCTTGCCAAGCAGTTTCTCGCCTTCATGACCGGTCCGGAGTTCCAGTCGATCATTCCGACCACCAACTGGATGATGCCGGTCGCCGCGACCAAGGAGCCGCTGCCGGAGGCTTTCAGCAAGCTGGTCAATCCGGAAAAGACCTTCCTGCTGCCGTCCGAAGAGGTGGCCGCAAACCGCAAGGCCTGGATCGACGAATGGCTCGCTGCCATGAGCAAGAACTGAGGCGCATTTGTTCGCGCCTGCCGAAAATCGCATCACGATTACCGCCGGGGCATTGGGTCTCGGCGGCATCCTGCTGTTCGTCGGTCTGGCGATTGCAGCCCTTCTCTTCCAGAGCGGAGACTTCGGCAATGGCGTGCTGTTCGATGCCTATATCTGGCGGGTGACGCGCTTCACCCTGCTGCAGGCCAGCCTTTCAACGCTGCTTTCGGTTCTCCTTGCCATCCCGATCGCCCGCGCACTGGCGCGTCGGACAACCTTTCCCGGTCGCGTCTGGGTGCTGCGGCTCATGGCCCTGCCGCTTGGCCTGCCCGTGCTGGTCGGCGCGCTCGGGCTGATCGAGATCTGGGGCCGGCAGGGCGTGCTCAATACGGCCCTTGCGGGGCTCGGGTTGCGGCAGCCCGTCAGCATCTACGGCCTCTTCGGCATCCTGCTTGCCCACGTCTTCTTCAACATGCCGCTAGTCGCACGCCTCTTTCTCGCCGGGCTCGAGCGCATTCCTTCGGAATACTGGAGAACCGCCGCCAATCTCGGCATGCCGCCGGCCGCTCTCTTCCGCTTCGTCGAGTGGCCGGTCCTTCGTGGATTGCTGCCGGGGGCCGCCGGCCTCGTCTTCATGCTCTGCGCCACCAGTTTCACCCTGGTGCTGACGCTCGGCGGCGGGCCTGGCGCCAGCACCATCGAGGTCGCGATCTACCAGGCGCTGCGCTTCGATTTCGACCCGCAGAGGGCAATCGCCCTGTCGGCCCTACAGATCGTCATGACCGGTGCGCTGCTCCTGATCCTGGCCCGTGTCGCGACGAAACCTGAGCAAAGCGTAACCAGCGGTCGAGCCTCGAAGCGATACGATGCGGGCAAAGGCATCGCTCGCCTGTCCGATGCCGGTTGGATCCTATTCGCGCTCATCTTTATCGGCGCGCCGCTGATCGCAGTCGTCGGTTCTGGCCTGCATGCGGATCTGGTGAAGCTTGCCGGCGACCCGACCGTACATCGTGCCCTCATCACCAGCATCGTCATCGCCGTCCTCTCGGCAATCCTTTGCGTCACCATGGCCGCCGCGATGATCCGCGCCGCAAGTACCGTCATAGCGCGTCGCCACGCACCGACCTTGGCCAGGGCCTTTGCCGGCACGGTCACCGCCAGCACGTCGCTGGTGCTCCTGGTGCCGCCCGTCGTGTTGGGCGCGGGATGGTTCCTGCTTCTGCGCCCCTTTGGCGATGTCGCACGGTTCGCCCCAGCCATCGTCGTCGCCATCAATGCACTGATGGCGCTGCCCTTCGTGCACCGGATCCTGGCTCCGGCCATGGCAACCCATGCCGCACGCACCGACCGGCTGACGGCAAGCCTCGGCATCCGCGGCTTCCATCGCCTGCGATGGATCGACTTGCCGCCGCTGAGCAAACCCTTGCTGATGGCGTTCTCCTTCGCCATGGCGCTATCGCTCGGCGACCTCGGCGCCGTGGCACTGTTCGGCTCGCAGGACATGGTCACGCTGCCGTGGCTGCTCTACAGCCGGATGGGCAGTTATCGCACCGCGGATGCAGCCGGTCTGGCGCTCTTCCTCGGCCTCATCTGCCTGATCTTCACCATGCTCGGCACGGCCGGCGACAGGCGCGTGCCGGAAGGACGAAACGCATGAATTCCCAGGCAGCAGTAGAGCTCGTTGGCGTCGACATCCGCTACGACACCACGGCGCTGCACTTCGATTGCGCCATTCAGCCAGGCGGCATCGTCGCGGTTGCCGGGGCCTCCGGGTCGGGAAAGTCGACGCTCTTTCACGTTATCGCTGGTTTCGAGGCACCGGATCGGGGAGAGGTTCGCATTCTCGGCAAGGCGATGTCGGGACAAGCGCCGGCAGAACGACCCGTTTCCATTGTCTTCCAGGACAACAACCTGTTTGCGCATCTCGACGTGGCCACCAATGTCGGCTTCGGCATCAGTCCCTCGCTTCGCCTGTCAGTCGCCGATCGTGCACGGATAGACGACGCCCTTGGCCGCGTCGGCCTCGACGGCTTCGGCAAGCGCCTGCCGCCGACGCTGTCCGGCGGCGAACGCCAGCGTGTGGCGCTGGCGCGCGCCCTGGTGCGACATCGCCCGCTGCTGCTGCTCGACGAGCCTTTTGCCGCTCTTGACCCCGGCATGAGGGCCGGCATGCGGGCACTGCTGCGGGACCTGCACGATCAGGAAAACAACACGATCCTGATGATCACGCACCATCCCGATGACGTGAGGGCGCTCGCCGATAGCGTGCTTTTTCTGGACCAGGGGCGTATCATCGCGCATGACCCGGTCGAACGTTTTCTCGAACGGCGCGACATGGCGGCCATCAACCGCTTTCTCGGCAACGAGTGATGCGACGTGGAATCTTGCCCCGCGTAGCACTTCGCCACAATTTGACCGCCGCGCCATGCGACGCGCGGATTATCCGGCCGGGCGTCACGAATATTCGCGTATCCGTTGCCGTGATACCACGGGGCAACTATTTCTACCGGGGTAAACTAGGCAGGTGGCGCTGAAATCAGATACAGCAAGACCAGGGCTGGAATACTCTTGTCGGATCGGACGTATCCGGCTGAAAAAATAAGACTTTTAACGCTGCCCGGTCCCCATGGTGGGGTGGCGTTGGATGGGAAACGGGCTGAGGCATGGAAAGTCATACAGTCAGAAACGACCGGTTCCCGCCCAAGCGCGGAGGCCTCCGGACACGTGCTGTGGTTGCATTGCTGGCGACGACGCTGCTTTCCGCCTGCCAGTCGGTGATCGAGCAGACCTACGAGCCGACCGTCTCACCGTCCTCCAATCCGCAGATCGTCGACGAAGTCCAGAAGAACGACCCCCGTGCCCAGCTCGGCGCCCGCGAACACCCGCGCATCGTCGCCAGCTACGGCGGGGAGTACAAGGACGCAAAGACGGAGCGGCTGGTCGCCCGCATCACCGGCGCACTGACGGCCGTCTCGGAAAACCCGCAGCAGTCCTACCGCATCACCATTCTCAATTCCCCGGCGATCAACGCCTTTGCGCTGCCCGGCGGCTATCTCTATGTCACCCGCGGTCTGCTGGCGCTTGCCAATGACGCGTCCGAGGTCGCGGCCGTGCTGTCGCATGAAATGGCGCACGTTACGGCCAACCATGGCATCGAGCGCCAGCAACGGGAAGAAGCGGAAGTCATCGCCAGCCGTGTGGTCTCCGAGGTGCTGTCCTCGGATCTCGCCGGCAAGCAGGCGCTGGCGCGCGGCAAGCTGCGGCTGGCCGCCTTCTCCCGCAACCAGGAGCTCCAGGCGGACGTCATCGGCGTGCGCATGCTCGGTGAAGCCGGTTACGACCCGTATGCGGCGGCACGCTTCCTCGATTCCATGGCTGCCTACAGCCGCTTCTCGGCCGTCGATCCGGAAGCCGACCAGAGCCTCGACTTCCTGTCGAGCCACCCGAATGCCCCGCAGCGCGTCGACCTCGCGCGCCGGCACGCGCGCGCGTTTGGCGCCGAGGGCACCAGCGGCGACCGCGGGCGCGACTATTATCTCGCCGGCATCGACGGCCTGCTCTATGGCGACAGCCCGCAGGAAGGCTATGTCCGCGGCCAGACCTTCATGCACGGCCAGCTCGGCATCCGTTTCGACGTGCCTACCGGCTTCCAGATCGACAACAAGGCCGAAGCGGTCCTGGCAACCGGACCTGGCGACGTGGCGGTCCGCTTCGACGGTATCGCCGACACGGCCCGAAAAAGCCTGACGGATTACATCGCCAGCGGCTGGGTGACCGGCCTGCAGCCCGACACCATCCGTCCGATCAGCGTCAACGGTCTTGAAGCCGCAACGGCCCGCGCGTCCGCCGATCGTTGGGATTTCGACGTCACGGTCGTGCGCATCGACAACCGCATCTACCGCTTCCTGACCGCCGTTCCAAAGGGATCGCGCGCGCTGGAGCCGACGGCAAACCAGCTGCGCACATCGTTCCGCAAGATGACGCCAGCCGAAGCGCAGTCGTTGAAGCCGCTGCGCATCCGTGTTGCCGTGGTCAAGCCCGGAGAGACGATCGCCACGCTGTCCGCCCGGATGATGGGAACCGACCGCAAGCTCGATCTGTTCCGACTGATCAACGCCATGCAGATGACCTCGACCATCAAGCCGGGCGATCGCGTGAAGATCATTTCCGAGTAAACGCCAACGGCGCCGCACCATCCCTGGTCCGACGCCGTCTATGTCGTTGCATCAAGGATGCGGATGTGTCCGCGCCTTATGCCGTCGTTGACGCGTTCAGTTTTCGGCGTGAGCGCACGACCGCATCGTCACCTGTCCGACCCGTATCCTGACTGGATGGCCACTTCGGCCTTCTGCCGGAATTGCCTCAGTGCACGACGGATGTCAGCGCCGGGGCTTTGGTTGCCAGCGCCGCCCTGAGCTTTTCCAGCGCGCGCGTCTCGATCTGGCGGACCCGCTCCTTGGAGATGCCGAGGTCGAGCCCGAGCTCCTCCAGCGTTGCACCTTCCTCCGACAGCCGCCGCGCGCGGATGATCCTCATCTCGCGCTCGGTCAGAGCACCCATGGCGTCATGGAGCCAGATGCGGGCACGCTCGCCGTCGATCATGTCGCTCACCTGTTCGTCAGGCAGCGGCGCGTCGCTTGCGAGAAAGTCGAGGCGCTCTCCACCATCGCTATCCGCCCCACCGACCGGTGCCTGCAGCGAGGTGTCGCTGCCGGAAAGGCGGGCATCCATGGTCTGAACGTCGGCAATGCTGACCCCGAGCGCCGCGGCAATTTCTTCGTGCATGGCCTGCGACGTGAGCTGACGATCGCCCTGCGCAAGCCGCGCGCGCAGCCGCCGAAGATTGAAGAACAGCGCCTTCTGCGCCGAGCTGGTGCCGCCACGAACGATCGACCAATTGCGCAGAACGTAGTCCTGCATCGAGGCACGGATCCACCAGGTCGCGTAGGTCGAGAAGCGCACTTCACGGCTGGGCTCGAAACGTGCGGCAGCTTCGAGCAAACCTATATGCCCCTCCTGGACGAGATCGCCCATCGGCAGGCCGAAATTGCGGAATTTTGCCGCCATGGAAATGACGAGCCGCATGTGCGACATGGCGATCTTGTTGCGGGCGTCCTGATCGTGATCGTTTCGCCAGGCCTTTGCCAAGGCGTGCTCTTCTTCACGCTCGAGATAAGGCGCCTCCATCGCAATCTTGATCATGCGCCTGTCTGCTGTGAGAGTCCTCATCGATCGCTCCATGGCGGGCGCCTGGACGCCGCTAACGGGTGAAGTCCAAGGGCCGGACGGGAGGGACCCGACCGGCGCCGACGGCGGCTGGTGCGACGACACCGAAGCTTGAAGAAACGGTGCAGCGCCCTACTTCCAAACTACGAAGCTGAATTCTGACTGAAGATCGCAGCACCCAGATCGCCCCGGCAGGAAGGCGGCGCATCCCTGCCGGCTTTGGTAAATGCGCGTCGGCGAAAAAAGTTCCCTCGCCCGGACGAGAAAGCTGAAAACAGAACGCTGAAGACGAAAAAGCCCGGCGCAATGGCCGGGCTTTGTCTTGTCGTGATGGGGAAGAACTGGCGCTCTTTAAGCTGCCTCGTCCTGGGCGTCGTCTTCTTCGATCGCCTTGCCGCGCTTCGGACCCTTGTTAAGATTGGCTTCGACCAGGCGAACCGCCTCGGTCTCGGACATCTTGTTCACGGCCGCGATTTCGCGCGCCATACGGTCGAGGGCAGCTTCATAGAGCTGGCGTTCGGAATAGGACTGCTCCGGCTGGTTTTCGGCGCGGTAGAGGTCGCGCACGACTTCTGCGATCGAGATCAGATCGCCGGAATTGATCTTGGCATCGTATTCCTGTGCGCGGCGCGACCACATGGTCCGCTTCACGCGAGCCTTGCCCTGCACAACCTTCAACGCGCGATCGACGAAATCGGTCTCCGAGAGCTTGCGCATGCCGATGCTGACGGCCTTGGCGACCGGCACCTTCAGGCGCATCTTGTCCTTTTCGAAATCGATGACAAAAAGCTCAAGCTTCATGCCGGCAACTTCCTGCTCCTCGATAGCAACGATCTGTCCGACGCCATGGGCCGGATAGACAATCGATTCACCGGTCTTGAAGCCGTGGCGTGTCGAAGATTTTTTCTGCTGGGTCGTCATTCGTTTCAAAAACTCCCTGTTTCGCACCCGGCCATTCTTGGCCGGGGCCGGGTCAGTGAGGCCCGGGATAGACGGGGATACCGCCGGGTGGGTCCATCCTGGTCCGTCCAAAGGAACGCAAACAGTCCCATCAAACGCGGTCACAATAGAGAGACGCAACGATGCGTATCTGGAAAAACCGCGCTGTGGAGATCGTTTGCTTTCGTGAGGTTTTCGGGCGCGCAAAAACACCCTCTGTGGATCAGTAGAAGGACCCTATCACAAAAAACTGCGGAAATCAATAATTTGCTGCATGGCAGCCATCAAGCCGCCATTCTCGCAACTGCGAGGGCGGAGCCTGATTTTCCCCAGATTTGACGCCGGGGTCACTATCGTTTCGTCAGCCTCGGCGCACGGACCGAAGCCGAACGCCTCAATCGCCCTGACCAGGTTCGGCAGAGAAGTACTTCTCGTACTTTCCTTCGACCCCGTCCATTTCCTTGGCTTCCGGCATCGCATCGCGCTTGATCGTGACGTTCGGCCACTTGGTGGCAAAATCAGCGTTCACTTTCAACCACATATCAAGGCCCGGCTCGGTGTCGGGCTTGATGGCCTCGGCAGGACATTCCGGCTCGCAGACGCCGCAATCGATGCATTCGTCAGGATGAATGACGAGAAAATTCTCGCCTTCGTAGAAGCAGTCCACCGGGCAGACTTCAACGCAATCCATGTACTTGCAGCGAATGCAATTGTCGGTCACGACATACGTCATGAGGTACTCCAGCCAATGCTCACGTTTGATGGCAGACCGCAATCAATGGTGATGCTCATGTCCGCGCATGCTAGGAATGTCCGGCGCGCATAGCTGCCGAAGCAAGACCGATGCACCCAACGTGGGTTGTCAGGTAAAGGCTTTATGGACCCTTTGCAAGAATATTCAATGCGCAAAACGCCGCGCTGAAGGCAGAGTTTTCTAATCGTCGAGCGGATTGAAACCGGGCTTCAGCCGGTCGGTTTCGCGCCGCTCCTTCTTGGTGGGTCTTCCCGCCCCGGGCTCACGCGTCGCCAGGTCGAAAGCCGAGAGCTTTTCCCGCGGCTCCGTCGGCGTCAGGTCCTCGTAGAGCAGCCGCGCCTCCTCGGAAGGGCCGCGTCGTTCGCCGGGCAGAAGCACACGCACGATCACGTCGCGCCGCTCAAGCGACACGGCGAGCACATCGCCCGCCTTCACCTGGACGGAGGACTGCTTGACCCGATCGTCATTAACAGTGACATGCCCCGCCTCGATCGCCTTTTGGGCGAGCGAGCGGGACTTCAACAGGCGCGTGAAGAACAGCCATTTGTCGAGACGCTGGCGTGATGCCGGGTTGGACGCAGACTGTTTCTCCATGGCGTTCCTACTTCTTCATCTGCTCCTTGAGAGCAGCAAGCTTGGCAAAGGGCGAATCCGGATCGATCGGCTTCTCCTTGCGCGGCGGGCGTGCCTCGAACTTGGCCGCGTTCGGCTTGCCGCCGCGATCGTGCCGATCGTGGCGATCCTGCCGCTGACCGCCCTCGGGCTTGCCGTCGTGCCGCTTGCCGCGCGCCGGTGCACCGCCCTTGCGGCCGCCTTCGCGTCCCTCGCCCTGGGCCTGTCCTTGCCCTTGTCCCTGACGCGGGCCGCCGCCGCGGCGCTGGTCACCCTGGTGACGTCCGCCCTGGCGCTGATTGTCCTGGCGGGTGCCTGGACGCCAGAGCAGAACCGGCTTGGCTTCAGCAGCCTCGGCGCCTTCTTCCGCGGTCGTCTGGGGCGCGGCAGCTTCGCCTTCGGCTGTGGCAGGCTCGGCAGAGGCAGATGCCTCGGTTTCAGCCGCCGGTTCACCGTCGGCGCTTGCATCCGCATCGTCATGGTCTGCAGCGGCTTCGCCGGCAGGCTCGCTCTGGGCAGCAGCAGCGCCGCCCTGGCTTGCCAGGAACGCAGCTGCGTCTTCGGCCTTCACGCTGTCTGCGCGGTAACCGAGACCCTTGAGGATTTCTTCCATGTCATCGGGCGTCGCGCCGAGAATGGAAAGCATCGAGGTCGTTGCGGTGAAGCGACGGCCGTCATAGGCGCCTTCCGGACGCGGCTGTGCGCCCGGCTTCCATTGTAGCAACGGACGGATGAGATCCGCCAGACGCTCGAGGATGTCGATGCGAACGGCACGCTTGCCGAGGAAACGGAAGCCCGCGAGCTTGTAGAAAGTCCGCTCAAAAGTGGGGTCGGTGACAACAGACGTGCGACCTGCGGCCAGCATCGGAATCAGATCGCCGTAGCCAGCCTTGTCGAGGCCATCGTTCTTCAAGGCCCAGAGCAGCGTGATGAGCTCGGCCGGAGCCGGCTTCAACAGCGCGGGCAGGAAGATGTGATAGGCGCCGAAGCGAACGCCATACTTGCGGATCGAGGCACGACCGTCCTGGTCCAGCGACTTCACCTCTTCGGCGACGTCACGGCGGAACAGCACGCCGAGATTTTCGACCAGCTGGAACGCCAAGCCCTTTGCGAGACCTTCGAGATCCTCGGCGCGCGAGATATCGTCGAGCGGCTTCAGCACGGTGCCGATATGATGGTTCACGAAGCGCTCGATACGGGCGACGACATGCTCGCGCGCATTGGCCTGCAGTTGCTCGTCGGCAAGCAGGATGACGCGCGGACGCATGACATGGTCGCTCGCCGCAAGCCGAGCCACGGGATCGCCGAGCCAACGCACCAGGCCGTCGGACGACAGCGCAAGGTCGCCATTCCCGGAGGCATGCAGACGCGCCGCACGCGCTTCGAACTCGAGCGCCAGCGCCTTTTGCGCAGCACCCTGCACGGCCTTGGCGTCCGGTCCGTCTCCGCCGGTCGCCAGCGTAAACCGGAAACCGGTTAGTTGTCCTACGTGATGGCCTTCAACGAAGACGTCACCATTCACACTGATTTCAGCTTCCAGCATAGCATTCTCTCTCAGGCGCTTCATGAGCACAGATGTCCTGCGATCAACAAAGCGTTTCGTCAACCGTTCATGTAGTGCGTCGGACAATCGATCTTCAATTTCCCGCGTCTTTTCTTGCCAGTGTGTCGGATCGGCAAGCCATCCGGGCCGGTTCGACACATAGGTCCAGGTTCTGATCTGCGCGATTCGCGCCGAAAGTGTGTCGATCTCGCCATCGGTAAAGTCCGCCCGTCGAACCTGTTCGGCCATGAAATCTTCGTTCACGGTACCGCGACGCACGAGGTCGGCATAGATCGTGGAGATCAGATCGGCGTGTTGAGCCGGGGTAATGCGGCGATAATCCGGCAATGCACAGGCTTCCCACAATTTCTCGACCCGGTCCGGCGTCGTCGCCAGATCGGCCACTTCGGGATAGCGCGACAAATGCTCGAACGCCTGCTGATCCACCGCAGGTAGTGCGCGCGCAAGCCCCGGAATTGTCGGGGCGGCATCGAGGCTTCGCTTCAACGCGGCAAGCGACGCATAATCGAACGCCTTGGAACGCCATTGCAGCACCTTGAGCGGGTCGAATTCATGCGACTCGATGCGGTGCACGAGTTCGTTGTCGAACGGATCGACCCGGCCGGTGACGCCGAACGTGCCATCGCGCACGTGCCGGCCGGCACGCCCGGCGATCTGCGCCAGTTCGGCCGGATTGAGGTTGCGGAACTGGTAACCGTCGAACTTGCGGTCCTGCGCGAAGGCGACATGGTCGACATCGAGGTTCAGGCCCATGCCAATCGCATCGGTCGCCACCAGATATTCGACGTCGCCTTCCTGATAGAGCGCGACCTGGGCATTGCGTGTGCGTGGTGAAAGAGCCCCGAGCACGACGGCAGCACCGCCGCGCTGGCGGCGGATCAGCTCGGCAATCGCATAGACCTCGTCGGCCGAAAAGGCGACGATGGCCGAGCGATGCGGCAGGCGGGTGATCTTCTTCGACCCAGCATAGAGCAGCTGCGACATACGCGGACGTTCGACGACGGTGATGCCCGGCAGCAACTGCTCAAGGAGTGGCCGCATTGTTGCCGCCCCGAGCAGCAGCGTCTCGCCACGACCGCGCAGATAGAGCAGCCGGTCGGTGAAGATGTGGCCACGCTCGAGATCGCCGGCGAGCTGCACTTCGTCGATCGCCACGAAGGATGCCGTCGTCTCGCGCGGCATCGCCTCGACCGTGCAGACCGAATAGCGGGCGCGATGCGGGGTGATCTTTTCTTCGCCGGTGATCAGCGCAACGTTGTGATGGCCGACCTTTTCGACAAGACGCGTATAGACCTCGCGCGCCAAAAGGCGCAGCGGCAGCCCGATGACGCCGCTGTCGTGCGCGATCATGCGCTCGATCGCATAATGCGTCTTACCGGTATTGGTTGGCCCGAGCACCGCGGTGACGCCGCGGCCGCTCAGGATCATGGGGTGAACGGACACGTCATCGATCCCGGGCATTCAAGAACATAAGAGGCGCCTTTACGCGCCGGCGGCAAACACATGCCCACGCACCGCGGCAAACGCAAGGGGCGCCGGCAACTAAAACCATTTCCCGGCAAACCTGAGCCAGTCCGCACCACCATATCTGGATGCGCGAAATTAAGGTCTGGAACAGCCATGGAACGAATCGGCGACGAATCGCTGACTCCACTCGATTCACTGTATGTTCACGGCTACATATAGATTTCAACTGCCAATATCGCACCACATGCTGAATCACGTCGCCGGCACCCAGTGCTGGGCGCGCCAAGGGCGTTAACCCCGGTTGCCGGAATATTAAGAGCGGCAAGGGATTCGGAATCCAAGACTCTGGAAAGTTTAGGAAATTTTAACCGAAGAATCTGGCGGATTCAGCAGAATCAAGGAATGAGAATCGCCGCGTTAACACGTGATCAAAGCCGGAACGAATCGACGACGAATCGCAGACACCATCGCGTTCCATTTTCGTTCTCCACAACATATAGTATCTCGGCGCGAAGTGAACGATAGATCCGGCACCTGGTTTTCCGGCTCACGGGCAAGATATCGAGGCGCCGTTAACCTCTTGCCGCAGCGCCAGGCGGGCGATGCAAGCACAAACGGCGCCCCCCAAGGAGCGCCGTCAAAATCGTTGAAGGCTGACGGATCAGACGAAGAACTGTCCGCCGTTGGCCGAAATCGTCGACCCCGTGATGAAACCGGCATCGTCGGATGCGAGGAAAACCACGCAGCGGGCAATCTCCTCCGGCTCGCCGAGGCGACCGACCGGGATCTGCGGAATGATCCGCTCGTTGAGAACCTTTTCCGGTATCGCCCGAACCATCTCCGTGCCGATGTAACCCGGGCAGATCGCGTTGACGGTGATGCCCTTGGCAGCCCCTTCCTGAGACAGCGCCTTGGTGAAGCCGAGATCGCCTGCCTTGGCGGCCGAATAGTTCGCCTGCCCCATCTGGCCCTTCTGGCCGTTAATCGACGAAATATTGATCACCCGCCCGAAGCTGCGGTCCCGCATCCCCGACCAGACCGGGTGAGTCATGTTGAACAGGCCGGTGAGGTTGGTATTGATCACTTCGCCCCATTGCTCCGGCGTCATCTTGTGGAACATGGCGTCACGGGTGATGCCGGCGTTGTTGACGAGCACTTCGACCGGCCCGAGGTCGGCTTCGACCTTGGCAATGCCCTCGACGCAGGACTGATAGTTGGAAACGTCCCACTTGTAGACCGGGATGCCGGTTTCCGCCTTGAAGGCCTCTGCCTTTTCGTCATTGCCGGCATAGTTGGCAGCAACCTTATATCCTGCATTCTTCAGCGCGATAGAAATCGCAGCGCCAATGCCGCGTGACCCACCCGTAACCAATGCTACCCTGCTCATGCTCGCCTCCCACTTGATTAATTCAGTTTATCAAAGGCCTTCTTCATCAATTTTTCGCCCAGATGCTGCCCGTAGATCTTGGCCGCGGCCTGAAACTGCGGATCGGCAAGCATGGACATTCCGACCTCGCACTTGGTCAGCGCGAGATTCATCAACAGGCTGCTCACCTGCACGATATGCGATTTGACGCTGCCGCTGTCGTCATTGAGAGCAGCGATCATCAGATTCTTGAAAACGGTTTCGTCGTCGGCCGTCGTGTGGTCCAGCATGCACTGGACCACCTTTGCCTGATCGAACGGCGGAGACGTCGCAAACGCTTGAGCCGTCGACGAAGTGACGAACAGGACTGAAAGGATCAATCCGCTGACATGACGCATACGGCGGCCGGTCAGAGGCGCTCGACGCACATGGCGACGCCCATGCCGCCGCCGATGCACAACGTCGCAAGGCCCTTGGTAACGCCGCGGCGCTTCATTTCGAACAGCAGCGTGTTGAGAACGCGGGCGCCCGATGCGCCGATCGGGTGTCCGATCGCAATCGCGCCGCCGTTGACGTTGACGATCGACGGGTCCCAGCCGAGATCCTTGTTGACCGCGCAGGCCTGTGCCGCAAAGGCTTCGTTGGCTTCCACCAGCTCGACGTCGCCGATCGCCCAGCCGGCCTTCTCCAGCGCCTTGCGCGATGCCGGGATCGGGCCCGTGCCCATGACCTGCGGATCGACGCCGGCCGTTGCCCAGGAGACGATGCGCGCGAGCGGCTGAATGCCGCGCTTGGCGGCCTCCGCCTCGGTCATCAAGAGAGTGGCGGCAGCACCGTCATTGAGGCCGGATGCGTTGCCGGCGGTGACTGTTCCTTCCTTGTCGAAGGCCGGACGCAGCTTGGTCATCTGGTCGAGCGTTGCGCCATGGCGGATATATTCGTCCTGGTCGACGATGACGTCGCCCTTGCGGCCCTTGACGACGAACGGGACGATCTCGTCGGCGAAACGACCCGCCTTCTGCGCCGCCTCGGCCTTGTTCTGCGACGCGAGCGCGAACTGGTCCTGCTCCTCGCGGGTCAACTGCCACTGGCGCGCGACATTCTCCGCGGTGATACCCATGTGGTAGCCGTAGAAGGCGTCCGTCAGGCCATCCTTGATCATTGTGTCGATCATCTTGAAGTCGCCCATCTTCACGCCGCCGCGCAGGTGCGAGCAGTGCGGCGCCATCGACATCGACTCCATGCCGCCGGCGATGATGATCTCTGCATCGCCGGATGCGATCTGCTGCATGCCGAGCGCGACTGCGCGCAGGCCCGAGCCGCAGAGCTGGTTCATACCCCAGGCGGTCTTTTCTGGCGGAATGCCCGCCTTCATCGCGGCCTGGCGCGCCGGGTTCTGGCCTTCGCCAGCCTGCAGCACCTGCCCGAGGATCACCTCATCGACCTCGCTCGCCTCGACGCCGGCGCGTTCGAGCACCGCCTTGATGACGGCGGCGCCAAGTTCGTGGGCCGGTGTGTTGCCGAAGGCACCGTTGAAGGATCCGACGGCGGTACGTGCCGCGCTGGCGATCACGATGGAGGGATTGCTCATGGGGGACGTTTCCTCAGATTTTCTTGCGTGACGGCAGCAGACTGGCAAAGCGCGGCGCGCAAGTCAAACGCCTTGATGCACTGCCGCAAAACCGTCATCCAGCGCTGACTGCGAGATTTCGCACTTGCGTCGCCGCATCGCACAAAGACATTGTCAGCGGCGTTCGTTTGCGGATACTCTGAAAAGTAGAAAAAGACGGACCGCGGGTAATGAGGAGAGCCTGATGGCGAAGAACGACGGCCAGATCGTAATCAAGAAATATGCGAACCGGCGGCTCTACAACACCGGGACCAGCACCTACGTCACGCTCGACGACCTGGCTGTGATGGTGAAGAAGGGCGAAGACTTTACCGTGCAGGACGCCAAGTCCGGCGAAGACATTACCCATTCGGTTCTGACGCAGATCATCTTCGAGCAGGAATCCAAGACCGGCAACACGCTGCTGCCGATTTCGTTTCTGCGCCAGCTGATTTCATTCTACGGCGACCAGATGCAAATGGTCGTGCCGAGCTATCTCGAGCACTCGATGCAGGCCTTTACCGAGCAGCAGGTGCAGATGCGCGAGCAGATCAACAAGGCCTTCGGCGACACGCCGCTCGGCAAGAACCTGCAGGCGCCGCTGCAACTGGTCGAGGAACAGGTTCGCCGCAACACCGAGATGTTCCATCAGGCGATGCAGATGTTTTCGCCGTTCATTGCCTCGCCTCCGGTCAAGGAAACCAAGAAGGCGGAAGCCAAGGATATCGACGAGCTGAAGGAGCAATTGCGCGCCCTTCAGACCAAGCTCGACAATCTCGGCTGAGCGGTTGGCGGCAACGCCGCGGTCCACTTCGACACGCGGCGTGAGCGTTCTTCAGACCACTTCAAAGACCGATTGAAACGTCCCGGCCGGCCGATCGCATCGACACGGAGAAGCCGGCGATGACGTCGATGAAGCTGATCGTCATCAGGATGAAAAAGATCTGGGTTGCCGCCGAGGCGACCAGCAGGAACTCGACCAGGAACGCGATGAACAGCACCATCGACAACAGATGGTCCATCAACGCCCGCGTGCCGGTACGGGTCGCTTTCAGAATTTCCACGAAAAGCAGAAGCAGGGCCACGACGATCAGGAGGTCGCCGACGCTCATGGCCCATGTCGCGCCGGAAAGCATGGACAGCGACATCACGCCGGCACCCAGTCCGGCCGTGCCGCCGAAGAGGCCGAGCATGGCAAGGTTGTAGATGGCAAAGGGCAGGATCAGCAATGGAATGGCGGCAAGCATGAACAAATGCGCTCCCTCTTCGATGGATGATCGCCGCATACGCGCCAAGTGACGCCCGAGACCACCACGCTTACTTAACGTGTCCTCTCCGTCGAGAAGATGTCGGCCTCACAAAAGAAAAGGGCTGGCAAAGCCAGCCCTTTAACTCGGTCCGCCAATGTCAGCGCTTATGCGCTTTCCTTCGGGGTCAGGACCTGGCGACCACGGTACATGCCGGTCTTCAGGTCGATGTGGTGCGGGCGACGCAGTTCACCGGAGTTCTTGTCTTCGATGTAGGTCGGCGTCTTGAGGGCGTCAGCAGAACGGCGCATGCCACGCTTGGACGGGCTCGTTTTTCTTTTAGGTACAGCCATTTCATTCTCCACTTATCGGGCAAAACACTGTTCAGCAGCCGAAATGGCCGTATAAAACAGATGTTAATCACGGAAATTTGGCGCGCTTATACATGGCGAACTGCCGCTTGACCAGTCCCCAAGCGCAATTTTTCGACTCCTCCTCGCAAGGAAGTCGAATCAGACTTCGTCCTCGGCAACGATCCACGGTTCCGCCCGTGCAGCCGCTTCCCATTTGCGAAACGCCGGGTGCGCCTTTATCCGCTCCATATACCCCAAAGTCGTGGGGTCGCTAACGAGATTGTAGACGTCGAAGCGGTTAACCACAGGTGCGTACATCGCATCCACAGCCGTAAACGCCCCGAAGAGGAACGGACCGCCCGAGCGCGCGAGCGCGTCTGCCCAGATCGTCTCGATGCGAGCGACATCGGCGCGCACGTCGTCGGAAACCTCAAGGGCCTGCTTCTTTCGGCGGACGTTCATCGGGCAGGCGCTGCGCAAGGCGCGAAAGCCCGACAGCATCTCGCAGGCATAACTGCGCGCCCGCGCGCGGTCCTGTTGGTCTGCCGGCCACAGGCCAGCCTCCGGAAACAGCTCGGCGGCATATTCGATGATCGCCAGCGACTCCCAGATCCTGACATCACCGTGCACGAGGAGCGGCACACGTCCGGTTGGCGAGATTTCCCGCAGCTTCGGATTCCCGGCGGCAAAATCGAAGGGAATGACGACGTCCTCGAAAGGGATGCCGCAGGCCTCGAACGCCAGCCAGGGCCGCAACGACCAGGACGAATAGTTCTTGTTGCCGACGTAAAGGGTAAGTCCGGTCATTCAATTTCCTCGATTGCTGGTCGTTCCGAGAAAACGATAAGCTCCTCGAAATGGTTCATGTCCTCGAACGAGCAGAAGGCTGGGGGATCGAGTTCGACCACGGACGCTCGCTCCCTGAGATAGGCCAATTGCTCCATCAGCATCTCCTGCCATCGCGGAAGCACCGCATCGTCGAGCCAGTCGATGATATAGGCAAAGGTGATGTGGAACGCGTAGTCGTCATGGTCCGGGTGGCGATATCCGAACACCTCGGCCAGGGCATCGCGCCAGGCCCTGAGCCGCAACCGATCAGCGGCGCTATCACCCTCGAGCACGAGACCGACCGGCGTGACGCCCGTAATGCGCGCCCGGAACGGCTCCCGTGGCCAAAAATGCTTCAGCCGTGCACGGTAGTGCTCAGTCATGACGTCGATTGGCGTGTCGAGGGCCATATCGCCCGGCCAGTAGGGCAGCCGACGCCGATACTCGATGATGCCCTGGAAGATCGTCATGTGCAGGCTGGAAGGATGGGTGAAAGCAAACTGCCCGGCCTCGGGCATCGCCATCAAACGCTCGCGCACTGCCAGCAGAGAGGCTTGCGAAGGTGTTCCTGCCGTGACGTGGCAGACCACCGTGTTGCCCGGCTCCCGCAGAAAGCGACCATCCGTGGTGTAGCGGGTTCCGAGATGCTTTGGCGGGGCATGGTCCGCATTGCGGCCAAAGGCGAGAAGCGAGGGGGATATCGAGGACATGAAGCGATCGGGCCTTTCGAGTGGAGAGAGGCCCAGATGGCAGAACTCTACAACGTCAGGATGACATCCGCCGGCAGTGGCTTCCAATGAAAAGGCCTGATCTCAATCATAAAGGCAGGTGATGTATCCGCCCGATCGGCTGGCCCGTCGCTCGATCAGCGATGCCAGGCGCTTCAGTCCGCGCCCCGGTTTTCCGGCGTTGCGCTCTTTCGGGTTGGGCAGCGACACCGCGAGAAGCGCGGCCTGGCGCCTCGAAAGCTTGGCGGCGGAAACACCGAAATGGTGGCGGGCAGCGGCCTCGATGCCGTAGATGCCATCGCCCCATTCGGCGACATTCAGGTAGATTTCCATCATTCGCCGTTTGCTCCAGACGAAGTCGGCAACGATGGCGAGCGGCAGTTCCATCCCCTTGCGCACGAAGGAGCGGCCGTTCCAGAGGAAGAGGTTCTTCACCGTCTGCATCGGGATGGTGCTGGCACCGCGCGTCGATTCTCCGTCGAGCGCGTCCTCGACCACGCCGCGCATCTGCCCCCAGTCGACGCCGTCGTGGATGCAGAACTGGCCATCCTCCGACATCATCACGGATTGCACCAGCACCGGCGCGATCTGGTCGAACTCGACCCACTGCCGATCATAGCCACGCAAAAGCACGAGGTCGCGCAGCATCAGCGTCGAAACCGGGCGAATGAAATCGATGAGATAGAGCGCAATCAGCGCATAGGGCAGAAGCAACAGGCCAAGAACGGCGAGAACGATGCGACGGCGATGCATGCGCCACGTCCAACGGAGGGACGACCAGCGACTGGCGGGCATATCGCCCTCCTCACGCGCCTCGGGAACGATGTCCACGGCCTGACTGTCCACCTCTCTGTCCATCCGTTTCTCTTAGTGCATGGGTTGGCAAAGTTGAACGGGCTTTCTGGCAAAAGGCAAGGCACTCACAGCTCTGTCCTCGACAAAGCGCACCGCCGCGACACGAAAGCCCGTTGAAAGCGCCTTTCGCCCATGCCAAAGAGCGCTCATGAGACAGGAAACACCGACCTTCGAGACCCAACTGAAACGCAACGCGCTTGCGATCGAGACACTGCTCGGACGCCTTTTGGGTTTGAGCATTGAATCCGACGAGATCGGGCGCCCGGAAAATCTGCTCGGTGCGATGCGTCACGGCGTGCTCAATGGCGGCAAGCGGCTGCGGCCGTTTCTGGTGATCGAATGCGCCAGCCTCTTGGGCGGCAGCTTCGATGCGGCGCTCCGTGTC
Organism: Ensifer sp. 4252; assembly: GCF_050434565.1. Classification (NCBI taxonomy): domain Bacteria; kingdom Pseudomonadati; phylum Pseudomonadota; class Alphaproteobacteria; order Hyphomicrobiales; family Rhizobiaceae; genus Ensifer; species Ensifer sp. 4252. The sequence continues at coordinate 283,502 of NZ_JBNDIU010000002.1, forward strand.
GGTGCGGCGCTCGAATGCGTCCACTGCTACTCTCTGGTCCATGACGACCTGCCGGCGATGGACGACGACGACATCCGGCGCGGTCAGCCGACCGTGCACAAGGCTTTCGATGAGGCCACCGCCATTCTCGCCGGCGACAGCCTGCTGACCTTCGCCTTCGACATCATCGCATCGCCCGAAACGCCGCTTGCCGATGCGCAGAAGACCGCGCTCGTGCTTGCGTTGGCGCGCGCTGCCGGCCATGGCGGCATGGCGGGTGGGCAGGCGCTCGACCTTGCGGCGGAGAAATCCGCTCCCGATGAAGCCGGCATCGTCACCCTGCAGGCGATGAAGACCGGCGCGCTTCTGCGTTTTGCCTGCGAGGCTGGCGCAATCGTCGCCGGCGCCAGCCCAAGCGACCGCCAGCGCCTGCGCAGCTTCGGCGAGAAGATCGGCCTCGCCTTTCAGCTTGCCGACGACCTGCTCGACCTGACGGCCGACGCAGAGACCATGGGCAAGGCAACCGGCAAGGACGCAGCGCGCGGCAAGGGCACGCTCGTCGCCCTCCACGGACAGGCCTGGGCCGAAAGCCGGCTGGAACAACTGGTGGCGGAGGCCGAAACGCTGCTCGAACCCTACGGCGAGCATTCGTCGATCCTAGCCGAAACCGCCCGTTTCATCGCCAATCGCAGGAATTGAACCGTGAGCAAATACTGGTCGCCCATCGTCTCGACGCTCAAGCCCTATGTGCCGGGCGAACAGCCGCGCATCGCCAACCTCGTCAAGCTCAACACCAACGAGAGCCCCTACGGCCCGTCGGACACGGTTCTGAGCGCGGTCACCGCGGCAGCCAACAGCGATCTCAGGCTTTATCCGGACCCACTTGCGCTTCGCCTGCGTGAAACGATCGCCGCACGGCACGGGCTCACCGCCGGCGAGGTTTTTGTCGGCAATGGCTCGGACGAGGTACTAGCGCATATCTTTGCCGGGCTCTTGAAGCACGACGCCCCGCTGCTCTACCCCGACATCTCCTACAGCTTCTACTCGACCTACGCCCGGCTGTTTGCGACCGATGCCGTCGAAGTGCCGCTCGACGCGCAGTTCCGCATCGACCTTGCCGACTACGACCGGCCCTGCGGCGCCATCATCCTGCCCAATCCCAATGCCCCGACCGGCATCGGCTTGCCGCTCGCCGAAATCGAGCGGCTTGTTGCCGCCCACCCGGATCAGCCCGTCGTCATCGACGAGGCCTATATCGACTTCGGCGGCCAGTCGGCGATCGCGCTGGTGCCGAAATACGAGAACCTGCTGGTCGTCCAGACCTTCTCCAAGTCCCGCGCGCTCGCCGGCCTGCGCGTTGGTTTCGCCATCGGCCAACGGCCGCTGATCGAGGCGCTGGAGCGGGTGAAGGACAGCTTCAACTCCTACCCGCTTGGCCGCCCGGCCCAGGCCGGAGCGACCGCTGCGATCGAGGACGAAGCCTGGTTCGAAACGACGCGCGAGAAGATCATGGCTTCGCGTCAGCGCCTCACCGATCAGCTCACCGAGCGCGGCTTCGAGGTCCTGCCGTCGGAGGCGAACTTCGTCTTCGCCCGTCATCCCGGCCATTCCGGCGAGACGCTGATGCAGGCGCTGCGCGAACGCGCCGTGCTGGTGCGCCATTTCGCCAAACCGCGGATTTCTGATTTCCTGCGCATCACCATCGGCACCGATGCCGAATGCGCCCGGCTGATCGAAGCACTCGACGACATTCTCTGAGACTTGGATCTGCCACTTGGCGGCGAAAGACACGTTCGCTAAGCTCCGGCGATCCACACTGGAGCGCTGTCCATGTTCGACCTTTCGCCTTACCTTTCGCAACTCGCAGTCGCCTGGACGGCCTATCTGATTGCGACCGCATCGCCAGGTCCGGCCGTACTGGCAATCATCACCACGTCGATCAGCCAGGGGCGCAAGGCCGGCCTTGCGCTTGCCTTCGGCGTGCTCTCGGGCAGCTACACCTGGGCCATGCTGACGGCATCCGGCCTGTCGGCGCTCATCAGTGCCTACGGGCAGGCGCTGATCGTCCTGAAGATCGCCGGCGCCTGCTACCTGTTCTGGCTCGCCTTTAACGCGCTGCGCGCCGCGATGCGCGGTCACACGCCAGCAACGGCGATGCCGGGCCAGCCACAGGCCTCGCTGAAGAAGCTCTATCTCAAGGGCCTCGGCATCCACCTGACCAATCCCAAGGCCATTTTCTCCTGGATCATGTTGGTCTCGCTCGGCATGCCCGCCGGCGCACCGACCGCCGTCACCGCTGCCTTCATCGGCGGATGCATGGTGCTCGGTCTCGTGACGTTCTGCGGCTTTGCGATCGTGTTCTCGCTACCGCCGGTGCACCGCGGCTATCTCAAGTCGCGACGCATCATCGAGAGCCTGATGGCAGGCTTCTTCGCTTTTGCGGGATTGAGGCTGCTGACGACGCGGCTTTGACCTATTCGGCCGCGGCCTGACCCTGGCCGTAACGCTTCTCGATGTAATCGGAAACCAGCGTCTCGAAATCGCCGGCGATGTTTGGGCCGCGCAGCGTCATCGCCTTCTGGCCGTCGATGAAGACGGGTGCGGCCGGCGTTTCGCCGGTACCGGGCAGCGATATGCCGATATCGGCATGTTTGCTTTCGCCGGGGCCGTTGACGATGCAGCCCATGACCGCGACCTTGAGGCCTTCGACCCCCGGATACTTCTCGCGCCAGACCGGCATGTTGCGGCGGATGTCGTCCTGGATCTTCTGGGCGAGTTCCTGAAACACCGTCGAGGTCGTGCGCCCGCATCCGGGACAAGCGGCAACAACAGGAATGAACTGGCGAAAGCCCATGACCTGCAGCAGTTCCTGCGCCACCTGCACCTCGCGGGTGCGGTCGCCGCCGGGCTCTGGCGTCAGCGAAATGCGGATCGTGTCGCCGATGCCCTGCTGCATGAGAATGCCGAGCGAGGCGGACGAGGCGACGATACCCTTGGTGCCCATGCCGGCTTCGGTAAGGCCGAGATGCAGGGCGTGGTCCGAACGCGCCGACAGCATGGCATAGACGGCGATCAGGTCCTGGACGCCAGAAACCTTGGCCGAGAGAATGATGCGGTTGCGAGCAAGGCCGATGTCTTCGGCAAGCTCGGCCGAAAGCAGCGCCGACTGCACGATCGTCTCGCGCGTCACTTGCTGGGCGGTCAGCGGAAAACCATTTGCCTGGTTCTCGTCCATCAGCCGCGTCAGCAGTTCCTGATCGAGCGAGCCCCAGTTGACGCCGATGCGCACCGGCTTGTCGTAGCGGATCGCCATCTCGACGATCTCGGCGAACTGCTTGTCCTTCTTGTCCTTGAAACCGACATTGCCAGGATTGATGCGGTACTTCGCCAGTGCCTCGGCGCAGGCCGGATGGTCGGCAAGCAGCTTGTGGCCGATATAGTGGAAATCGCCGACTAGCGGCACGTCGAGGCCGAGGCGCTCGAGCCGATCGCGGATCTTCGGCACGGCAGCCGCACTTTCGTCACGGTCGACGGTAATGCGCACCAGTTCCGAGCCGGCCTTGTGAAGCGCCGCCACCTGCGCCACCGTTCCGTCGATATCGGCGGTGTCGGTATTGGTCATCGACTGGACGACCACCGGCGCACCGCCGCCCACTATGACACCGCCGACATCGACGGCGACGGACGCGCGGCGGGGCTGCGGATCAAAATCGAAGGCGGCAGACATGAAGGCCTCTTGGTCCCCCAGGTCACGCCTCGTGACCTGGTCTCATCGTTTCAGCGCGGGATGCGGACGGAAAACCGCATGGGCTTTTCCCCGTCACGCTCCTGCTTTTCGTCCATCAGGTGGATGAGGAAAGCATCGTTGTCAACGGCGACATCATGCCCTGACGGCGATTTGATGGCAGGCGCCAACCTCACTGGCCCTTTCCGTGGTCCGCATGAACAGCATGATGCGACAGCATCAGCACCACGATGAACAGCACCGGCACCGAGGCGAAGATGATCGCAAAGCCGGTGTGCTCGGCGACGAAGCCGATCAGCGACGGCGCAAACAGCATGCCCGAATAGCCCATGAAGGTCGCGACCGACAGGCCGATGCCCGGCTGCAGGCCCGGCATGTTGCCGGCGGCCGAAAACGCGATCGGCACCATGTTGGAAATGCCGATGCCGGCGATCGCAAAACCGAGGATGGCGAGGTAGGCATTCGGCGCAAGGCCCGCGAGCACCATGCCGACAAGCGCTGTCACCGTGCAGATACGCAACGTGCGCTTGGCGCCGAAGCGATCGCGAACATGGTCGCCGGCAAAACGCATCGTCGCCATGGTCGCCGAGAAGGCGGCAAAACCGAAGCCCGACAGTTCGACGGAGGCGCCGAGTTCGTTGCGCAGGTAGAGAGCACCCCAATCGAGCACGGTTCCTTCCGGCACCATCGAAAACAGCGCCATGATGCCGATCAGCCAGGGAAGCGGCGTCATCGGCAGGCGCAGTTTCTCCTTGGTCGCCGTCGGATGCGGCTTGTCGGCAATGATCATCGGCCAGGCAATGGCGATGACCGCAAGCGAAAGCACCGTCACGACCATGACATGCGGCAGGACGCCGAAGCGCGCCATCAGGAAGCCGCCGATGCCGGCACCGATCAGGCCGCCGAGGCTCCAATAGGCATGGCAGGAGGACATGATGGCGCGGCGCATCGATTTTTCGACCTCGACCGCATTGGCGTTCATCGCCACGTCCATCGCGCCGACGAAGCCGCCGAGCAGGAACATGCCGACGGCTGCCGCCCAGACATTCGGCAGCAGCGTCAGAAGCAGAAGCAGTGGCGACAGCAGGATGGCGGTGACCTTGACGACCTTCTGCGAGCCGACCCGGGCTATGAAGCCGCCGGCAATCGGCATCAGCACCAGCGAGCCGATGCCGAACATCAGGATGAGCAGGCCGAGTACGCTTTCGCTGATACCCAGACGATCCTTGAATTCGGGGATTTTGGGGGCCCAGCTTCCCGTGACGAAACCGTTCATCAGGAACAGCAGCGACACGGCAAGCCGGTTGCGGGTCATGTAACCCTGCCGAACGGCGGTGGAAGCGGAACGTTGGTCCATGGATCTATGCCTCTATGCCGGAAGCCGCCGGCTCAAATGGTGATTTCGATCAGATTGCCGTCGGGGTCGCGAAGCACCGCCTCATAGAAGCCGTCGCCCGTCCACCGCGCCGGCGATACCAGGATGCCCTCAGCCTCGGCCCGGGCCGCCATCGCTTCGACCGCCGCTTCGCTGCCGAGCGACAGGGCGACATGCGCCAGTCCCGTGCGCTCGACGCCCTCAGGCTCGGCCGGAGCCACCCAGGGCCCTTCCATGATCTCGATCGCCGGCCCGTCGCCCAGGCTCAGAAAACGGGAGCGAAATCCCGGTCGGCGCCGGCTCTCATAGACCTCACCGACACTGGCGCCCAAAAAACTCGACCAGAAGGTCGCGACTGCCTCCAGATCCCTGGTCCAAAGAGCCACATGGGCGATGCTCATCGGTCGCTTGCCTCCGCCATGACAATGGTCGTTCCTGATGTTTCGAAGGTGGCAACGTGGTGCGCGGGCGCGTCGGCCTCCAGCACCAGCGTCGTAACTTGGTCTATGCCGACGACCGCATGGGACGCGGCCGTGCCGAGCTTGTCGTTGGTGACGGCCACGAGCAGCGCGCGACTGCGCGATGCAACCAGCCGCTTGAACTCGGCATCCTCGAAATAGATTGCCGTCAGGCCGGCAGCGGCATCGGCGCCGCAGGTGCCGAGAATGCAAAGATCGGGCCGCAGCTGCTCGACATCCCGTTGCGCCCGCGCGCCGACGGCGGCACCGACGGCACGGTTGAGCGGACCGCCGACGAGAATGAGGTCGATGCCCGGTTTCTCCATCAGCGCGGCTGCGATCAACGGCGTGTTGGTAACGATCGTCGCCTTCAAGTCCGGATCGATCAGCTGGGCGATCGCCAGATTGGCCGAGCCGGCGTCGAGGAACACCGTGCTGTCAGCCACGATGAAGCCGACTGCAGCGCGCGCAAGCGCAGCCTTGCGTTCCGGCGCCATGGCTACGCGCTGGCTCAAGGATAGTGAACTCGGCGCAAGCGGCAACGCGCCGCCATAGACACGCTCGCACAGGCCGGCTGCCGCCATCTCGCGCAAGTCGCGCCGGATCGTGTCTTCGGAGACCCGGAACTCGGCGGCAAGGTCGGCGGCAAGCACCCGGCCGTCGGCCTTCAACCGTTCCTGGATCAGTGTTTTTCGTTCGCGAAGAAGAAGTTCCGTGGACATTTCGCCAACCGTGCATAAACGTGCATGAATCGATGTAAATGTGCATAGCGAATTTTGAAAGCGATTTCAACCGCGATCCGGCGACAAAATCGAAAACGGCCAGATTTGGCGACAAGCGCGCATTTTGGATGACAATTCTCCCGATCCGGGGAAAAATCTTCATCAAAACGCTCAGGAATTGGAGTTTTATGCGCTCAAGCCGCGGATTTTTTGTGCGATTCTCCACTCAATCCGGACGACGGGCCGGAACACAAAAGATGGAAAGACACGATGAAACTCCTCCCCACGCTCTTCGCCGCCGCCCTCCTGCAGGTTGCCGCCCTCGTGCCCGCACAGGCCGGTGAGAACCTCGACCAGATCAAGTCCGCCGGCGTCCTGAAGATCGGCACCGAAGGCACCTACGCGCCCTTCACCTACCACGACAAATCCGGCGCGCTCGTCGGCTTCGACGTCGAGATCGGCCAGGCGGTTGCCGAGAAGCTGGGCGTCAAGGCCGAGTTCCTGGAAGGCAAGTGGGATGGACTGATCGCGGGCCTCGATGCCAACCGCTACGACGCGGTCATCAACCAGGTCGGCATCACCGAGGAGCGCAAGAAGAAGTACGACTTCTCCGAGCCCTATATCGCCTCCAAGGCCGTACTGATCGTCAAGGGCGACGATGCCGAGATCAAGGGCTTTGCCGATCTCAAGGGCAAGAAGTCCGCTCAGTCGCTGACGAGCAACTTCGGCAAGCTGGCGCAGGCTTCCGGCGCCGAGCTGGTCGGCACCGACGGCTTCGACCAGTCGATCCAGCTCGTGCTCACCGGCCGCGCCGACGCGACCATCAACGACAGCCTCTCCTTCCTCGACTTCAAGAAGCAGAAGCCGGACGCCAACGTGAAGATCGCCGCCGAACAGGCAGACGCCGACTATTCCGGCATCATCATCCGCAAGGGCGAGCCGGAACTTCTCGAAGCCGTCAACAAGGCGCTGGTCGACATCAAGGCCGACGGCACCTACGAGAAGATCTCGCAGAAGTACTTCGGCGCCGACGTCTCGAAGTAACAGCCGTCTGAGATGAAGGCCGGCTTCTCCCCCGGCCTTTCTCGCTACAACGCCGCGCGTCAGACATGACGCGCAAAGGACGCTGTAACACTTCAAACTTGCGGCATAACCCCCGCCTTAAACCGATTTCGATTTAAGGCGTCATGCAGTATGAAAAGCGATCCGCTCCGGCCGCCGGAGCGGATCGCGCTTTTTCGAAAGGCCTGCCCCTTGCCCACCTGGCTCCAACTCATGCTGGATTCGCTGCCGTCCCTGCTGTGGGCCGGGCTGACATTCACCATCCCGCTGACGCTGCTGTCGTTCATTCTCGGCCTGGCGCTGGGGCTGGCGACGGCGATCGCCCGTCTGTTCGGGCCGGCGCCGGTCGTCGCGGTCGCCCGGTTTTATGTCTGGGTCATCCGCGGCACGCCGTTGCTCGTCCAGCTCTTCGTGATCTTTTATGGCCTGCCGAGCATGGGCATCCTGCTCGACGCTTTCCCGGCAGCGCTGATCGGCTTCACGCTCAATGTCGGCGCCTACACCTCGGAAATCATTCGCGCAGTGATCTCGTCCGTGCCGCGCGGCCAATGGGAAGCCGCCTACTCCATCGGCATGAGCTGGAGCCAGGCGATGCGGCGCACGATCCTGCCGCAGGCCGCACGCGTTGCCGTGCCGCCGCTGTCGAACACCTTCATTTCGCTGGTGAAGGACACCTCACTTGCCGCGGCGATCACCGTGCCCGAGCTTTTCCAGACGGCGCAGCGCATCGTTGCCACCACTTACGAGCCGCTGATCCTCTATATCGAGGCGGCCCTGATCTATCTTGCCATGAGTTCAGTGCTCTCCGCCCTGCAAGTGCGGCTGGAGCGCCGTTTCGCCCGCTACGGCGGCTTCCTGGAGGCCCGGACATGATCGAGCTTTCCCACATCGAAAAACGCTTCGGCGACAATCTCGTGCTGAGGGACATCTCCGTGACGCTGGCGGAAGGCACGGTGACCGCGCTGGTCGGCCCCTCCGGTGGCGGCAAGAGCACGCTGCTGCGCTGCATCAACCTCTTGGAGATACCGACATCGGGCTCGATCCGGCTCGGCGACGAGAAGTTGGACTTCCTGCCCGGGCGCAAGACCGGCTGGCAGGCGATCCAGCGCCTGCGCCGCCAGACCGGCATGGTGTTCCAGAATTTTCAGCTTTTCCCGCACCAGACCGCCCTTGGCAATGTCATGGAAGGCCTTGTCACCGTCTTGAAATGGCCGGCCGACAGGGCGCGCGCACGCGCCATGGAGCTGCTTGAAAAGGTCGGCATGGCCCACAAGGCGGACGCCTGGCCGGCAACGCTCTCCGGCGGCCAGCAGCAGCGTGTGGCGATCGCCCGCGCACTGGCGCCGTCGCCACGCGTCCTTCTCTGCGACGAGCCGACCTCGGCGCTCGATCCGGAACTGGCCGAAGAAGTGGTCGAAGTGCTGAGCCGGCTCGCCCGCGAAGGCACAACCATGGTGATGGCGACGCATGACCTCCGGCTCGCCTCCCGCGTCGCCGACAAGGTGGTCTTCCTCGACGGCGGCGTAATCGTCGAAAGCGGCGCCCCTAAAGCGATCTTCTCGGCGCCCGAGCGCGAACGCACCAAGAAGTTCATCGCCTCGCTGAGCGCGCCGCACAGCTACGACATCTGAGCGGTGTTCAGGGGGCCTCTTCGCTGCGGCCGCTGCGGGGCACGGCAGAGATGGAGGGCAAGTTCTCCCCTGTCACTCTCCGCCGCTCTTTTCGTCATCTCGCGCCCTCTTCTCTGTCGTCATCCTCGGGCTTGATCCGAGGACCCACGCCCCAGGCGAAAACCTTCATCGCGCTCTGAGAAGCATTGAATGATGGCAGCGTACATCTGCGGACTCATCGGATCCGCGGGTCAAGCCCGAGGATGACGGAAAAGCGGATGTCGGGGGAGCGGTTATCCTTCCCAATAAAAAACGGCCGGATTCGCATCCGGCCGTTTGCATCAAAGGGTTCTCTACAATCAGGCGCCAAAGACGATCAGCAGGTCCTTGGCATCGATCTGGTCGCCGGCACGCACCAGAACTTCGGCAATCGTGCCGTCCTTCTCCGCGTGCAGGGCGGTTTCCATCTTCATCGCTTCGATCGACAGCAGCACGTCGCCGGCCTTGACCGCCTGGCCCGCGTGCACCGCGACCGTCGAGATCACACCCGGCATCGGCGCGCCGAGCTGCGTGGCGTTACCGGCCTCGGCCTTGCGGCGAATGGCGCTGGAAGCGCCGCGGTTGCGATCGGGAACCTTGATCGGGCGCGGCTGGCCGTTGAGTTCGAAGAACACCTTGACCATGCCCTTCTCATCGATCTCGCCCTGGGTCTGGTTGAGGATGACGAGCGTCTTGCCCTTTTCGAGGTCGGCGAACAGCTCCTCGCCCGGCGCCATACCGTAGAAATAGGCCGGCGTCGGCAGCACGCTGACGGGACCATAGGTTTCGGCCGCCAGCGCGTAGTCGGTGAAGACCTTGGGATACATCAGGTAGGAGGCGAACTCGTAGTCGTTGACCTCGCGCTCCAACTTCTCTTCGATGACTTTACGCTCCGCATCGAGGTCGGCGGCTTCAAGCAGCGAACCGGGGCGCACCACATAGGCCTTCTCACCCTTCAGCGCCTTCTTCTGCAGGCCTTCGGGCCAGCCGCCCGGGGGCTGGCCGAGATCGCCCTTCAGCATCGACACGACCGATTCCGGGAAGGCGATGTCCTTGGCAGGGTTCTCGACATCGGCAACGGTCAGGTCCTGGCTGACCATCATCAGCGCCATGTCGCCGACCACCTTCGAGGACGGCGTCACCTTGACGATATCGCCGAACATCTGGTTGGCGTCGGCATAGGCCTGCGCCACCTCGTGCCAGCGGGTTTCGAGACCAAGCGAACGGGCCTGCTCCTTGAGGTTGGTGAACTGGCCGCCCGGCATTTCGTGCAGATAGACTTCCGATGCCGGTCCCTTGAGATCGCTTTCGAAGGCGGCGTACTGGTGGCGCACCGCTTCCCAATAGAACGAGATGCGGCGGATCCACTCGGGATCGAGACCCGGATCGCGCTCGGAGCCGCGCAAGGCTTCGACGATCGAACCGAGGCAGGGCTGCGAGGTGTTGCCGGAGAGCGAATCCATCGCCGCATCGACGACGTCGACACCGGCGTCGACGGCCGCCAGCACGGTTGCAGCGGCAATGCCCGATGTGTCGTGGGTGTGGAAGTGGATCGGCAGATCGGTCGCCTCACGCAGCGCCTTGAACAGCACGCGCGCTGCAGCCGGCTTCAATAGGCCGGCCATGTCCTTGACCGCGATGATGTGCGCGCCGGCTTTTTCAAGCTCGGCAGCAAGCGCCGTGTAATACTTGAGGTCGTATTTCGGTCGGGCGGCATTGAGGATATCGCCGGTATAGCAGATCGCCGCTTCGCAGATCTTGTTCTCTTCGGCGACCGCCTCCATCGACACGCGCATGTTGTCGACCCAGTTGAGGCAATCGAACACGCGGAAGACGTCGATGCCGCCCCGCGCCGCCTGACGCACGAAGTATTTGACGACATTGTCAGGGTAGTTCTTGTAGCCGACGCCGTTGGCGCCGCGCAAAAGCATCTGCAAGAGCAGGTTTGGCGCATCCTCGCGGATGCGTGCCAGCCGGTCCCACGGGTCCTCGGTGAGGAAGCGCATCGAAACATCGAAGGTCGCGCCCCCCCAGCATTCGAGCGAGAACAGGTTGGGCAGGGCCCGCGCATAGGTGCCGGCGACACGGGCGATGTCGTAGGTGCGCATGCGGGTGGCCAGCAGCGACTGGTGGCCGTCACGCATCGTCGTGTCGGTGACAAGCACCTGGGGCTGCGCCCGCACCCATTCGGCGAATTTCTTCGGGCCGAGCTGGTCGAGCATCTGCTTGGTGCCCGGCTTGATCTCGCCGCCGATGAAAGGCACGACGGGAGCGGCGATCTCGTCCGACGGGCGCGGACGACCCTTGGCCTCCGGATGACCGTTGACGGTGACGTCGGCCAGGTAGGTCAGGAGCTTGGTCGCGCGGTCCTGACGGCGCACCTGCTGGAAAAGCTCCGGCGTCGTGTCGATGAAGCGCGTGGTGTAGGTGTTGTCGTGGAATTTCGGGTGGCTGATGATCGCTTCGAGGAAGGTCAGGTTCGTCGCCACGCCGCGGATGCGGAATTCGCGCAGCGCCCGGATCATCCGCTGGATCGCCTCGTCGGGGTTCGGCGCCCAGGCAGTCACCTTTTCGAGCAGCGGATCGTAGTAGCGGGTGATGACCGCGCCCGAATAGGCCGTGCCGCCATCAAGCCGGATGCCGAAGCCGGTTGCACCGCGATAGGCGGTGATGCGGCCATAGTCAGGAATGAAGTTCTGCTCCGGATCTTCCGTGGTGATGCGGCACTGCAGCGCGTGGCCGTTGAGGCGGATGTTGTCCTGCGAGGGCACGCCCGATTCCGGCGTGCCGATGGCATAACCGTCGAGAATGTGGATTTGCGCCTTGACGATGTCGATGCCGGTGACGACCTCGGTCACCGTGTGCTCGACCTGGATGCGCGGGTTGACCTCGATGAAGTAGAATTTGCCGCTGTCTGCATCCATCAGATATTCGACGGTACCGGCGCCGATATAGTTCGTCGCCTCGGCAATGCGCTTGGAATAGGCGGCAAGCTCTTCGCGCTGGCTGGCGCTGAGATAGGGCGCCGGCGCACGCTCGACGACCTTCTGGTTGCGCCGCTGGATGGAGCAGTCGCGCTCGAACAGATGCACGACGTTGCCGTGGGTATCGCCGAGCACCTGGCTTTCGACGTGTCGGGCGCGCTCGACCAGCTTTTCGAGGTAGACCTCGTCCTTGCCGAATGCGGCCTTGGCTTCGCGCTTGGCTTCCGTCACCTCGCGGGCGAGATCCTTCGGATCGCGGATCGCGCGCATGCCGCGCCCGCCGCCGCCCCAGGAGGCCTTGAGCATCACGGGATAGCCGATCGCCTCGGCCATCTTCGCCACTTCCGCCATGTCTTCGGGAAGCGGTTCGGTTGCCGGCACGACCGGTACGCCGATCGAGATCGCCAGGTTGCGCGCGGCGACCTTGTTGCCGAGCTGGCGCATGGTTTCCGGCTTCGGGCCGATGAAGGTGATGCCCGCCTCCGCACAGGCCTCGGCGAATTCCGGGCTTTCGGACAGGAGGCCGTAGCCCGGGTGGATGGCGTCGGCGCCGGAAAGCTTGGCGACGCGGATCACCTCCTCGATCGACAGATAACTCTCGATCGGCCCGAGATCCCGCGACAGATGCGGGCCGCGCCCGACCTGATAACTTTCGTCCGCCTTGAACCGGTGCAGCGCCAGTTTGTCCTCTTCAGCCCATATCGCGACCGTTTTCAGACCTAGTTCATTGGCCGCGCGAAACACGCGGATTGCAATTTCGGAACGGTTGGCAACAAGGATCTTAGAGATGGGCAAGTCGGACTCCTCAAGACTTGAAACGCGGGAAATGCTGCACCCGCGAAATGAAGTATTAGCGGGTCGCGGAATGAAGCGCAATTTCAGAGTCGAACGGAAATCCGAGAGAAAAGGATCAGGAAATAAGCCCCAGACGGAAGGCGATCGCCACGACGTGGTGACGGTTCTTGCCCTTCAGTTTCTCCTGGATGCCATTCATGTACCAATCGACCGTGTGACTGGAGATGTCGAGCACCTTGCTGATGTCGTTCGAGGTCATGCCGTCGGCGAGATAGTTGAGCGCTTCCATTTCGCGTCGCGTCATCTGCACTTCGACACGCGATGCGAGTTCGGCCGAAATCTCCGGGTCGGTCAGTTCCAGCAGCTTCCAGAACAGACGCTTCGCAATCTGATCGAACAGGCTGACCTCGATGGGGCTGAGATCAACGACGCGGCCGCCGACCGTAAGATTGCCCAGCAGGCCGCGGCGGCCATGCACCGGAAAGATGTAACCGTCATAGAGACCGTGGTTGCGGGCCTCGATCATCATGCTTTCCATGCGCTTGCGATGCGGGTCGGAGCGGAAGGCAAACAGCGTGTCGCGCCAGCGGAAACCGCGCTGGGCATGGCCGAGGTAGCGGATGGTCGGATCGATCACCACATACTTCTTGCGGATGTAGATTTGCGGCCAGCCTTCCGGCCAGCGACCGGCGAGCAGCAGCCTCAACGGGTTTTCGTGAGGCTTCGGCTGCCGGACGACGCCGTAGAAGTCGAAGCCGCAGCGGTCGAGCAACCGTTCGAATTCCGGGACGATTTCTTCGCGTGTCTTCATCTCTTCGATCAGCGCAAGAAATTGCACAAGCAGCGTGATATTCATGGATCACCTTCCAGGTAGAACACGTGTGCGAGGGCCGGAAACCGGACATGAATGAACCGTTCAGGGGCCATTCATGTTGCACCCGCGATAATTCGACATACCACGCCCGGTCTTGTGCGAAAATCGCGAGAAATCGGAATTGGACGGAAAAGATAGCAGACTATGAATACTCTCGCCAAGCCCGACGAAGGGCAAACGGGGTTTTGCTGTCGAAACCGCCTCAAGCTCTTGATTTCGCTCAGATATCGCTAATGACCGTCCCAGAGCGGCCTTGACGGCCGGCAAATTGGGCCTCTTGCCCGACTGCCGGAAGTGTTGAGGCGTGACGCATTTGCCGCCCGAATGTTTGGTGCGGCGCAAAATCCGGTACCCGGAAGGGGTGAGACAGTGTCATTGTTCCAAGTGTATGCAAGAGCGCTTCAGTATCTTGCGGTTCACAAGTTCCGTGTCTCGGCGATCGTGCTCGCCAACGTCGTGCTCGCCGTCATCACGATTGCGGAGCCGATCCTGTTTGGTCGCATCATAGACGCCATTTCCTCCAAAGGCGAAGTAACGCCGATGCTGCTGATGTGGGCAGGCCTGGGTGTCTTCAACACCGTCGCCTTCGTCCTCGTCGCCCGCGAAGCGGATCGGCTGGCCCATGGCCGCCGCGCCACGCTGCTGACGGAAGCCTTCGGCCGCATCGTTTCGATGCCGCTCTCCTGGCACAGCCAGCGCGGCACGTCGAACGCTCTGCATACGCTGCTTCGCGCCTGCGAAACGCTGTTCGGTCTCTGGCTCGAATTCATGCGCCAGCACCTGGCAACGGCCGTTGCACTCGTCCTGCTCATTCCGACCGCCTTTGCGATGGATGTGCGCCTGTCGCTGGTGCTCGTCGTCCTCGGCGTCTCCTATGTCCTGGTCAGCAAGGCAGTGATGAGCCGTACCAAGGAGGGCCAGGCCTCGGTCGAGAACCACTACCACACGGTTTTCTCCCACGTCTCCGACGCCATCAGCAACGTATCGGTCGTTCATAGCTACAACCGCATCGAAGCCGAAACGCGCGAACTGAAGAAGTTCACCGAACGCCTGATCTCCGCCCAGTTCCCGGTCCTGGACTGGTGGGCGCTGGCAAGTGCGCTCAACCGCGTCGCCTCGACCATCTCGATGATGACGATCCTCGTCATCGGTACCGTGCTCGTCCAGCGCGGCGAACTTGGCGTCGGCGAAGTCATCGCCTTCATCGGCTTTGCCAACCTGCTGATTGGCCGTCTCGACCAGATGAAGGCCTTCGTCACGCAGATCTTCGAAGCCCGCGCCAAGCTTGAAGACTTCTTCCAGCTCGAAGACTCGGTGCGCGAACGCGAAGAGCCGGCCGGCGCGATGGACCTGGGTGCGGTCAAGGGCGAAGTGGAATTCCGCGACGTGTCCTTCGACTTCGCCAACACCACGCAGGGCGTGCGCAACGTGTCCTTCACGGCCAAGGCCGGCCAGACGATCGCGATCGTCGGCCCGACCGGCGCCGGCAAGACCACGCTCGTCAACCTGCTGCAGCGCGTTCACGAACCGCGTGATGGCCAGATTCTGATCGACGGCGTCGATATCGCCAAGGTAACGCGCAAGTCGCTGCGCCGCTCGATCGCCACCGTCTTCCAGGACGCTGGCCTGATGAACCGCTCGATCTGCGAGAATATCCGGCTTGGCCGTGACGACGCGTCCCTCGACGAAGTGATGGCCGCCGCCGAAGCGGCTGCCGCCAGCGACTTCATCGAAAGCCGCAACAGTGGCTACGACACCGTCGTCGGCGAACGCGGCAACCGCTTGTCGGGCGGCGAGCGCCAGCGCGTTGCGATCGCCCGCGCAATCCTCAAGAACGCACCGATCCTGGTGCTCGACGAGGCGACAAGCGCGCTCGACGTCGAGACCGAGGCTCGGGTGAAGGATGCGATCGACGCGCTCCGCAAGGACCGCACCACCTTCATCATCGCCCACCGCCTGTCGACGGTGCGCGAGGCCGATCTGGTGATCTTCATGGATCAGGGCCGGATCGTCGAGATGGGCGGCTTCAACGAGCTCAGCCAGAGCAACGGCCGCTTCGCCGCCCTGCTTCGCGCCAGCGGCATACTCACGGACGAAGACGTCCGCATGAGCCACACGGCGGCCTGAGCCGACGCCCTATAGATCATGCAATGCCAAAAGCCCCGGATCGTCTCCGGGGCTTTTTTCGTTCATGTCGCGCACATCGACTTGGCACTTGCAACTCCATTCACGCGGTGATCAGCGTACGCTGAAAGCCGCTGCAACCAGTCGCAATGGGCGTCTCGCAGTCTCGCTATGATCGGCCGACGCTTCTATCTGTCGCAAGACGCGGCCAACATCCTTGTAAGGGGAAGGTCCCAATTGACCATTTTGTTCGATGGCGTGGTGATGGCCGATTACCATCAGTTCTATCTCGCAGACACGTCCCGCGCCGCCGACCTCCCATCAAGCTGGAGAGGCGAGGCCTTCAATGTCCGACTGCTTGCAGGCGGCGGCGCGCTGGTCGTCCTGGCCGTTCGAAACATGGATGTTGCGCTTGTGGTGGAGCTTCGCGAACACATGCCGGAGGTCGACGTCGAAAAAACGGATCATGGGCGAAATCGTCATAGCCGGGCTAACTGACTATCTTCCGCAGGCTGCACGTGTTCGCGTTCCTGCAGGGTCTCTGGATGCCATGGTCGTATCGACTGGACTTCGCACCCTGAGCGAAGACAGCCTCGATGGTGATGATCGTTACACCGTCTATCTTTGGCCCTGCTCGGCAGGCGGGATTACCGTCCTTCGCCAATGGCAAGGCGATTGAATTTATGGAAGCGCACAAGCTCCCGAATTCCCTTCGGCCCGGCCGGCCCTCCGGCATTTGGATTGGTAGCGCAATCGTGACCCAAACCTCTCGCCGTGGTCTGGTTTCGATCACACCGCTCGCATCGGCTTGGTGCTGACGATGCCCCTCAACCATTCCAGATAGTAGCCGTAGACGAAGTGCAGGCCGATACCGACGATCACGAAGAGTGTGCCGGCGATCGGGTTCCGGCCGGTCACGAACAGCAGCACCTGGCCGGCCATCGCCAGGATGGTGCCGAAGATGAAGATCGGCAGGGAGTGGCGGCCGACCATTGCCAGCGGGTGGTCGGCATCGAGCCGGGCGAGGCGATTGACGGCGGGAATGACCGCCACGAGATAGGCAATCGCGAGGACATGCGTCAGCCGCGTCAGTGACAGGAAGGTCTTGTCGAAACCGGTCAGTACCGCCGGAAGGCCGAAGGACAGGTCGATGTTCCACCAGGAGAACAGAACCCACAGCGCCGAAACGACGAGATAGATCGCGGCGATCGCGATCAGCAGCGGCCTGCGCGGCAGGACTGCGCCCTGGCGGATCGCAGTCATCGAGACGATGCCGATGACAAAGAGGAACTGCCAGGACCACGGATTGAGAAACCAGTAGCCCTCGTCGAGGAAGTTGGAGGGCACCAGCTTGAACACCCCGGCCACAAGCCAGAGCAGCGCGGAAAATGTCAGCAGCAGCCGGCTGCTGATACCGTTCAGCCAGAGGATGCCGGGCAGCATCAGGAACAGCACGGCATACATCGACAGGATGTTGTTGTAGCCGAGCTGGTGCCCGAGCAGGACCATCGCGACGATGCCTTGCTCGGTCTGCTCGACGAAGGGGCGGATGTTGATCTCGCTGATCAGGTCCTGCCTGCCGAAATAGAGCGCGCCGCCGGCAAAGATCGCCAGTGTGACGATACTGGTCATGATATGGGCGACATAGAGCGCCAGCGCCCGCCGCCAGATCTTGAGCGTCAGCGCCAGGCGTGCGCCGGACACGAACTTGCCGCCATAGGCAAGGCCGACCGAGAGGCCGGAGATCAGGACGAAGGCCTCGGCCGAATCCGAAAAGCCGAAGTTCTTATGGGTCAGATATTCGAGATATTGCCCGGGAACATGGTTGACGAAGATCGTCAGAAGGCAGAGCGCCCTCAACACGTCGAGGCGCGTGTCGCGCTCCTTGGGAACCATGCGGGCGGATATCGTCGGGTTCGAGCCGCCCCCAAATGTGTTTTGCAGCATGCGGTCTAGTATCCGGGATCTGGCGCCCCTGCCCCACCCCTGTTGAAACGGGCGCCGGATATGCGCGAGCCTCAAGGGCAAGCGCATGTTCCGACGCCGTCGATCGATGCACGAGCCCGTCAGGGTCGTGCCGCCGGTAAATCTGCAAGAAAAAACCGGCCTTGCCCGTTCGGGTGCAAAGCCGGTTTCGACGTTCATTCAATACCGGCAGTTACAGCAAAATGCCTTCATGCGCGTTTTTTGTGACACTATTATTGATGCTGACGATCGGTTCGCGACTTTTCGCATCGCGCTTGACCGAAATGCGATGCTTCGTCCCGTTCAGCGTCACTTCAGCCGAGTAGCCGTCCCAGGCCTCGGGCAGCACCGGCCGGATGACCAGCTTTTCGCCTTGCCGGCGGATGCCGAGAATACCCTCGACGCCGGCGCGGTAGAGCCAGCCGGCCGACCCGGTATACCAGGTCCAGCCACCGCGTCCGGCGAGCGCTCCTTCGCCATAGATATCGGCCGCAACCACATAGGGCTCGACCCGGTAGTGATCCGCGTCTTCGCGGCTGAGGGCATGCGACACGGGGTTGAGCATCTGGAAGACGCGCCAGGCTTCCTCGGCCCTTCCCTGCTCGGCAAAGGCCAGCGCCACCCAGGTCGCCGCATGGGTATATTGGCCGCCGTTTTCACGCACGCCGGGCGGATAGGCCTTGATATAGCCCGGGTCCTGCCTGGTTCTTTCAAGCGGCGGCGTGAACAGCCGGACGATGCGGCGATCCGGATCGACGAGTTCAGCCATGACCGCATCCATCGCATGCTGCGACCGCTGTTCGTCGCCCTCGCCCGAAAGCACGCTCCAGGACTGGCCGATCGAATCGATCCGGCATTCGTCGCTTTCGCTCGAGCCGAGCGGCGCGCCATCGTCGTAATAGCCGCGACGGTAATAGTCGCCATCCCAGCCGGCTTCATCGAGCACGTTTTTCAAGGTGACGAGATGCGTTTCCCAATGGCCGACGCGCGCCTTGTCCTTGCGCTCGCGGGCAAAGGGCAGGAAGCCGCGCAACGTGCCCGCCAGGAACCAGCCGAGCCAGACGCTGGTGCCGCGGCCGGCAATGCCGACGCGGTTCATGCCGTCGTTCCAGTCGCCGCCAAGAATGAGCGGCAGGCCATTTTCGCCGCTGCGCTTGATCGCGAGATCGAGTGCGCGAGCGCAATGCTCGTAGACGTCGGTGATCTCGTCGGAGATCTCCGGCTTGTAGAAGCTGTCGTGCTGCCCTTCCTCGAGCGCCGGGCCGGTGATGAAGGCGATCTTCTCGCCGAGAATGTCGGCAGACCCGGTCACCTCGCAGTAGTGCGTCACGGCATGGGCGAGCCAGACGACATCGTCCGAGATCATCGTGCGCACGCCGGCGCCGGTGCCCGGCAGCCACCAATGCTGCACGTCGCCTTCGACGAACTGCCGCGCAGCCGCGTTGAGGATCTGTGCTCGTGCCAGTTCCGGCCGATGGATCAGGAACGCCAGCGTATCCTGCAGCTGGTCGCGGAACCCGAAGGCGCCACTCGCCTGGTAGAAGGCCGAGCGTGCCATGATCCGGCAACCGAGGCTCTGATAGGGCAGCCAGTTGTTGATCATGGTGTTGAAGGCCGCATCCGGCGTGTCCACCTTCACGATGTCGGTGAACTCGGTCCAGAAGGACTTGGCCGCATCCATGACAGTGTCGAACGCGGTCTGGCGCAACTCGCCGAGAACCGAGCGCATCTGCTCGTCGTTGTCGGCGTCGCCGAGGATGAAGGTGAGCTGCTTTTCGGCACCGGGCTCGATCACCAGATCGGTCGCGAGCGCCGCGCAGGCATCGCCGTCAACATCGACCGAGCCGGAGAGCTCGGCGCCGGCGAGAACCCCCTGCGGCACCAGAATGCCGCCGATCCGCCCGAGGAACTCGCGACGGCTTGCCGTGTGGCTCACGCCTTCACCGCCCTCGACCGCAAAGAAGGCCGACCGACCGGCATAGTCGATGCTGTAGGGGTTGGTCGCCACCAGCGCATCGGAGGCTTCGTCCCATTTCGACAGGACGAAGGGCGCCATGCGGGCACGGTTGTTGCCGAGTACCCATTCGGCAAAGCCGTAGATCTTGAGCTGGCGGGCAGCCGTGGAGCGGTTGCGGATCGAAATGCGGACGAGCTTCGCCGGCAAGGTCCGGTGCACCGTGTGGGCTGCCTCGATATCGAGATCGTCCTGGGTGCTGCGGAAGGTCGAGTAGCCAAGTCCGTGGCGCGTCTCGAAGACGACCGAACGGCTGCGCGACAGGGCGGCATAGGGCGTCAGCACCGAGCCGTTCGCCATGTCACGGATGAAGATCGCTTCTCCCGGCCGGTTGACGACCACATCATTGGCCCACGGCGTCAGCTGGTAATCGCGCGAGTTGCGGCTCCAGGTGAAGGCCGCACCTTCGGCCGAAACATGGAAGCCGAACTGCTCGTTGGAGATGACGTTGATCCACGGCTGCGGTGTCGCCTCGCCGCCGCGCAGGCGCACGACGTATTCGCGCCCGCCTTTGGCAAAGCCGCCGTAGCCGTTCCAGAAGTCGAGACCGTCGCCGACGATATCCGCATCGACGGCGTCCGCCGGCTGCTGCGGGGCGGCAAGCAAGGGGAACTTGCTTTCGCTGCCCTTCACCGGTGGCGTCGAATAGAGCGAATTGGCACGGGCGATCTGGTCGGAGATCGTGCCGTTACGGGCATGGAAGACGGCGCGGGAGGCCGACAAAAGCGTCGACCAGGTCTCCGCTTCCATCAGGTCGCGGCGCACCGAGAAGATGTGCTGGCGCGGCCCGTCGGAGAGGCCCCGGAGCCTCAGGTTCTCGCACATCGAATCGAGCGCGTGCTGCATGTCCTGGGCATAGGACGAGGCGCGTTCGTTGATGATCACCAGGTCGGCGGTGATGCCGCGTGCGCGCAGATACTCCTGTGCTCTGAGGGCCTCACGGGCAATGCCGAGGTCGCCGTCGTCGTTGATGCGCAGGCAGAAGATCGGGAAGTCGCCCGAGATCGCCAGCGGCCAGAGCGTCGACTGCGACGCGAGCCCCGCCTGAACCGTCGCGGTATCGGCGCGCAGGTGCATGTCGGGGTAGACGAGGTAGCGCCCGAGCATCTGGAAGCTGGCGGCCTCCTGCGAGGTGACGCCGACATGGCGCATCTGCACCTGGCTGCGCGTCCAGGCATGGATCAGCTCGTGATTGAAGGTTTCCGTGTGCCTGTAGCGGTCGATGGCACGGTCGACGGCCTCGCGGTTCGGCGCAGCGATCGTCCAGAAGACGACGCTGACCTTCTTGCCGGCCGGAACACGCACGACGCGACGCAGCGACATGATCGGGTCGAGGGTGAAACCATCGGTTCCCGAAAGCACGGCGTCGGTGTCGAAGGCGGCAGCCTCGGCGAGGGTGCGCCCCTGGCCGATGAAGCGGCGACGGTCGGTCTCCGCCTCGGTCGGACGGTCGCTACCGGCATTGTCGGTGACGAGATGCGCCACTTCCATGTCCGGGTCGCCGGAACTGCGCTTGTTGCGGCTGACATGGATGACGTCGCCGCGCCGGCTGATTTCGGTGCGCAGGAACATCTTGGAGAAGGCGGGATGCGCACTGTCGGCCTCGTCGGTCGACAGCACCGGTTCGGCGTAGGACGTCACCTCGATGAAGCGGTCCTGCGTTCCCGTGTTGAGCAGGATGACGCGGCGGCCTTCCGCATCGTGCTCGGTGGCAACGATGCACTCCACTTCGCTGGTGAGGTCGCCGACGGTCTTGACGAATTCGGCCTTGTCGTCGCCGAACCGGGTCAGAAGCTTTTCGCCGACGGCACGCCGCGGCTCGGCTGTCGCCGACCACCAGTCGCCGGTGGTCGTGTCGCGCAGGAAGATGAACGTACCCGTGCGGTCTTCGACCGGGTCCGGCTTCCAGCGGGTGACCGACTGGCCGTTCCAGCGAGCGTAACCGGCACCGGTTGCCGTCAGCATGACGGCATAATGGCCGTTGGACAGGAACACGGTTTCGCGGTCCTGGGCGAGCGGGTTTTCGATGATCCGGACTTCCGGACGCAACAGGTCGTCCTGGCCCTTGCCGAGCGATTCCGGCTCGCGCTTGGCGTTCATGATCGGAATGTCGCGCGGCGCCTTTTCCTGCAGCAACAGTTCGGCCGCCTCTATCACCGGATCGGCGTGGAACCATTCGCGCAGCCTGCCGGTGAAGACGACGTTGGCAACTGCCGCGATCGACATACCATGGTGGTGGGCATAGTAGTTGCGCACGACCGCGCATTTCTGCCCCTCGGGCACGCGCGTCGGCGTGAAGTCGACCGCATCGTGGAAGCCGTAGACGCCGAGCGCGCCGACCTCACGCAGGCGACCGAGATTGGCGAGCGCCGCCTTCGGATCATACATGCAGGCGAGAATGGAGGCGTAGGGCGCAATGACGGCGTTCTGCCCAAGACCGCGCTTGAGGCCAAGCGTCGGCACACCAAAGTTGGTGTACTGATAGGTCAGTTCATGGTCGCGCGCATTGAAGGCCGCTTCGGAGATACCCCACGGCGTGCCGAGACGGCGGCCGTGATTGATCTGTTCCTTGACCACCAGATTGTTGGTCTGGTTGAGGATGCCGCCTTGCCGCTCCTGCATGACCAGCGGCGGCATCAGATATTCGAACATCGAACCGGACCAGGAGATCAGCGCGCCACGCGCGCCGATCGGCACGATCGGGCGGCCGAGCTTGTACCAGTGCTCGGTCGGCAGATCGCCCTTGGCGATGGCGAACAGGCTTGTCAGACGGGCTTCAGACGCCAGAAGATCGTAGCAGGCCTCGTCGAGCTCGTTGGCATTGACGCGGAAGCCGATCGACAGCAGACGCCGCTCCGGCCGGAACAGGAAGCCGAAATCCATCGAGAAGGCGATGTCGCGGGCGCGATCCTTCAGAACCACCAGCCGCTGGCGCAGCGCTTCGATGGCGCCGAGATCGAACACGCCGTCGGCAATATGCGCTTCGCAGGTGGCGACGAGCGAGTTCGCCCACTTCGTCACTTCGTTGCTCTGGCCCGTGCGCACCTCATGATCGAGGTTCACGGTCAGCTTGTGCATGTCGCGCGCCAAAACGGCGAGGTTGATCACGCGGATCGACGCGAATTCATGCTCGCGCTTGACGGCAGCCAGAGCATTCTGGAAGCCGACGATACGTTCCTCGATCAGGCGGCGCAGCGGGCGAACGGTCTTGCGGTCGTCAGGCAGATCCTTCAGCACCTCGGCGAGGATGGCGACCACGTCGCCAATGCCATCGAGACTGCCCTGGACATGCGCCGACGGCGCTTCCGCCCATTCCCGGCACATGGACGACACGGCGATCAGGTGGCCGGCAAGGTTGCCGCTGTCGACCGACGAGATGTAGCGCGGCTCCATCGTTTCCAGCGTGTTGGTGCGATACCAGTTGAACAGATGGCCGCGATATTTCGGCATCCGGTCGATGGTGACGATCGTCTGCTCCAGGCGGTTGATCGTTTCTTCGAAGCCGATCCAGCCGAAGTCGCGTGCCGACATCACCGAGAGCAGGTAGACGCCGATATTGGTCGGCGAGGTGCGCTCAGCCAAAATCGGCTGCGGCGTTTCCTGAAAATTGTCGGGCGGCAGGAAGTTCTGCTCGGCGGTCACGAAGGTCTCGAAATACCGCCAGGTGCGCCGCGCGATCAGGCGCATTTCCTCGATCGCCTCGTCGGAAACGACAAGCTGGTCCTCGGTTTCGGCCGATTGGCTGACGAACCACGCGACAGCGGGAGAAAGCGCCCAGAGCAGGGCAAAGGGAATGCCGATGAAGGGCAGGCCGGTATCGGAAATCGCCGCAAGCGCCAGCGACAGCGCTGACAGCGCCGGCGCGATCCACATTGCGCGGTAATAGTCGCCGATGCTTCCATGGCCGGCACTTTGCACCTGGGCGGCGGTGCGCCATTCCAGCATCAGCTTGCGGCTGACGAAGGTACGGTAGAGCGAGCGCACGATCGCGTCGCCCATCATCGCCGCGCCATGGGCGATGAAGACGATGCGCAGCGCAACCTGGGCATTGGCGGCGCGAACTTCGGTCAGCACCGCATGAAGGTGGGCACGCGCGACGATGTCGTTGCGGCGCGGCAGGAGCCCGTTGATCAGCGACAGCGTCGGAGCGACGAACAAGCTGAAGATCAGCACGATCTGCCAGATCAGCGCTTCGGTCGGCTGCATGTAGTACCAGCCCATGACGGAGGCGACGAGCCAGGCGCAGGGGATCAGCGAGCGGCGCAGGTTGTCGTACATCTTCCACCGGCCGAGCATCGACAAGCCGTTCGACGGGTTGAAGATATAGGGCAACAGCTGCCAGTCGCCGCGGGCCCAGCGATGCTGGCGCGACATCTCGACCTCGTAGCGGGTCGGGAAATCCTCGACCAGCTCGACGTCCGTCACCAGCGCGCAACGCACATAGGAGCCTTCGAGCAGGTCGTGGCTGAGAACGGCATTTTCCTCGATCCGGCCCTTGAGGGCCGCCTCGAAGGCGTCGACGTGATAGAGGCCCTTGCCGGTGAAGCTGCCTTCGCCGGCGATGTCCTGATAGACGTCGGAAACGGTGAAGACGTAGGGGTCGATGCCGCGGTTGGCCGAGAAGATGCGCTGGAACGCCGAGGCTTCGCTTCCGGTGGTCAGCGACGGCGTCACGCGCGGCTGCAACAGGCTGTAGCCGGCAATCACCTTCTGCGTTTCCGGGTCGACGATCGGACGGTTGATCGGGTGGTACATCTTGCCGACGAGCTTCGTCACCGCGTCGCGCATCAGGCGCGTATCGGCGTCGAGCGTCATAACATACTGGACGTTCTCCGGCACGGTGTTGGCGCCCTGGAGGAACGAGGTGTCGCGATCGCCGCGCAGCAGCATGTTCAACTCATGCAGCTTGCCGCGCTTGCGCTCCCAACCCATCCACACGCCTTCCGCCTCGTTGAAGAGGCGGCGGCGGTGCAGGAGGAAGAAGCGCGTCCTGCCGTCATAGGCATAACGCGCCGAAAGCTCGGCAACCTCGCGCCGGGCATAATCGAGAACGTCGGTATCGGCCGGGGTTTCCTCAGACTTGCTGTCAATCCAGTCGCTGAGCAGCGCGAAATAGATCTCGCCGCGCGGATTGGCGAGGTAGTGAACTTCGAGATTGCGCACGAGCTCATCGACATGGTCGCGCTTGGAGATCAGGCAGGGCACGACGACGAGCGTGCGGGCATATTCCGGAACGCCGTCCAGGAACTCGTAGCCGACCAGACGCGACGGTTTGACGAACAGCGTGACGAGGGTGTTGAACAGACCCATGGCGCCTTCGGACGCCGGCAGCGCGAACAGCAGAAGCATGATCAGCTTCGCGCCGTTCGGAATATCCATCGGGCTGACAAAGGCATAGACGGCGATCATCGCCAGGATGGTCAGGAGAATATTCGGTCCGGCGATCGCAAACCAGTCGAGCTTGCGGCTGAGGCGGATGATGCTCTGCAGCACCGACGGACGGTAGCCGATCTTCTGCTCGAGTGCCTTGCGCTGCTTGCCGACAAGGAAGGAGCCGACGTTCGGTTCGTGAAGCTGCGGCTCGACGGCAGCCGCCGCTTCCGCTTCCTTCACCATTTCGATGGCGATCTGGGTGACTTCGTATTCGCTGTGGCCGGAGCGGCGCGCCAGCTTTTCGATCGTATCGCGGTATTTGTTGCGCGAGCCGAATTCAAGCGCGGCGTAATCGGAGCCATCGCGCAGCGCCGCATCGATCTTGCTGACGCTTTCGAACCAGACGGCCCAGTCGGTATCGTCGATCTCGCGCAGGCTGCGGATGATGTTGCTCATCGTCGCATTGCCCGACGACAGGCGGTTCTGTTCTGCAACCAGCGCATCCTCGACGTCGCTGCCGCGTTTTTCGAGCTGTTCCTCGATCCAGGCGATCACCGAACCTGAAGTCTGCGAGCCATCGCGCATGCGGTAGAGCAGTTGGGCAACGAAGGTGTTGTCAGCCGCAAGCGCCTCGGATTCCGCAAGCAGCGCCCGGCTCTTCTCCGGATCATTGTGACGGATGATCTGGTCGGCGAGGTCGTTCGCCTTGCGCCGCATGCCGCGCGAACGCTCGACGCGGATGGCGATGCGCCGCAGATTCTCGATGAGAACGAAGCGCAGGATCGAAGGCAGAGCCCACAATTCGCCGATCTTGAAGGTGTCGTGCTTCTGGAAGCCCTCGACCATCGCGGTGATGCTTTCCCGCGAGACCGTGCTGTGCGTATGGGCGACATAGAGCCAGGCGAGCGCCATCGTGCGCGGAATGACGGTCCCGGAGACGGACAGCGTCGGCAGCTGGCGATAGAACTTGCGCGGGAAGTCGCGGCGGACTTCCTGGATTGCTTCCTCGACCACGTGGTGGTTGTCGAGCAGCCATTCTGCGGCCGGCGTAATCGACGCCCCCGCTTCGACGTCGGCCGCCGTCACCCGATACACCCTCAGGATTTCGTTTTCATTCTCGCGATGGCGCGGACGAAACTCGAACGGGAAAAAGCCCGGCAGGGACGGTGCGCCCTTGAGCGCAAGGGTCTCGCCGCTTTGCCGCAGATCCTCCATCGAGAAAAAGGTCGAACGGATCGAATCGTTGTAATCGATCTGTTTCGCTTCCGGTTCGCGAGAAGAGGAGGTCGGCGTGCTATGAAGGGGCATGGGTGCTGGTTCTGAATCCAACCGGGGTTGATCGGCCCGGCTCTCGTTGTTCCGGGTTGGCTGCGGTCCTGAGGTTCCAGGCTTGGCCGGCGCGTTGCTAGACACGGTCATGTGTCCTCCCATCCGCCGTCATTTTCCGGCAAACCGGAAGCTGGCGGAAACTGGCACCGCCCTTGAACTGGGCATAAGAGAAAGCAAAGCCGGCGGCGCATTGGTTTTCAAGGCCGCGTGATGCATGAAAGTGGCATTTTTTAGCCGTGGTGCCAACAGCTTGCAAGGATCGACCGTACAAGTTCGGACGAATTGCGCACACTCTCATCGGGCGAAAACGGAATAGTCCGCGCGCGCCTATGGCAGCCTCAAATCTATGTATCAATTTTGCCCTTTCCCGGCGCATCTCTGGGTAGCAGTCCGTCGCGAAACGCCGACGGCGTTAGGAAGGTTCCGGCCATCGGTCGAAACATGTTCGAGGATGGGAAACCTACCCGACCTGTTCGGTGATCCATTCGCGGAAGGCGAGACTGATCGGGTTTTCGAGTTTACCTTCCGGAACCGCGAGATAATAACTGTTCTCCGTCTGCATCGGCCGGTCGAGAATGATGCGCAATGTTCCCGCAGCCAGCTCCTGCTCGATCAGATAGCGGGGCAGCAAGGCGAAACCGAGACCAGCCGTCGCCGCCTCGATCACCATCGAGAACTGATCGAAGCGGTTGCCGCGATAAGCACCCCGGCCATCCATGCCGTTCGCCTCGAACCATTGCGCCCAGAGCTTGGGCCGCGTCGCCAGATGCAGCAGCGGCCCGCCGACAATATCCTCCAGGGTCGAAACCGGATTGGCCGCAAGCAGGGTCGGGCTTGCCGCCGGCACGATGATCTCGCTGCAGAGATAGCTGCAGGTCGCATGCGCCCACACCGGCTGGCCATAGTGAATGGCGATATCGAAATTCTGCTCGTCGAAATCGAAGGGTGCCGACCGCGATGCGATGTTGACCACCGTATCCGGGTGCTGGCGCAGAAAATCGGGCAGGCGCGGCACCAGCCAGCGACTGCCGAAGGTCGGCAACGACGCGATCGACAGCGTCGAGTCGGCGCGTGCCGAGGCCATAGCCCGAACCATCAGCTCTTCGGTCTGGTTGAGCAGGCGGCGAACCTCCGGCAGGAACTTCTGCCCGGCCTCGGAGAGAATGACCCGCTGGCGCACCCGCTCGAACAAAAGCACGCCGAGCTGGTTTTCCAGATCCTTGATCTGACGGCTGACGGCACTCTGGGTCAGATTGAGTTCTGCGGCTGCCTGCGTGAAGCTGCCGTGCCGCGCCGCGCATTCGAAAGCCTGCAGCGTCGTAACGTCAGGAACCAGTCTGCGGCTTAACTTCATTCCAGCCTCGCATCAACATAGTCACAAGCAGCGCGATCAATGGCCGCTTCCTTCGAATATGATCCGAAATGAGAATGACCTTGTCCTTCACCCATAGCGCGAGGCGAGCCACAGTGAAAGAGAATAGTTTCGTATCCGCCGATGATATCCGTTCGGCCTTTTCCGCAGCCATGTCGGTCATGTACCGCGAGGAAGTGCCGGCCTACGGCACGCTGATGGAGCTGGTCGCCAAGGTCAACGACGATACGCTCAGTGCCGACCCGGCGCTGAAAGAGCGTCTCGATGCGACGGATTCGCTCGATCGCATTTCCGAGGAGCGCCACGGCGCGATCCGTCTCGGCACGCCTGCCGAACTTTCGATGATGCGCCGAGTCTTTGCGGTCATGGGCATGTACCCGGTTGGCTACTACGATCTTTCGACGGCCGGCGTGCCGGTGCACTCGACCGCCTTCCGCCCCGTTGGCGAAACCGCTCTGAAGCGCAATCCCTTCCGCGTCTTCACCTCGCTTCTCCGTCTGGACCTGATCGCCGACGAGAGCCTGCGCGCTGAATCGGACGTCATCCTTGCCGAGCGCCGGATCTTTACGCCTGTCGCTGTCGAGCTGGCTGAAAAAGCCGAGCGTGACGGCGGCCTCGACAAGTCCGACGCCGAGCGTTTCGTCTCAGAAGTGCTGGAGACCTTCCGCTGGCACGACAAGGCCAATGTCAGCGCCGACATGTACAAGCGCCTGCATGACGCTCACCGGCTGATCGCCGACGTCGTGTCGTTCAAGGGCCCGCATATCAACCATCTGACGCCGCGCACGCTCGATATCGACCAGGTTCAGACCCTGATGCCGGAATACGGCATCGCGCCGAAGGCCGTCGTCGAAGGACCTCCGACCCGCAAATGCCCGATTTTGCTTCGCCAGACCTCGTTCAAGGCGCTGGAAGAGGCGGTCTCCTTCCGCGACGGCGATGGTGACTGGAAGGCCGGCTCGCACACCGCCCGCTTCGGCGAGATCGAGCAGCGCGGCATTGCGCTCACCCCCAAGGGCCGCGCGCTCTACGACGAGCTTCTGGAAGCATCGCGCAAGATCGTGCGCCCGGCGGCTGACGGCTCCAACGCCCGCGAATACGAAGCAGCCCTTGCCAAGGCCTTCGAAAGCTTCCCCGACACCTGGGCAGGCATGCGCGAAGCCGGCCTCGGCTATTTCAGCTATTCGCTGACCGAGAAGGGCCTGAAGACCAGGATTTCCGCCCGCCGCGATCTCGACACGCTGATTGCCGACGGCCTCGTGCAGTTCGACGCCATCGTTTACGAAGACTTCCTGCCGGTCAGTGCCGCAGGCATCTTCCAGTCCAATCTCGGCGATGGGGCGCAGCAGGATTTTGTTGCAAGCCCGAACCAGAAGCGCTTCGAGATCGATCTCGGCGCCACCGTGCTCAACGAGTTCGATCACTATGCCGGCATCGAACAGGCATCGATCGAAAGCTGCCTGCGGGCCTTGACCGCAGCCATCGCTGCGGAATGATACGTTCACGATGATCGAACAGGTACACATCGACGCGCTGACCGGCATCCTTGGCGACAAGGGTGTGGTCACGCGCGCTGAAGACAGGCAAGCCTACGAGACCGGCGCCCGCTACGATCGCGGCCGGGCTTCGGTCGTTCTGCGGCCGGCAACGACAGCGGAAACCTCGGCAACCGTTGCCTATTGCGTGCGCCATGGCATCGCCTTGATCCCGCAATCGGGCAATACGGGGCTTGTCTCCGGTTCGACTCCGGACACATCCGGCGACGAGGCGATCCTCAGCCTTGACCGCCTGACGAAAGCCTTCGAGCTCGATCTCGACAACCGCTCGGTGCACGTCGATGCCGGGCTCCGGCTTTCCGATCTCAACCGCCGGCTGGAGGAACACGGCCTGTTTTTCCCGATCGACCTCGGCGCCGATCCGCGGATCGGCGGCATGATCGCCACCAACACCGGCGGCTCGCGCTTCCTGAAATACGGCGACGTTCGCCGCAACACGCTGGGCCTCACAGTGGTTCTCGCTGATGAAGACGGTACCGTGCTCGATCTTCAATGCGACCTGCGCAAGAACAACACCGGCGTCGACTGGAAGCAGGTCTTCGTTGGTACATCCGGCGCCTTCGGTATCGTCACCGAATGCGTGCTCAACCTGGAGCGCCTGCCGCAGCAGACGGCGACCGCACTGCTGGTGCCGGCAAGCGGCGCCCATGTGATGCCGCTGCTGCGCGCCATGGAAGAGCGGCTCGGAGCCTATCTATCGGCCTTCGAGGGCATGTCGAGCAACGCCGTCAAGGCGGCATTCGCGCATGTGCCGTCGCTAAAGAACCCTTTCCAGGGTGGACATGTGCCGGATTACGTCATCCTCGCCGAGATCAGCCGCACCTGGGCCCCACGCGACGGCGAACAATCGCTCGACGCCGTGCTCGAAACGGTGCTGGCCGAGATCTGGGAGATGGAGACGGCACCGCTTGCCGACGCCTTCGTCGGTCCGCCGCATGAAATATGGGCGCTGCGCCACGCGCTTTCGGAGGGCGTGAAGCACCTGGGCAAGCTGATCGCCTTCGACGTTTCCTTCCGCCGGGGTGACATCATGGCCTTCTGCGACCATATGAAGGCCGAAATGCCGAACAGGTTTCCCGGTGTCACCGTCTGCGACTTCGGCCATATCGGCGATGGTGGAGTGCACTTCAATCTCGTGGTGGCGAAGAATAGCCCGCTTCTCAGCGAGCCGACATTCGAGCAGCGTTTGAGAGAATGGGTTTTCGCCGTGGCCGTCGAGGAGTATCACGGCAGTTTCAGCGCGGAACATGCGATTGGCCGCCGCAACCAGGCCTATTACGACCTTTATACAACCGACAAACTCAAGGACATGGCCGCGGGCCTGAAGACGCTCACCTCGCCGGGGAAACTCGGCAGCGTGCGCTTCGGATAGACCAGGGCAGGAAAACGGGAGTCAGACCATGAACATTGCAACGAAGAAGATCGACGTCACCAAGGAAGCAGCAGCGCTGCTCGAAAAGATGGGCGTCGCCAAGGAACTCTATACCGGCGGCGACATGCCGTCGTTCAGCCCGGTCACGGGCGAGCAGATCGCCAGCCTGAAGACGGTTTCGGCCGCGGAGGCTGCCGCCAAGATCGACAAGGCCCATGAAGCCTTCAAGGCCTGGCGCCTCGTCCCGGCACCGAAGCGCGGCGAACTGATCCGCCTGCTCGGCGAAGAACTGCGCACCTTCAAGGCCGACCTCGGCCGCCTGGTTTCGATCGAAGCCGGCAAGATCACCTCCGAAGGCCTCGGCGAAGTCCAGGAAATGATCGACATCTGCGATTTCGCAGTCGGCCTGTCCCGCCAGCTCTACGGCCTCACGATCGCCACCGAGCGTCCCGGCCACCGCATGATGGAAACCTGGCACCCGCTCGGCGTCGTCGGCGTCATCTCCGCCTTCAACTTCCCGGTTGCCGTCTGGTCGTGGAACACGGCGCTGGCGCTCGTCTGCGGCAACTCCGTCGTCTGGAAGCCGTCGGAAAAGACTCCGCTCACCGCCCTTGCATCGCAGGCTATCTTCGAACGCGCCCTTGCCCGCTTCGGCGATGCGCCGGAAGGCCTGTCGCAGGTTTTGATCGGCGACCGTACCGTCGGTGAAGTCCTCGTCGACAACCCGAAGGTTCCGCTGGTTTCGGCCACCGGCTCGACCCGCATGGGTCGCGACGTCGGCCCGCGCCTTGCCAAGCGTTTTGCCCGCGCCATCCTCGAACTCGGCGGCAACAATGCCGGTATCGTCTGCCCGTCGGCCGATCTCGACATGGCGCTGCGCGCCATCGCCTTCGGCGCCATGGGCACCGCCGGCCAGCGTTGCACCACCATGCGCCGCCTGTTCGTCCATGAAAGCGTCTACGACCAGCTCGTTCCACGGCTGAAGAAGGCCTATGGTTCGGTCTCGGTCGGCAATCCGCTGGAAACCACCGCACTCGTTGGCCCGCTGGTCGACAAGGCGGCTTTCGATGGCATGCAGAAGGCGATCGACGAAGCCAAGACCCATGGCGGCACTGTCACGGGTGGCGAGCGCGTCGAGCTCGGCTATGCCAACGGCTACTATGCCAAGCCCGCTCTGGTCGAAATGCCCAAGCAGGCTGGCCCGGTTCTGGAAGAAACCTTCGCGCCGATCCTCTACGTCATGAAGTATAGCGACTTCGACGCCGTTGTTGCCGACCACAATGCAGTTGCAGCCGGCCTGTCCTCGTCGATCTTCACCCGCGACATGCAGGAATCCGAACGGTTCCTGGCCGTCGACGGCTCGGATTGCGGCATTGCCAACGTCAACATCGGCACCTCCGGTGCTGAAATCGGCGGCGCCTTCGGTGGCGAAAAGGAAACCGGCGGCGGCCGCGAATCGGGCTCCGATTCGTGGAAGGCCTACATGCGCCGTGCCACCAACACGGTGAACTACTCGAAGGCTCTGCCGCTGGCGCAGGGCGTTTCCTTCGACATCGAGTAGGACCAGGCGATGACCATCAACGCTACGGTCAAGGAGGCGGGCTTCAAGCCCGCCTCGCGGATCTCCTCGATCGGGGTCTCCGAAATCCTCAAGATCGGCGCCCGCGCGCAAGCCATGAAGCGCGAAGGCAAGCCGGTCATCATTCTGGGCGCCGGCGAGCCGGATTTCGACACGCCTGACTACGTCAAGCAGGCCGCCTGCGAGGCGATCCAGCGCGGCGAGACCAAATACACCGCGCTCGACGGCACGCCGGAACTGAAGAAGGCGATCCGCGAAAAGTTCCAGCGCGAGAACGGCCTCGCCTACGAGCAGGACGAAATCACGGTTGCCACCGGCGCCAAGCAGATCCTGTTCAACGCCATGATGGCGACGATCGATGCCGGCGACGAAGTCGTCATCCCGACGCCCTACTGGACCTCCTATTCGGATATCGTC
Source organism: Ensifer sp. 4252 (assembly GCF_050434565.1). Taxonomy (NCBI): domain Bacteria; kingdom Pseudomonadati; phylum Pseudomonadota; class Alphaproteobacteria; order Hyphomicrobiales; family Rhizobiaceae; genus Ensifer; species Ensifer sp. 4252. The sequence goes on from NZ_JBNDIU010000002.1 coordinate 316,246, forward strand.
CAGATCTGCGAAGGCAAGCCGGTGCTGATCCCCTGCGACGCGGCCTCGGGCTTCCGCCTGACCGCCGACAAGCTCGAAGCAGCGATCACGCCGAAGACGCGCTGGGTGCTCCTCAACTCGCCGTCGAACCCTTCGGGCGCCGCCTACAGCGCTGACGACTACCGGCCGCTTCTGGACGTGCTGCTGCGGCATCCGCATGTGTGGCTGCTGGTCGATGACATGTACGAGCACATCGTCTATGACGGCTTCCGCTTCGTCACCCCGGCCCAGCTGGAGCCTCGCCTGAAAGACCGCACCCTGACGGTCAACGGCGTCTCCAAGGCCTATGCCATGACCGGCTGGCGCATCGGCTATGCCGGTGGTCCGCGCGACCTGATCAAGGCGATGGCCGTCGTCCAGAGCCAGGCGACTTCCTGCCCTTCGTCCGTCAGCCAGGCCGCTTCGGTGGCAGCCCTGACCGGCCCGCAGGATTTCCTCAAGGAGCGCACGGCCAGCTTCCAGCGCCGCCGCGATCTGGTCGTCAACGGCCTCAACGCCATCGGCGGTCTCGACTGCCGGGTTCCGGAAGGTGCCTTCTACACCTTCTCCGGCTGCGCCGGCATGCTCGGCAAGGTCACGCCTTCGGGCAAGACGATCGAGACGGACACGGACTTCTGCGCCTACCTGCTCGACGATGCCCACGTGGCCGTCGTTCCGGGCTCGGCTTTCGGTCTGTCGCCGTTCTTCCGCATCTCCTATGCGACGTCGGAAGCGGAACTCAAGGAAGCACTTACGCGCATCGCCGACGGCTGCGCGCGGCTTTCGTAACACAGAAGTAACCCCTCACCCTAACCCTCTCCCCGCCTGCGGGGAGAGGGCACGCCGTAGAGCGTGCAGCTCCGGCCCTCTCCCACTTGCGGAGCAGGTCTTCCTATCCGCGCCGGCTCGCGGGAAAAAATGCGTTCCGACAAAGTTCGAGAGGGATGGCGGAGCGCGCCGCATGTCCCTTCGCCCCGCCTGCGGGGAGAAGGTCGCGGCAGCGGGATGAGGGGCATCCTCGCACTCCACCTGGGCTGATTGATTATAATGCGACCCTGCCCCCTCAAAACGTCGGCGGCGTACAGGCGCTGATCACCTCGCAAGGCACCGGCCCGACACAGCGAAACCGGTGCGGCCGCCGGCTTTCGAAATAATACGCATCTCCCGGCCCCAGGATCCGCCGCTCATCGTCAACGGTCACCTCGATGCGCCCCGACAGCACGATGCCGCCCTCCTCGCCGTCATGCACCAACGGCACTTTTCCGGTGTCCGCGCCCGGCTGATAACATTCCTTCAGGATCTGCAGGCTGCGGCCGAAGAGGTTTTCGCCGATCTGGCGATAGGAGATCGGGCCCTTGCCAATCTCGACCAGTTCCTCTGCCGCATAGAACGCCTTGCGCGGCCGCTCCGGCTCGAAGGAAAAGAACTCCGCAAGTCCGATCGGAATGCCGTCGAGAATGCGCTTCAGTGCGCCGACCGATGGGTTGGAGGCGTTCGATTCGATCAGCGAGATCGTCGAGTTGGTCACTCCCGCCCGCTTGGCCAGTTCACGCTGCGAAAGATTGTGCATCAGCCTGAGGTGACGAAGCCGGTTTCCGATGTCGACGCTCATGGGTGTCTATCCAGGTGTTCAGGTTGTTCGAAATACCGCAATTTTGCGAATTCTATCCTATAAAATTCAATGGCTTGAAGGACATCAGAAAAGGACTTGTTTGGCAATTCAAATCATGGCGTCAATCGCCGAACCTTGAGGAGGATGCCATGAACCAGCACACCAAACCCAATGCTCCCGTACTCGACAGCTACTGGATGCCCTTTACCGCCAACCGGCAGTTCAAGGCGGCACCGCGCCTGCTCGCCTCCGCCGAGGGCATGCACTACACCAGCACCGATGGCCGCACGATCCTCGACGGGACTGCCGGCCTTTGGTGCGTCAATGCCGGCCACGGCCGCCGGCAGATCGCGTCTGCCGTCGAGCGCCAGCTGTCGACGATGGATTTCGCACCGTCCTTCCAAATGGGCCATCCGATCGCCTTCGATTTTGCCGAACGCCTCGCCGAGATTGCGCCGGGGCCGGAAGGCCAGAAACTCGACCGTGTGTTCTTCACCGGCTCCGGCTCTGAATCGGTCGACACCGCACTGAAGATGGCGATCGCCTACCAGCGCGCGATCGGCCAGGGCACCCGCACGCGCCTGATCGGCCGCGAACGCGGCTATCACGGCGTCGGCTTCGGCGGCATTTCGGTCGGCGGCATCCTCAACAACCGCCGCGTCTTCCCGCAGCTTCCCGGTTCCGACCATCTGCGCCACACCCACGATCCGGCGAAGAATGCCTTCGTCAAGGGCCAGCCGGAACATGGCGCCGAGCTAGCCGACGATCTCGAGCGGCTGGTGGCGCTGCACGGCGCCGAGACGATCGCCGCCTGCATTGTCGAGCCGGTCGCCGGTTCGACCGGCGTGCTCATCCCGCCGAAGGGCTATCTCGAGCGGCTGCGCGCCATCTGCGACAAACATGGCATCCTGCTGATCTTCGACGAAGTCATCACCGGCTTCGGTCGCCTTGGCGCCGCCTTCGCCACCGATTTCTTCGGCGTGACGCCGGATCTGGTGACGGCGGCCAAGGGGCTTACCAACGGCGCCATCCCGATGGGTGCGGTCTTTGCCAGCCGCAAGGTGCACGACGCGTTGATGCACGGTCCGGAAAACGCGATCGAGCTCTTCCACGGCTATACTTACTCTGGCCACCCGGCCGCCTGCGCCGCCGGCATCGCCACGCTCGACATCTACCGCGACGAGGGCCTGATGACCCGCGCCGCCGAGTTGCAGGACGCCTGGCATGACGCCATGCATTCGCTGAACGGCCTGCCTGGTGTCATCGACATCCGCACCATCGGCCTGATCGCCGGTATCGAACTGCAGTCGCGCGACGGTGCTGTCGGCGCCCGCGCCTATGACGTCTTCGTCGATTGCTTCGAAAAGGGGCTGCTGATCCGCGTCACCGGCGACATCATCGCCTTCTCGCCGCCGCTGATCGCCGAAGAAAAGCACTTCGGCGAAATCGTCTCGATCCTCGGCGATGCGCTGAAGCGCGCCAAGTAACTCAAAACGACGCTGCCGCCGAGATCTTCGGCGGCGGTGTCGCAAGCCCGTCTTACGTGAGAATCCGGCTAATCGATTTAGCTAAAGCGCCGTGCGTTCGTCCGAATGCACGGCGCTTTAGTGTTTTGATTCTAGAGCATCGTATCCGCCTTCAGAGGTTCCACCTGAAAGCCGGATGCTCTAGCGGATGAGCAACGCCCGGAAGTCATTGACGTTGGTTCCGGTCGGACCGGGCACGAAAAGGTCGCCGCTCGCTGAGAAGGCCGACCAGGCGTCATGGCGCGCCAGATGCGCGCGCGGATCGGCGCCGGCAGCCCGCATGCGACTTACGCTGCCGCCATCGGCAAAGGCGCCGGCATTGTCTTCCGAACCATCAATGCCGTCCGTATCGGCGGCGAGCGCATCGATCCCCGGCACACCGTCGATATCGAGCGACAGCGACAGCAGCAATTCGCTGTTGCGCCCGCCTCTGCCGTAATCCTTGCCTGATATCGTCACCGTCGTTTCACCGCCGGACAGGAGCACGACCGGCTTTTCGAAGGGGCGGTTCTTCAGCGCGACCTCACGCGCGAGTGCCGCATGCATGCGGCCGATATCGCGTGCTTCGCCTTCGATCGCATCCGAAAGAATGCACGCCTCGACGCCCAGTTCCTGCGCCTTCCTGGCAGCAGCCTCCAGCGAGACGCTCGCCGACGCAATCACATGGCACGCGTGCCGGCGGAAGACCGGATCGGACGGATCAGGCGCCCGAGCGGCGTCGGATCGCAGGTGGGCCATCACGCCATCGGGAAGAGCCATGCGATAGCGGCCGACGATCTCCAGCGCCTCATCCGCCGTCGAGCCGTCCGGCACCGTCGGGCCGGAGGCAACGAAGGCGGGGTTGTCGCCGGGAACGTCGGACACGACGAGGGTGACCAGACGCGCCGGGCCTGCCGCTGCCGCCAGGCGTCCGCCCTTGATGCGCGACACATGCTTGCGCACGACGTTCATCGCAGAAATCGGCGCGCCAGATGCCAACAAGGCTTTGTTGACGGCGATCTCGTCCGCAAGCGTCAAACCATCGGGCGGCGCCGGCAGCAGTGCAGACCCGCCGCCGGAGATCAGCGCGACGACCAGATCATCAGCGCTCAGACCTCCCACCAGCTTGAGCAGCGCTTCCGATGCCCGGAGACCGGCCTCGTCCGGCACCGGATGGGCGGACTGCAGCACGCGAATGCGCTCGCAGCGTTCGATCGGGCCGTGGCGCGCAACGACGATGCCGGTCAGCGGATGATCCCACAGTTTCTCGAAGGCTGCGGCCATCTGGCTTGCGGCCTTGCCTGCCCCGACGACGATCGTTCGTCCCTTCGGCTTTTCTGGCAAATGCGCGCGGATCGCCTCATAGGGGTCGGCAGCACGCACGGCCGCTTCGAAAAGGGTGGTGAGAAAGGGGCGCGCTTCGAAGACCGCCATCGTCTTCAGCCCGGGATTTCGAGGTCATAGACGAAAATGCCGTCGACGCCGCCTTGTGCGGCCGCAACGATCTTTGCGCCGGTCTGCTGGTGCTCCGGGTCGTCAAGATAGGCGTCGCGCGCAGCAGCATCGGCGAAGTCGACGATGAAGCCTTCCGAATACCCCTTGTCCATGCCGACTTCCGGGCTGACATTGGCGCCGGCATAGGTTGCCAGAAGCCCGGGAAGCCGGCTTTTCAGCGCCGCGATCTCGGCGAAGATCGAGGCTTTTTCATCCGCCGAAATTTCAGGGCGGAAGCGGATGAAGACACAGTGACGGATCATGATTTTCCTCAGCGGATATCGGCGCGGGCACGCGGCCGGGCATCGTTTCGTTCATGGGCGAAGATCGCCGGCGGCAGGGGCTGACGCTCGCGAATGATGTCGGCGCCCTTTTCGCCCATCATGATCGTCGGTCCGTTGGTGTTGCAAGAGGGAACGCGCGGCATGACCGAACTGTCGCAGACGCGAAGGCCCTCCAGTCCACGCACCTTCAGATCGAGATCGACGACGGCCATGGCGTCAGTACCCATCTTGCAGGTGCCGACGGGGTGATGATCGGTCTTGGCATTGGCGCAGCCATAGTCGAAGAACTGCTCGTCGGAGACGACAGTGTTGCCGGGCAAACGTTCCGCCAGGACGAAGGGCTTGAGTGCTGCCTGCTGCATGATTTCGCGGGCGATCTTCAGGCCCTCGATCGACATCTTGCGGTCGTGCGGGTCGTCCCAATAGTTCGGATCGATCAGCGGGGCAGCCGCCGGATCAGCAGTGGAAAGCCTGACGGTGCCGCGCGAGCGCGGATGCAGATAGGCGGAATTGAGCGTCACGCCGGCGTTCTTCAGTCGCGCGACGCCGGCCTCAATGCCGGAGCCGAGGCCGAGATGGAACTGGATATCCGGCGAGCGCGCATCCGCATCGGCGTACCAGAAGCCGCCGGTCTCAAACAGGCTCGATGCCACCGGGCCGGAGCGGAAAAGCACATATTGCAGGCCGGCCCAGAGCGTCCGGTGCAGCTTCGCGACGTTGTCGTAGGTATGGTCGCCGGTGCATTCGGAAATGACGAAGAGATCAAGGTGATCCTGCAGGTTGCCACCGACGCCGAGCAGGTCGTGCTTTACCGGCACGCCCACCGACTTCAGATGATCCGCAGGCCCGATACCCGACTGCAGCAGCAGCTTCGGCGAACCGATGGCCCCGGAGGAGACCAGCACCTCCCGCTCCGCCCGGATCGTTTCGCGTCCCTTCGCTGTTACCACCTCGACGCCGACGGCACGGGTACCCTCAAGCACGATCCGGGCGACGCGCGCGCCGGTACGGACGGTAAGGTTTCGGCGGTCCTTGATCGGCGAGAGGTAGGCGAGCGACGCGCTCGAGCGGCGGCGGTTGCGCTGCGTCAGCTGGTAGAAGCCGACGCCCGCCTGCTGGCGGCCGTTGAAATCGTGATTGTAGGGAATGCCGAGTTCCTGGCCGGCGCGGATATAGGCGTCGCAGATCGGCAAGGTCGAAACCGGCATCGAGACGCCGAGCGGACCGCCATAGGCATGATAGTCGTCGGCGAAGCGCTGGTTGTCTTCGGCGCGCTTGAAATAGGGAAGAACGCTGCGGTAATCCCAGCCGGCGCAACCGTCTTCGGAGGCCCAGAGGTCGTAGTCGGCGGCATTACCGCGGGTGTAGAGCTGGGCATTGATCGACGAGCCGCCGCCGATGACCTTGGCCTGGGTGTAGCGCAGCACCCTGCCCATCATGTGCTTCTGCGGCACCGTCTCCCAGCCCCAGCTGGCGACGCCCTTGGTCATCTTGGCAAAGCCGGCCGGCATGTGGAATAGCGGGTTCCAGTCGCCGCCGCCCGCCTCCAGCAACAGGACGCGGACCGAAGGATCCTCGGAGAGGCGGTTGGCGAGAACGCAGCCGGCAGGCCCGGCACCGGTGATGATATAGTCGTATGTCATTGCCTGTCTTCCTCCACGGCACGGAATTTGGAACGATCCAAATTTCCGACGTGATAAACTCAAACCGCGCTCGCCCTTGCGAGCCCCTGACTGCCCTGCACTTTTCCTAGAGTCGTCCGATCGACAGGCCGCCATCTGCCTGGATGACCGAGCCGGTGGCGAAGGCGAATTTCCCGCTGGCAAGCCCGGCGGCGATGTTGCCGATGTCTTCCGGCTCGCCCCAGCGCTTCATCGGCACCAGGCCGCCGTCGATCAAGGCATCGTATTTCGCCGAAACGCCGGCGGTCATGTCGGAGCGGATGATGCCCGGCCGGATTTCGAAGACGGAAATGCCGGTATCGGCGAGCCGCAAGGCAAGCCCCTGGCTGAAGGCGGCAAGGCCGGCCTTGGTCATGCAATAGTCGAGCCGTTCGGTCGAACTCATGCTTGCCGAAACCGAGGTGATGTTGATGATCGAGCGCGGTGTCGCGTCGGGACCATCTGTAAGCATCGAGCGCAGCACGGCTTGCGTAAAGAACACCGTGCCGCGCAGATTGGTGGCGACGATCGTGTCGAAATTCTCCGGCAGCAGATCGAGAAAATCACCGCGCGCGACGGAGGCGATGCCGGCATTGTTGACGAGGCAGCGGATCGGGCCAAGCGCCTGGCGGATGCCGGCCACGGTTGCGGGATGCGCACCGACATCGGCGAGATTGGCCTCGAGGTAGATGGCTCGGCCGCCCTGTGTCGACAGCTCGGACAGTGTGGCTTGCGTCGTCTGGTCTGCTGCACCAAGGCCAGTCAGCGCGATGTCGAAACCGTCACGCGCCAGCGCACGGGCAACGCCGAGCCCGATGCCGCGCCGACCGCCGGTAACAACAGCCACGGGACGCGTTGATGTCGTCATGCGCTCAGCTCCTTCGCAACGATATGGTCGGCGACGCGCAGCGCCTGCGCCGCCACGGTCAGCGCCGGGTTGACCGCGGCAGAGGTCGGCAGGAAGCCGGCATCGACGACAAAGAGGTTCGGATGATCGAAGGCGCGGCAATGGACATCAAGCGGCGCTTGCCGAGGATCGGTGCCGATCCGGACCGTGCCGCACTGGTGCGACGGCGTGCGCTTGTCGAAGGCCTGGGAAAGCACGAGCGGATAGCCTGCAGCCTTGAAGTGCGCGCGCATCTTCGCCTCAAGCCCGGAAAGCGCCTCCATGTTCGAGCGTCGCCACTGCATGATGATGCCCTTGCCGTCGACCATGATGCGGCTTTCCGGGTTCGGCAGGTCCTCGGTCATCAGGTACCAGTCGACCGCATGACCGGCCATGAAGTCGAATGCGAAGCGCGGCGCCCAGACCGGCGCGTTGGCCTTGAGGATGTCACCGTTGATCTTGCCGAGCAGTTGGACATTGCCGAGTGGCAAACCGTCCCTGCCGCCGGTCAGGTAATAATCGTTCAGCATCAGCGTCTTCTGGTAGATGCTGTCATTGCGCCGGAACGGATTGATCGCCAGCATGGCGCTGCAATTGTGGTTCATGAAGTTGCGGCCGACCTGGTCGGAAGCGTTGGCGAGCCCCTTGCCGTCGCCGGAGCGCAGCAGGATGGCGGCCGAGTTGATCGCGCCCGCCGACAGGATCACCAGTTTGGGCGAAAGGCGCTTCTTCTCGCCCCTATGGGTGTAATGGATCGCCTCGATCCGGCCACCCGGACCTGCTTCCAGCGTGTCGACATGCGCAGAGGTGATCAGCTCGATATTGGGGTCCTTCAGCGCGTTGGCGAGCGATGCGGTCTCGGCATCCCTCTTGCCCTCGCCGGTGTTGGGAAACCCGTCCCATGGCGTGCGTCCGCCGGAAAGCCACGTGTCGATATCGACACCGAGCGGCAATGTCGCCGGATTGAGCCCCTGCGCCTTCAGTTCGGCGCGCGCGCGGGCAATGGCCGGCTCGTCCGGCACTGGACCGTGAGGATAGGGCGAGCCGTGGAACGGCTCCGTCGGGTCCTGACCCAATTCGCCGCGCACTTCGAACAATTGCTCGGCTTTGCCGTACCACGGCTCCAGCTCTTCATAGGGAAAGGGCCAGGCCGGCGAAACGCCGCCAAGATGTTGCATCTCGGTGAAATCCTCAGCACGGTAGCGCAACAGCACCGCGCCGAAGAGTTTGGAATTGCCGCCGACGAAATAGAAATTTCCCGGATTGAACTCCGTGCCATCAGCTTCGCGCCACATCTCCTTGGGCCGGAAATGGCCCTTGACGAAGATCGAGCTGTAGCTGCGCGCTTCCGGTGTGTCCGGCAGACGCTCGCCGCGCTCGAGTATGGCTATGCGAGCACCGGAGCCGGCGAGCCCGGCAGCAATGGTCGACCCACCAATCCCCGACCCTATGATGACGATATCCGGCTCTTTCGGCATGGCTCAGGTCACGCGATCCGTTGCTGCGTCTGAGGATCGAAGAACACCGCCTTGTCGAGATTGAAAGCGAGCTGCGACGTCTGGCCGGGCGCGATGCGCGCATCGGCACGCAGGCGGGCGACGACTTCCTTGCCGCCGAGACGGGTCACCGCGAAGGTGTCCGAGCCCGCGGGCTCGACCACCTCGATCAGGCATTCGCCCTCGACGATCGCCTTGGCATTGCGGTCGGCACCATCAGGATCGGTCAGCGCTTCCGGACGAATGCCGAAGACGACGTCCTTGCCGGCATAGCCAGAGAGAGCGCCGCTGGCATGGGGCACCGTCAGCTTCATCGGTTCGGCGTTCGGGCGCGCCAGCGTGACGGCGACATCGGCGCCGTTCTTTTCGATGCGCGCGGTCAACAGGTTCATGGCCGGCGAGCCCATGAAGTCGGCGACGAACATGTTGGCCGGGTTGTTGTAGATCTCGGCCGGCGTTCCGAACTGCTGCAGCACGCCGTCCTTCAAAACCGCGATCTTCGTTGCCAGCGTCATCGCCTCGATCTGGTCGTGCGTAACGTAGACGATCGTCGTCTTCATCCGGTGGTGCAGGCGCTTGATCTCGGTACGCATGTCGACGCGCAGCTTGGCGTCGAGGTTCGACAATGGTTCGTCGAAGAGAAAGACCTGCGGATTGCGTACGAGCGCGCGGCCCATGGCGACGCGCTGGCGCTGGCCGCCGGAGAGCTGGCTCGGCTTACGGTCGAGCAGATGGCCGATCTGCAGCATGTCGGCGACCTGCTTGATCGCCTTCTCGCGTTCGTCCTTCGGCACGCCACGGATTTCCATGCCGAAGGCGATGTTGCCGGCAACCGTCATGTTCGGATAGAGCGCGTAGGACTGGAACACCATGGCGATGTCGCGCTTCGACGGATGCAGATCGGCGACCGACCGCCCGTTGATGGCGATCTCCCCCGACGTGATCGGCTCGAGACCGGCAATGGTGTTGAGCAGAGTGGACTTGCCGCAGCCGGACGGACCGACGAGCACGAGAAACCCGCCCTCGTCGATCTCCAGATTGATGTCCTTCAGGATCTCGAGCGAGCCGTAGGATTTGCGCAGGTTGCTGATTTTGAGGAAAGACATGGGCTTATCCTTTCACGGCGCCGGACATCAGCCCGCGGACGAAGTAGCGGCCGGACACGATGTAGACGATGAGCGTTGGCAGGGCGGCGAGGATCGCGCCTGCGAAGTGAACGTTGTATTCCTTGACCCCGGTCGACGACGAAACGAGATTGTTGAGCGCCACCGTCATCGGCGTCGAGGACGCACCGGAGAAGGATGCCCCGAACAGGAAGTCGTTCCAGATATTGGTGAACTGCCAGATGACCGAGACGACGATGATCGGGCCGGACGAGGGCAGCAGGATCCGCCAGAAGATCTGGAAGAAGCTGGCGCCGTCGATCTGCGCCGCACGCACGAGTTCCGTCGGGAAGGCTTCATAATAATTGCGGAAATAGAGCGTGGTGAAGCCGAGACCGTAGATCACGTGGACGAAGATCAGCCCCCAGATCGATCCGGCTAGGCCGATGATGCCGAGCACGCGCGCCATCGGGATCAGCACGATCTGGAACGGGATGAAGCACGACAGAAGCAGCATGCCGAAGAAGATGTTGGCACCGGGGAAACGCCACTTGGTCAGCACGTAGCCATTGAGCGCACCGATCATCGTCGAAATCGCGACGGCGGGCACCACCATCAGGATGGAGTTGATGAAGAACGGCTTCAGGCCTGTCGGCTGAACCCCGATCTGCGCCGTCGACCAGGCGGAAAGCCACGGTTCCAGCGTCAGGGTCTGCGGCAGGTTGAGCATGCCACCCTGGCGGATCTCATCGAGCGGCTTCAGCGAGTTGACCAGCATCACGTAGAGTGGCAGCAGCGAATAGAGCGCGAAAACGATCAGCGCCGTGTAGATCAGCGCCCGCGTCAGGCGGTTGTGCGAGATGACATTGTCTGGGCTGGGGGCGCTCATGGGCGTTTTCCTCCGCGGATTTCGGAGTAGAGATAGGGAACGATGATGGAGAAGATCATCACCAGCATGATGATGGCCGACGAGGCGCCGATGCCCATCTGGTTGCGGGTGAAGGTATAGGAATACATGAAGGTCGCCGGCAGTTCGGTCGCCTGGCCCGGCCCGCCGCCGGTGAGAGCGATGATCAGGTCGTAGGCCTTGATCGCCAGATGCGCGAGAACGACGAAGGCAGAGAGAAAGACCGGCCGCATCAAGGGAATGATGATCCGGCGATAGATCGTCGATGTCGGTGCGCCATCGATCTGCGCCGCCTTGATGATCTCGTTGTCGACGCCGCGCAGGCCGGCGAGGAACATTGCCATGATAAAGCCGGTCGATTGCCAGACGGCGGCGATCACCACGCAATAGATCGCGTAGTTACGGTCCTTGATCCAGTTGAACGAGAAGCTCTCCCAGCCCCAGAGGTGCATGGTGTTTTCAAGCCCGATGCCGGGATCGAGAAACCACTTCCAGGCCGTGCCGGTCACGATGAACGACAGCGCCATCGGATAGAGGTAGATCGGCCGCAGGAAACCTTCCGCCCGGATCTTCTGGTCGAGCAGGATCGCAAGTCCAAGCCCCAGCACCGAGCAGATGGCGATGTAGAGCGAGGCGAAGATCGCCAGGTTGCTCACCGCCCGCCACCAGTGCGGCAGGGCCCAGAGCTTCTGATAATTGCTGAAACCGACGAAATTGTAGGACGGCAGCATCTTGCTGTCCGTCATCGACAGGAAGCCGGTATAGGCGATGAAGCCATAAACAAAGATCAGGACGATAACGAAGCTCGGGGCGAGGACCAGCTTCGGTATCAGGTCCTGCAATCGACTGCGGTTATCCATGAACGTTCACCACTTCTGGCGCTCAGCCGTCGGGAAACTCCCTGGTATCGGCATCCGCGCAGGTTCTTTGTATCAAACCGCCCCCCTTGCGTCCGCGATGGACGCGGCGCTTCGAAGACGCTTGCATGTCAGAATGGGTGCCCGGGACGCTTGCTCGCGTCCCGGACCGGGCCTAGCCCGTTACTTCGCAGCCGCGACGGCGGCGACGAGTTCCTTGACGGCCTCATCGGAGGTCAGTTCACCGTTGAACTCGCGCGTCACGACGTCGTAGATCGCGTTCTTGACGGCAGCCGGATTGGCATGGCCATGCGCCATGGAGCCGAAAAGCGTGCCGTTGGTGTTGGCTTCGGCGAGATCCTTGATGCCCTTCTTGCCGCAAGCGTCGAAGTCGGTATCCGGAACGTCGGTGCGGGCCGGAACCGAACCCTTGACGACGTTGAAGGCCGACTGGAAGGTCGGGCTTTCAATCGCCGACGCCATCTGCAACTGAGCAGGAATCTTGTCGTCGGCAACCTTGAACATCGCGAACTGGTCGGAGTTGAAGGTGACCGAGCCTTGCGTACCCGGGTAGCGCATGCAGACGAAATCGGTGCCCGGCACCTTCTTCGCCTTCAGGAACTCGCCCTTGGCCCAGTCGCCCATGAACTGCATGCCGGCCTTGTTCTCGATGACCATTGCCGAGGCGAGGTTCCAGTCACGACCGGAGAAGTTGTCGTCGACATAGGAGCGCAGCTTCGTCATGCGATCGAAGGCTTCCTTCATCTTGTCGCCGCCGAGCGCTGCCGGATCGAGATCGATGAAGGCCTGCTTGTAGAAGTCGGTACCGAGCGAGAGCACGACGGCGTCGAAGATCGTCGCGTCCTGCCACGGCTGGCCGCCATGGGCGATCGGCGTGAGGCCCTGAGCCTTGAAGTTGTCGAGAAGGGCGATGAGCTCGTCCCAGTTCGTCGGCTCCTTGCCGCCGGCCTTGTCCAGCGCAGCCTTGTTGATCCAGACCCAGTTGGTCGAGTGGACGTTGACCGGAGCAGCGATCCAGTGGCCGTCATACTTCGAGAACTGCTGCAGGGCCGTCGGGATGACCTTGTCCCAGCCTTCCTTGGCAGCGGTTTCGTCCAGGTTGCCGAGCGCGCCTTCCTTGGCCCAGTCGAGAATGTCGAAACCGAGCATCTGCACCGCGGTCGGAGCGTTGCCCGAGGTGACGCGGGCGCGAAGCACGGTCATGGCTTCCGTGCCGCCGCCGCCGGCGACCGGCATGTCGGTCCAGGAAATACCCTTGCCTTCGAGGTCCTTCTTCAGAACGTCGAGCGCGGCAGCTTCACCGCCAGATGTCCACCAGTGAAGCACTTCCACGTTTTCTGCTGCGCGCGCGGCGGTGGCCGCCATCATCAGCGCCACAACAGCCGTCGTCGTCATCAACTTGCGCATCGTTATCCTCCCGTTTGCAAGTTATCGAAGCGGAACCTCCTCCCGCCTCGGATATCGCACCGCCTAAGGCAGCGGCTGGCCAATTTAAAACGTTATAAATTCAGCAAGTCAAGCATTCCACACGCGTGCGTTTCTTCACCTCAAGAAGCAGTTGAATTTGCTGAATTATATACGACAGTTGGCATTTCGCAGCGCAGCAATCCATGCCGCGTCGCGAGATTTAAAACGTTTTCATGATTCGATTGCCTAAGCGTTCGTGCCACGTTACAAAAGCCGCTCTTGCCCGCCTTGAGGATGACTAGCATTGGCCGATCCCCCCAAGTCCGCCCGTTCCGAAGACATTGGCTCGCCCGCCCGACGCGGCAAGCCGACCCTTCGCACGATCGCCGAGATCACCGGGCTTGCGGTCACCACCGTTTCGCGCGCCCTTGCCGAAGCGCCGCAAATCTCCGCCGACACCCGCAAGCGGGTTCGCGAGGTGGCGATCGAAATCGGCTATTCGCCCGATCGCGCCGCCCAGCGCCTGAAGACCGGCCGCACCAACGTCATTGCCGTCCTGCTCGACCCGCACGAGGAAATCCTCGGCTACGGCACCTCGATCATGAGCGGCATCTCCAAGGCGCTGCAGGGCACGTCCTACCATGTGATCGTCATGCCGAACTTCCTCAACACGACCAATGTCGAGGCGGTCAACTACATCACCCGCAACAGCATGGCGGACGGCCTGATCTTCTCGCGCACCGAACCGCTCGATCCGCGCGTCATGCTGCTTTCGGAGATCGGTTTTCCGTTCGTGACCCACGGACGCACCGAGCTTTCGACGCCGCACGCCTATGTCGACTATGACAACTTCACCTTCTCCTATCAGGCCACCCGTCGGTTGATCGCCAAGGGGCGCCGCAAGCCGGCACTGATCAGCGGCCCGGCCGGCTTCACCTTCGCCGGGCATCTGCAGCACGGTTTCATGACCGCCGTGCGCGAGGCGGGCTGCGCCTACGAAATCCTCTCCGGCATCGATCTCGACAGTCCCGCCGGTGACATTCGCGACCGTGTGCGCCAGCGTTGCGGCGAGCCCGATCCGCCCGACAGTTTCATGTGCGGCGGTGAAGTCTGCGCTCTCGCCACCATCACCGGCATGAGCGATTGCGGCCTGACGCTCGGCAACGAATACGACATCGTCGCCAAGCAGACGTCGCACCTTTTGGGCGCAATCCAGCCTCAAGTCGAGACGATCTACGAGGACCTGACGGCCACGGGCGAGGACATGGGCCGCGTGCTGCTCCAGCGTATCGGCGGCGAAACCGATGTCGACAAGGTGCAGTTGCTGCTCGCTCCGCAGATCCCCTCCAACTGGTCGATATCGGGCTGAGCCGCGCGACGACGACCGGGCGGCGGCGTGCCGTGACGCCCCTTCCCGTTTCGTTGTTGCGATCCCTGCCCTCATCGTCCGTCTCCTCACATCCCCGGAGTTAGCGCGGCATCCACCAGCCGGTGCGCGCGCCGATGTGCATGTTGAGCGTCTTGGTTTCGGTGTAGTCCTCGACCGCATGCCGGCCGAGTTCGCGGCCGAGGCCGGACTGGCGATAACCACCGAACGGCAGCTCGGAAGCCCCATCCATGAAGGTGTTCATCCAGACCGTGCCGGCGCGCACGCGGCGGCCGATGGTCAGGCAGGTGTCAAAGTCGCGGCTCCAGACACCGGCCGACAGACCGTAGTCAATGGAGTTGGCAATACGAATGGCTTCGTCAGTGGTCTCGAAGGTCAGCACCGACAGCACCGGACCGAAAACCTCCTCGCGGGCAACAGCCATGTCGGGCCGGACCTGCGAAAGAATGGTCGGCGCCATGAACTGGCCCATGCCGAGATCGAGTGCCTCACCGCCATGGGCGACGGCGGCGCCGTCCTTCGATGCGGCAGAAACATAGCCGGCAATCTTTTCCAGATGCTGTGGCGTGATGATCGCACCGACCTGGGTTTCCGGATCGAGCGGATCGCCGACCTTGACCTTGGCCGCGAGCGCTGCAATCCTAGCCGTCACCTCCTCGGCGATATCGCGGTGAAGGATCAGCCGTGAGCCGGCATTGCAGCATTCGCCGGCATTGAAGTACGCGCCGAACACGGCCGCATCGATGAATTCGTCGAGGTTGGCGTCGGGGAAGACAATCTGCGGGTTCTTGCCGCCGAGTTCGAGCGACACCTTCTTCAAGGTCTGTGCGGCATTGGCCATCGTCAGACGGCCGACCCCGGTCGAGCCGGTGAAGGAGATCATGTCGACATCTCCGTGCGTCGTCATCGGTGCGCCGACCTCGGGACCGGTGCCGGTGATGATATTGACGACACCGGCCGGCACGCCCGCCGCTTCGAGAATTTCGCCGAGCACGAGCGTCGAGGCGGAGGTAAGTTCCGAAGGCTTGACCACCGCGGTGCAGCCGGCAGCAAGCGCAAAAGGCAGCTTCTGGCTGACGATCAGGAACGGGAAGTTCCACGGCGTGATGATCGAAACGACGCCGATCGCCTCGCGTAAGACCACACCGAGCGTGCCATCGCCAAGCGCATTGTAGCTTTCGCCGTGAAGATCGCGGGCAAGGGCGGCAGCATAACGCCAGATATCGGCAGCGCCGCCGAGCTCGCCCTTGGCCTGACTGATCGGCTTTCCCGATTCGATGGCATCGAGGAAGGCAAGCTCGTCGGCGCGCGCGGCAATCATGTCGGCCGCCTTGAGCAGGATCAGCGACCGCTCGGACGCGGTCATGCGCGGCCAGGGGCCGTCGTCGAAAGCGCGACGGGCAGCAGAAATCGCCCGCTCGGCATCGATGGTCGCTGCCGCCTGATAGCGGCTGACGACGACGCCGTGGCCGGGTGCGACACGCTCGATCGTGCGTCCATCGGCGCTGTCGACCCATTTGCCGTCGATCAGCATCTGGAACGTGCGAACCTTGTGATCGCCAAGTGCCTTGGGCCTCACCAGAACCGTCATTACCATTCTCCCTTGAACTGGGCTTCGCGCTTTTCGGAAAAGGCTGCGACGCCTTCCCTGAGGTCGCCGGTCTTCGCGACGAGGATGGATCCCAGCGCTTCGACCGCAGCACCTTTGTCCTCGCCGTTCGCCGAAGCGATCATCAGCTTTGAAATTTCGAGTGCGGCCGGGCCGCGCTTGGCGACGCGGGCTGCGTAGTCGCGTGCTGCCTGCATAACCGTTCCGGTCTCGACGACCGCATCGACCAGGCCTTCGGCCTTCGCCGTCTCGGCCGTGAACATCTCGCCGCCGAGCACCATGCGCCGGACGATCTGCACGCCGAAACGGACGACAAGGCGCTGCGTGCCCGACCAGCCGGGCACCATGCCGAGGCTTGTTTCCGGCAGGCCGATCTTGATCTGGCTTTCGGCGATCCGGATGTCGGCCGCAGCGGCCAGTTCCAGGCCGCCGCCGAGCGCATGGCCGTTGAGCGCTGCGATGACGGGCATTCTCAATGTCGCCAGCCGCTCGAAGACGCGATGGCCGAAGCGCACCCAGTCATGACCGAAGGCTGCGGCATCCATACCGCCCCAGGCCTTGATGTCGCCGCCAGCAGAAAAAGCCTTGCCCTCACCCGTCAGGATCAGCACGCGCACTTCGCGCATCGTCTCGACCGTATCGCAGGCCGCGGCAAGCGCCTTCAGCATGTCGATGTCGAAGGCATTGAGCTTGTCCGGACGGGCGACGGTCATCGTCGCAATCGCACCGTCGACAGCGATCCGGATGCGGTCCTCAGACATGGACGCCTCCGGCAAGCGTACGGGCAGCCTTGACCGGCAAGGTCAGGCCGATCGGCGCCTCGCGGAAGAGTGCTGCATCCATCGTCTTCAAACGATCGGACACAATCAGCGGAAACTCGGACTGATCGAGAATATGTGCCTGCAGGTCGACGCCCGGCGCGATCTCGGTCAGCATCACGCCTTCCGGCGTCAGCTTCATCACGCAGCGCTCGGTGACATAGGTGATGTCCTGCCCCTGCTCGATGCCGCGGCGGCCGGAGAAGGTGACGTGTTCGACCTCGTTGACGAGTTTCTTGAGCTTGCCTTCCTTCTCGATCACCAGCTTGCCATCGGCGACGGCAAGCTTCGCCGCGGCGTTGAACATGCCGGAAAAGACGATCTTCTTCGCCCGGGCGGTGATGTCGACGAAGCCGCCGGCACCAGCCGTCACATGCGGCCGGAAGGAGAGCTTCGAGACATTGACGGAACCGTTACGGTCGATTTCGAGGAAGGAGAGCAGCGAGGCATCGAAGCCCGCTCCCTGGAAATAGGTGAACTGATACGGCGATGGCATGAAGGCGTCGGCGTTGGAAGCACAGCCGAAGGCGAAATCGAGGAGCGGCACGCCACCGACGGCCCCCTGTTCGATCACCCAGGTGACGGCACCGTGCAAGCCCTCCTCGAGCAGGATGCGCGGCACATTGGCCGAAATGCCGAAGCCGAGATTGACGGCGCTGCCCGCCTGCAGTTCCTGCGCCACCCGGCGGGCGATCACCTTCTGGATGTTGAATTCCGGCACGCGGAAGCTGTCGAGCGGGCGGAAGATCTCGCCGGAGATGGCCGGATCATAGAGCGTCTGCGTCGTCTGCTTCTGGTCGGGATCGACGACGACATAATCGACGAGCACACCGGGCACCCGCACGTCGTGCGGCTTCAACGAGCCTTCCTTGGTGATGCGCTTGACCTGGGCAATGACGATGCCGCCGTTGTTGCGCGCGGCCAGCGCCTGGTCGAGACCGCCGAGATAGGCGCCCTCGTGCTCATAGGTGAGATTGCCGCGCTCGTCCGCCGTCGTCGCGCGAATGATTGCGACCTGAGGAGCAATCGCCTTGAAATAGAGCCAGTCCTCGCCTTCGAAGGCGATTTTCTTGACCACCGGTTCGGTTGCGGCGGACGCATTCATGGCGCAGCCTTCGCGCGACGGATCGACAAAAGTGTCGAGCCCGACCTTGGTCATCACGCCGGGGCGCTTCGCCGCCGCCTCGCGGTGCATGTCGAAGAGGATACCGGAGGGAACGTTGTAAGCCGCAACCTCGTCGGCGCCGATCATCTGCCAGATCAGGGGCGGCTCGGCGCTCGACGGGCCGGAGGGGTAGGAGCCACCGATAATCTTCTTCAGAAGTCCCTTCTTGGCGATGTAATCGACGCCCTTGATGCCGCTCATGTCGCCGGCGGCGATCGGGTGCAGCGTCGTCAGGTCACGGGGATGGCCGGTCGCATCGAAGCGCTCGCCGATCGCCTTCAGCATCAGGTCCGGGCAGCCGAGGCCACTTGAGGAGGAGACCGAAACGACGGCATCATCCGGGATCAACGCGGCGGCTTCAACGGGTGAAATATGCTTGCTCATCGACATCAACTCAAAGTCCCGTTTCGATCGCAACCGCCTGGCCGGTCGCTGCTGCCTTGACGACGGCAAGGCCGGTTGCGAGCGACCAGACACCGTCCTCGCCGGTTGCCGCGGGCTGGCCGTGGCCTTCGATCGCTGCATGAAACGCCGCAAGGGCTGTTTCGTAGAGATTGCCCGGATCGAGCGGCAGCAGGCTTTCGCCCTCGCCATTGCGCAAGGTGACCGTGCCGACCGGTTTCTGCGTCATGACGTTGCGGCCGATCAGCGACCCTTCCGTGCCGTGGACTTCGAACCCGGTCTCGGCGAACTTGGTGGTGAAGGCGTCGTGGAACTGGGCAATGACGCCCGACTGGAAGCGCAACACGCCCATGACGCCATCCTCCAGCCCCTCCTTGGCCATGCCGGCGCTATGGCTGATCGCCACTGCCTCGGCCGGATCGTCGTTGAGGACGAAACGCAGGGTGTCGGCGTCGTGCACGGTGATGTCGAGAATGACGCCGCCGCCGGCTTCCGGCCGCTCCAGCCGCCAGCCCTGCAGATGCGGCGGCAGATAGACCGCGTGGAAGACCCGCGCCGCAATCGGCCGGCCGATCCGGCCTTCGGCGATGGCGTCTCGCATCGCCCGGTGGGCGGCGGCGTTGCGCAGGTGATGGTTGGTGCCAAGCACCACGCTGGCTTCGCGCGCAGCGACAACCATTTCGCGCGCATCCTCCAGCGTCATCGCCAGCGGCTTTTCGCACAGCACGTGCTTGCCGGCGCGAATGGCCGCCAGCGTCTGCTCGCGATGCAGCTCGTTGGTGGTCGAGACATAGACGGCTTTGACATCAGGATCACCGACCAGCTCCTCGACCGACGTCACTGACTTGCCGATGCCGTTTTCCGTGGCATAGAGAGCCCCGCGCTCGGAGCTGGTGCTCATCACCGAAACCACCTCGCCACCCGCCGCACGAATTGCGCCGATCACCCATTCACGCGCGATCGTGCTCGCGCCGATCAGACCCCACCCAATCATGACAATGCCTCCCTCGTTCTCCGCTCGATCGCGGCACCACAGCTCTGGCGAACGACGAGACGCACCGAACCGATGATCGATTCCGCCTCCGCCTTGCCCGCATTGATCTGCTTCAGCAGCAATTCGGCTGCCCTCTGCCCCATGCCTTGCGGATCGACGGACACGGTCGTCAGTGCCGGTACCGCCGTCTTCGCCTCGATCACATCGTCGAAGCCGATGACGGCAAAGTCGGCGCCCGGTTCCAGCCGCCGCGCCCGCAGGCCGTCGCAGACGCCGAAGGCGACCGCATCGTTGAAGCAGAGCGCTGCCGTCGGCCGGTCGGAGAGCATCATCGCCTGCTCGATGGCGGTGACGCCGCCGGCGCGCGATGGCGCCGAGCCGATGACAAGCGCCTCGGCCGCATCAAGCCCAGCCTCGAGCAAGGCATCGCGGTAGCCGCGCATGCGCGCCTCGAAAACAGCGGTATCAGGGAAACCGCCGAGGAAAGCGATGCGCCGATGACCGCGCTCGACCAAGTGGCGCACAGCCGCCATGGCACCGGCATGATTGTCTGACGTGAGCGAGGAAACACCGGCCCCGGCAATATCGCGAACGACAAGCACGACGGGAATGCCGCTATCGACCAAAGGCGCCAGATCGGCCGCCTCGGTACCGCGCGCCGGCGAGATGATCAGCCCGGAGACGCCGTGCTCGCGCATGGATGCCACGACCTCGCGCTGGCGCTCGATCTTTTCACTTGTATTGGCGAGAAACTGAACGAAGCCGGCCGACTGCACGACGGCATCGACACCGACCGCCAACTCCGCAAAGAAGCTGTTGGTCAGGTCATTGACGACAATGCCGATGATCTTGGACTTCGATTGGCGCAGGTTGGCCGCGCTGCGATTGTAGACATAGCCAAGCTCGCGAATTGTGGCATTGACCTTGGCGCGCGTCACTTCGTTGACCAACGGGCTACCCTGGAGGACGAGCGACACGGTCGACTTCGACACGCCGGCGGCGCGTGCGATATCGACAACTGTTACCCGTTCCTTGACCAAAGCATCCTCGCAAACGTGGCTTATTTTTTCCATTCATAATTGGAACGTTCCAAATCAGTCAAGAGGAAAGCGATCACTTTTTTGATTCTGGCGATGCCGAAGCGGAGAGAACGCAATTTGATCGATCGCAGAATCAGCGAGGTGAGAGCGTGGAAGTATTCACATATAATCTGTTATTACATTGACTTACACCAAACGTGACGTACCCCGTTCGCCCTTGATGCCAAGCCCGACAAACGAACGTCGATATTTGCCGCTTGAAATTTGGAACGATCTAAATTATTCGAATGCAACGATCCGAGGAGGAGAAGAAAGCCGATGACAAGCCTGACGCTGCCGCGCCATGACGGTTCACTTGAGCGATACAGCCTGGCGGGCACCCCGATCGAGCAGCCAAAGACCGCGCCGACCTTCAATCGCATCGCCTATGCGGCTGCCCATGTCGTGTCGGATCCGCTTCGCGATGCCGATCCCTGGGGCAATGCCGCCATCGACTGGGACCAGACATTGGCCTTCCGCCATCATCTCTGGGGCCTGGGCTTCAAGATCGCCGAAGCGATGGACACCGCCCAGCGCGGCATGGGGCTGGCCTGGCCGGGCGCACAGGAGCTGATCCGCCGCTCGCTTGCCGAGGCACGAAACGTGCCGGGGGCCGATCTTGCCTGCGGCGCCGGCACCGATCACCTGCTGCCGGCCGACGCACGCTCGCTCGACGACGTGATTGCCGCCTATGAGGAACAGATCGGCTTTGTCGAAGGTGAGGGCGGACGCGCCATCATGATGGCAAGCCGCGCGCTTGCCCGCGTCGCCCGCTCGCCCGACGATTACCGCCACGTCTACGGCCATATCCTGCGCCAGACGAAGGACAAGGTGGTGCTGCACTGGCTCGGCGACATGTTCGATCCGCAACTGAGGGGTTATTGGGGATCAGACGATTTTAAACAGGCGCTCGACGCGGTGCTGTCGATCATCGAGGCCAACCGCGAAAAGGTCGAAGGCATCAAGATCTCGTTGCTCGACAACGCCAAGGAAGTCGCCTTGCGCAACCGTCTGCCGGAGGGCGTGCTCTGCTTCACCGGCGATGACTTCAACTATGCGGAGCTGATCGAGGGCGATGGCGCGAAATACAGCCACGCGCTGCTTGGCATCTTCGATGCGGTCGCCCCCTCCGCCTCCAAGGCGCTTGCGGCCCTGGCCGCGGGTGATGTCGCCACCTTCCGCGGCGTCATCGAGCCGACAGTGCCGCTATCGCGCAAGATCTTCGAGGCGCCGACGCAGTACTACAAGGCAGGCGTCGTCTTTCTCGCCTGGCTGAACGGCCACCAGAGCCATTTCACCATGCCTTCAGGCATGCAGTCTGCGCGCGGCGTGCTGCACTACGCCGATATCTTCCGGCTTGCCGACAAGGCCAACGTGCTCGATCGACCGGAGTTGGCAGTGAAGCGGATGCAGAGCTTTCTCGCGACCCTCGGCGTGGAACAGGCCGACTGAAACGAAAAACGGCGCCCGTAAAGGGCGCCGTCCATGACCGGGGCAGGGACCCTGGCGGATGGCTTCAGAACGTCGCTGTCAGGCTCATCCAGAAGCGCCGGCCTTCCATGACAGTGTTGAAGTCGGTCTGCTCGACGGTCTTGTCCAAGAGGTTGTAAACGGCCGCGTTCAGCGTCAGGCCTTCGCCGAGCGCATATTTCGTGCCGATGTCGACGGTGGTGTAGGCGTCGTATTTCCGGCCCTGCTGGCCATTGATCGTCACCGGTTTGCCGTTGGTGCCGATACGCGCGCCGGCGGCGATCTCCTCGCCATGATAGTTGACCGAGGCCCAGGCTTCCAAACCCTTGACCGGCGTGAACCAATCGGCCCTGAGATTGGCCATATGCTCCGGTGTGCGCGCCAGCGGGAAGCCGGCATAGGTTCCGGTCTTCTGTTCGGACTGCGTGTAGGTGTAGCTGCCGCGCAGGGTCAGGTCGGCCGTGGCGTTCCAGGTCGCCGTCAGCTCGACGCCCTGAATGACGGCGTCATCGATATTGTAGTTGTACCAGAGCCGGTAGTTCGGATCCTCGCTCCAGCGCACCGGATTTCCGGCGGCGTCTAACACCAGCGAGTTGGAAATCTTGTCCTTGAAGTCGGTGTAGAAATAGGTGCCGCCGAGAATGACGTCGCCATTGTCCCAGGCGGCGCCGATTTCATAGCTCGTGCTCGATTCGGCTTTAAGGTTCGGGTCGGCGATGATCACGCCGCAAGTCCCGGCCGGACCATAGGAGCAACCGCCGCCGCCGGTCGTATAGGCATAGCCCGGCGCGATGCTGCGGATGTCTGGCGCGCGGAAACCGGTGGAGATACCGCCCTTGACCGTCAGGGTGTCGGTTGCGTCCCAGACGCCATAGAGTCGCGGGCTCAAGTGGTAGCCATATTCCTCGTGGTGATCGAGGCGCAGGCCTCCCGTCAGCGCGAAATTGTCGAGCATGCGCCATTCATCCTCGGCAAAGAGCGCCCACTGCGTTGCCGAGAATTTTTCGGTGAGCCCGGTCCGGCGTCCGGGGTTCTGGTCGGAGAGCCGCGCTTCGAAGAATTGTCCGCCGGTCACCAGCGTGTGGCTGCCGCCAAGGTCGAACGGCGTCGTGAACTTGCCGTCGATAACCGTGTTGCGAACCTCAGGCGCCCGCGCCTGCTTGGCGAAGCGGCCCTCTGTCGGATCGTAGTTGTAGTTCCGCCGCTCTGCCCATTCCTGCAGGATCGAAAAATCCGACGTCGTCGGCCCCCAACGCCCCGTATGGGAAAACGACCAGTGGTCGCGATCATTGTCGTTATAGGTGCTGACGGCTCTTGGGCCCGCCTCGATCGTATTGCCGACATTGGCTTCGCGCCGCAGCCTGGCCGTGCCGCCCTCGAGGAAGAAGTCGTGAACCTCGTTCGGCGTATAGGCAAGCCGCGCCGTCAGATCATGCTCGCGCGCGCCGGTGATGCCGGACAGGAACTTGTCCTCGCCGCGCTTCAGCCCACGCCCCCAGATCTGCATGCCGAGCGTATCCTTCAGGATCGGACCGTTCGCGTAAAACGACAGCTGACCGGAATTGCCGTAGCGCGAATGCTGCTGCATCGTGGCGTCCGTGGTGATCGACCCGTTCCAGGTATCGGAGACCTTGCGGGTGATGATGTTGATGACGCCGCCCATGGCATCGGAACCATAGAGCGACGACATTGGCCCGCGCACGATTTCGATGCGCTCGATCGCTGCCGCCGGCGGCACGAAGCTTTGCTCGAAACCGGAATTGCCGTTGGTGCGGGCATCGCGCGTGCTCTGACGCTTACCGTCGACCAGGATCAGCGTGTAGGAACCGGGCAGGCCGCGGATGAAGATATCGCGCTCGTTGGCAACACCGGTCACCGCAACACCCTGAGCATCGCGCAGCGCATCGGTCAGGTCGCGGAACGAGCCTTTTTCCAGTTCTTCGCCGGTGACCACGGTGATGCTCGCCGGTGCATCCTTGACGTTTTGCTCGAAGCCGGTCGCGGTGACGACGATCTGCTCCAGCTCCGTGGTCTTCTCCTTGCCCTTGGCTTTCTGGGCCTGGGCTTCCATCGGCACCGTCAGCGCCGTGCCGGCAAGGCAGGCATACAGAAACCGCTGCCGCCGACCGAACGACTGCCGCTCGGGCTTGCGCCGAACCGGTAACGCGAATGTGTGCCGCTCAATGCCGCTATCCACCGTGCCGCGGACCTCAATGCTCATCTTTGCCCCACAAATAACTTGAGTATTAAAGTCCACTTAGTTATTGGCGACATGGTCGGTCAATGGCACTGTTTTAGAACAGTTCTAAATGCGAATGAGCACAAAACACCGGCTTCGAATATGCCCGAACGGTGTTTGAGGGAAACGACAGCAATGAAGGCTCAGACGCAGGCGGCCCCACCTCCGCGCGACCGCCAGACCGATATGCGCAAGTTGCGCCTGCTGCTCGCGCTCGATGCCCTGTTGCGTGAAAGCAGCGTCAGCCGGGCGGCCGCCAGCGTCGGTTTGCAGCCCTCCGCCATGAGCCGGTTGCTATCCCAGTTGCGCGACGAATATGGCGACCCGCTGTTCCTGCGAACCGGCCACGGCCTGCGGCCGACACCCCTTGCCGAAACGCTAAGACTGCGGGTGCGTGCACTTGCGGCGGAGACGGAAGCTCTTTTCGAACGATCGGGTCAGGGTGCCGCGACCATCGGACAGGAGCATAGCGGCTGGGAAGGGGCCGGGCTGATCGCGGCCCCACCGCTCGCCGTGCGACCCAGCCTGATGCTGGATGGCGAGCCGACGCCGGAAGCCTTTGCCGCCAAGCTTGCGCGGATCGGCGACGACGCAGCCCCGCAGCGCCGGCTGGCCCGCAGCATCGCGACCATCGGCACCGGAGCCGGCCGCAGCCGACCCCTGAGCGAGGCGGAAGCCGAAGATGCGCTGATGATCATCCTGGCCGGGGAGGCAGACCCGGTGCAGATCGGCGCCCTTATGGCGGCGCTGCAATATCGCGGTGCGACCGCCGTCGAGATCGCCGGCTTCGTGCGGGCGATCCGTCGCCATGTCGGCGCTGTCGCCACCGGCAGCGGTGGGGCAGACCTGGACTGGCCGTGTTATCTTTCGCCGAAGCTGAAGACCGCACCGTGGTTCCTGCACGCGGCAAGGCTGGTGGCAAGCGCCGGTTACCGCGTCATGCTGCACGGCCATTACGGCCAGGAGGGTGCCGAGCGCGGCAAGCTCGAAATCGCCGCCGCCCGCGCCGGGATCACCGTCTGCGCGTCGCTTGAGGAGGCCAATCTCGTGCTGGTAAAGACCGGGATCGCCTATCTGCCGCTACCGGCACTCTCGCCACAGATCTATCGCCTGCTCGGCCTCTACGGGCTGATGGAAATGCGCATCCCGCTTGGCTCCGCGGTGCATCTGATCAATCCAATGGGCGCGCGCACGAGCCTGCTTGGCGTCGCCAATTCCGCCGCCCGGACTCTGAGCCGGGATATCGCCCTGCTGCTCGGCGTGAGAGATCTGACGATCCTCGGCAACACGCGCGACCATGCGGAGTTCACCCCCTATCGCCAGACACTCTTGTTTCGCCTGATCGTCGGCGAGGCCGACGACCTCGTCGTTCCGGCCTTGCCGGCGCCACCCACCGAAGCGCGCACCGGCCTCAGCACCCGTGAATATTGGGAGGCGGTCTGGACGGGGGCGGCGCGCGACGAGCGGGCCGAGACGACCATCGTCACCACCGCAGCCGCTGCCCTTATCAGCCTCGGCAACTCCTCGGACTTCGAGGCCGCCTGCGAAACGGCGCGCACGCTGTGGGCGGGCCGATCGCGCCAGATGGCGCGATAGCCCCGCCTTGCCTCAGGCGGCCAGGCCCTTCTTGGCCAGCATGGCATCCGGGCTCGGCAGCTTGCCGCGGAAACCCTTGTAGGCGTCTTCGGGGTCTATCGAGCCACCGACCGAATAGACGTTGTCCCTGAGCTTGCGCGCCATATCGGGATCAAAGGGATTGCCAGTCTCTTCGAAGGCGGCAAACGCATCCGCGTCGAGCACTTCCGACCACATGTAGGAGTAGTATCCGGCGGAATAGCCGTCGCCGGAAAACACATGCAGGAAATGTGGGCTGCGGTGCCGCATGACGATCGACTTCGGCATGCCGATCTTTTCAAGCGTCGCCGCTTCGAGTGCCATCGGCTCACCTTGCATTTCCGCCGTGTGATAGGCCATGTCGACCAGAGCGGACGAGGTGAACTCGACCGTCGCGAAGCCGGAGTTGAAGGTGCGGGCGGCAAGCACCTTGTCGAGCAATGCCTCGGGCATCGGCTCGCCAGTTTGGTAGTGCACCGCGTAGCGCTTGAGGATATCCGGCACCGTCAGCCAGTGTTCGTAGAGCTGCGACGGCAGTTCGACGAAGTCCCGAGAAACACCCGTGCCGGAAACGGAAGGGTAGGTGACGTTGGATAGCATGCCATGCAACGCATGACCGAACTCGTGGAAGAGTGTGCGCGCGTCGTCGAGCGACAGCAGCGCGGGCTTGCCTTCGGCGGGTTTGGCAAAGTTGCAGACGTTATAAATGATCGGCAGTTCGCCGACGGTGCCGTTCTTCAGCGTCAGCTTGTGCTGAGACTGGAACGAGCTCATCCAGGCACCGGAGCGCTTCGACGAACGGGCGAAGTAGTCGCCGAGGAACAGCGCCACAAGTTTTCCGGCTGCGTCGCGGATCTCGAAGACGCGCACATCCGGGTGGTAGCCGGCGATGCCCTTCTTCTCCGTCGCGGTAATGCCGAACAGGCGCCGGGCAACGTCGAAGCAGGCGTCGATGATCTTTTCGAGCTGCAGATAGGGCTTCAGCTCGCCTTCGGAGAAGTTGAACTTTTCGGCGCGCAACTTTTCCGCATAGTGGCGCCAGTCCCACGGCATGACGTCGTGATTGCGGCCTTCGGCCGCGACCAGGGTGGCAAGATCAGCCTCTTCCTCGCGGGCACGGGCAACCGCCTTTTCCCAGACCTGCATCAACAGGCCGTTCACGGCTTCCGGTGTCTTGGCCATGGTGTTGTCGAGCTTCAGCGCCGCATAGTTGGCATAGCCGAGCAGCTTGGCTTTCTCGGCCCGCAGCGCCAGCGTTTCGGCGATGTGGCTGCGATTGTCGGTTTCGCCGCCATTCTCGCCGCGGGCGATCCAGGCGCGGAAAGCCTGTTCCCTGAGCTCCCGATTGTCGGAGAAGGTCAGAAACGGCTCGATGATCGAACGCGACAGCGTCACAGCATATTTGCCCTTTTCGCCGCGGTCGCTGGCGGCAGCCGCCATGGCGTCGCGCAGGAAGTCCGGCAGGCCAGCCAGATCCACTTCGCTTTCAAGGAACAGCGCCCAGCTCTTCTCGTCGGCCAGCACGTTCTGGCCGAACTTGGCGCCGAGGCCGGCAAGCGTCTCGTTGATCGCCGCCAGCCGCTCCTGCTCATCCTTCGCGAGCTTCGCACCGGATTTAACGAAACCCTTCCAGTGCCGCTCCAGTACCCGCGTCGCTTCGAGGTCGAGACCGAGGTTTTCCCGGTTTTCCCAGAGCGTGTCAATCCGCTTGAACAGCGCGGCATTCATGCCGATCCTGGAATAATGGCGGGACATTTTTGGCGCGATGTCGCGCTCCAGCGCCTGGATGGTTTCGTTGGTATCGGCGCCGGCCTTGTTCCAGAAGATCGAGGAGATGCGCGACAACTCATCGCCGGCAATCTCAAGCGCAATCACGGTGTTGTCGAATGTCGGTGCCTCCGGGTCTCCGGCGATTTCGTCGATCTCCGCCTCATGCGTCCTGAACGCCGCTTCGAAGGCCGGCGCAAAATCCGTGTCCTTCACCAGGTCGAAGCGGGGCAGGCCCTCATGTCCGGTCCAGGTCGTCAGGGCAGGGTTGAGCGGGGTGCTGGCGGTCATGAAGGATCCTTTCGCATGCGGATGCCGGCCAGAAGCCGGGGAGGGAGCGCCCGCGAGCCAGAGGCATGCCGGGCGGAAGAGCTTGAGGTGGTTGCTGGCAGCCTTGACGTCAAGGCTTGCGCAAACCGAGAAGGCCGGGGGCGGCGTGCCACACGGCCTGGACGGCAAAGCCGATGAACAGCAGGCCCGAAAGCCGGACGATCGCCAACTCATGGCGGCGATAGAAGCGCCGAACGACGGACGCACCGATGATGACGATCAGGATCAGGTCGGCAACGAGAAAGCCGATGAGCGAGACGCCGAGCAGCATCGGCAGGGTGTCGAATTCCAATGCGTTGGCGGAGCCGGCGAGCAAAGCGGTAAAGGTTGCGAGCGCCACCGGATAACCCTTCGGGTTGGTCAGGCCGAAGATCAGGCCGCGCCGGAGCGGCTTCTCTACGGTGATCAGCGCCCGGTTATCGCCTTTCGGTCGGGCACGCAGCGCCGTCCAGCCGATCCAGCCGAGATAGAGGCCGCAGAAGAGACCGAGAATATCGAAGACCGTCGTGCCGACCGAACGTGCGCCGATGATCGCAACCAGCGCCAGCCCCGACCAGAGGATATCGCCGGCGAGGTGTCCGCCCATGAACAGCGCGCCTGCCTTGCGACCCTGGCCGGCACCGATGCCGAGCAAGGCGAGAAATGCCGGCCCGGGAATGAGCGTATAGGAAAGGGCGGCGAGAAAGGCACCGATCAGCAGCGTCTCGGACATGGCGGGTCCCCGGTTGTGTCAGTGTCCATTCGATCCCCAGCCGGCGATTCCGTCAAGCGGAAAGGCAGCCCCTGAGGGAATGGGGAGACGAGAACTGCAAGGGGGCAGCAGGATTTCCAGGCGCGCGGGTTGCTGCGCGAAAATCGGAAGGCGCCAGCGGCAAGACAGACTTCTACCGAAGGGTGGCGGCATGCAGCGACGCGAAGAAGCGCGTTCTAGCGACGGGAGCCGCTCGCTCGGCGGTTGCCGAAGACGAGGGCTTTGACACTGGCGCCGAGAAGCGTCGTGATCTCGTGGGTGAAACTGCGCATGGTCTTGATCCTTTTCCGTGTGTGCGGGCGTTGCGGCTTCAGGCCGTGGACGTGAGAATTCCACCCTTTCGGCGTGTGCGCTGTTTCTCCGGGAACCGGCGTGGGACAGGGATGTTGGCGCACAATTCTTTCGTCGCGATCATTTCCCTCGATACGAAGTTGCGCTAAGACGCGCGCGAGTTTTCCCCGCGAGAAGGACCTTCCATGACAGTGCGCAATCTCTTCCTTCTGCCCGGCGACGGCATCGGCCCGGAAGCCATGGCGGAAGTCCGCAACATCATCGCCTACATGAATGCCGAGCTTGGTGCCGGCTTCGTGACCGATGAAGGCCTTGTCGGCGGCTCGGCCTATGACGCCCACGGCCAGGCGATTTCGGAAGGGGACATGGCCAAGGCGCTTGCCGCCGATGCGGTACTGTTTGGCGCCGTCGGCGGTCCGAAATGGGATGCCGTGCCTTATGATGTCCGTCCGGAAGCCGGTCTTCTCAGGCTGCGCAAGGATCTGCAACTGTTTGCCAACCTGCGCCCGGCCATCTGCTATCCGGCGCTTTCCGCCGCATCGTCGCTGAAGCCGGAACTGGTCGAGGGTCTCGACATCCTGATCGTGCGCGAGCTGACCGGCGGCGTCTATTTCGGCGAGCCGAAGGAAATCATCGATCTCGGCAACGGCCAGAAGCGCGGCATCGACACCCAGGTCTACGACACCTACGAAATCGAGCGCATCGCCGGCGTCGCCTTTGAGCTGGCACGCACCCGCAACAACCGCGTCTGCTCGATGGAAAAGCGCAACGTCATGAAGTCGGGCGTGTTGTGGAACCAGGTGGTGACCGAAACCCACAAGGCGAAATATTCCGACGTTGGGCTCGAGCACATGCTGGCCGATGCCGGCGGCATGCAGCTGGTGCGCCAGCCCAAGCAGTTCGACGTCATCGTCACCGACAACCTGTTCGGCGACATGCTCTCGGATGTCGCAGCGATGCTGACCGGTTCGCTCGGCATGCTGCCTTCAGCCTCGCTCGGCGCACCGGATGGCGTCACCGGCAAGCGCAAGGCGCTCTATGAGCCGGTGCATGGCTCGGCACCGGACATTGCCGGCAAGGGCATCGCCAACCCGATCGCCATGATCGCCTCGTTTGCCATGTGCCTGCGCTACTCCTTCAACCTCACGAAGGACGCCGACAATCTGGAGAAGGCGATCGCCACCGTGCTCGACAAGGGCATCCGCACCGGCGACATCATGGCCGAAGGCGCACGCCAGGTCGGAACCGTCGAGATGGGCGAAGCCATCCTCTCCGAATTCAAGGCTCTTTCGGCCTAATTGGCGAAAAGGCACCGCTCGGACGGCGCCCCCCAATTTTCCACCACACCTCCGGAGCGATCCGGAGGTGTTTTACGTTGGGCCGTCTTGAATTTGGCGGCCGAACCGACACATGCAGGCAAATTCCGTGAGCAGGCGGTGCCGGGACACACCGCACCTGACGCAGTTTGCGAAAGCGAATAGACGCATTGCGCAGGCAGACCGTTTGGAAAGGCAACCATGAACCGACCACTCGCATCAACCGGATGGATCCTTGTGACGACACTGATCCTCGTGCTCGCCCTCATTCCGCTCGATCCGTTTCTGTCGACGCGGGCGCAGGCCCTGCCCGAGAGCATCATCGCCTTCAACCGCCTGATCACCGACTTCGGTACCTTCGGCTGGATGATCTCTCTCTCGGGTTTTATGCTTGCCGTCGCCTTCATCCTGCGGCGTGCGGTTCGACAGGCGCTGCTTCAGCGCAAAGCCCGCACCGTGCGCAACCTTGCCGCCTACTTCTTGCTGACGATCGGCACGGCCAGCGTGCTCGTGCATGCGCTGAAGTTCCTGATCGGGCGGGCAAGGCCCGAGCTTCTGGTCGATCTCGGCGCCTACAGCCTGACGCCGTTTACCGGCGACACCCTGTTCGAGAGCTTTCCATCGGGTCATTCGACGGCAGCGGGCGCCTTTTTCGGCGTCTTTGCCATGCTCTTGCCGAAGCTTCGGCCGTTCTTCTTCGCGCTGGCGCTGGTGATCGGCGTCTCGCGCGTCATCGTCGGCGCCCATTACCCGAGCGACGTTGCCGCCGGACTGCTGCTCGGCCTCTGGACATCCATGATGGTGGCGTTTCTCTTCGCCAAGCGCGGCTGGCTTTTCCGAGCCGATGAGGGAGGCTGGCCCATCCCCAAACGGTCGGGCTCACGCCCATAAAAAAGCCGGCGCGGAAGACCGCGCCGGAGTCAGGAGAGCCGTGATGCCTCTCGGGGAAGTGTTTACTCCATCGCGTGGATGTCGCGGTCCTTGGTTTCCGGCAGGAACAGCATGCCGATGACCAGGGTGATGCCCGCAAAGACGATCGGGTACCAGAGACCGTAGTAGATATCGCCCTGGGCCGCGCTCATCGCGAAGGCCGTGGCCGGCAGCAGACCGCCGAACCAACCGTTGCCGATGTGGTAGGGCAGGGACATGCCGGTGTAGCGAATGCGGGTCGGGAACATTTCGACCAGCAGGGCGGCGATCGGGCCGTAGACCATCGTCACGTAGATGACGAGAACGGTCAGAACGGCGATGATCTTCGTCCAGTTGACGTTGGCGGGATCCGCCACCATCGCGAAGGTGCCGCCCTTGGCAATCGTGTACACGGCCATTTCGGTGGCGGTGCCGACTTCGTCCTTCGTCAACAGCTTGTCAGCGACGAGCTTGTCGGCCGGAACCATGGTCTTTTCGCCACCGCGAACGGCAGCGGCATCAAGGGCCAGTTCCGGGTTGGCGGCAACGAAGCCATCGAGCTTGGATTCCGGAACCTTCGCCGCACCACGAACCAGCGGATAGCCGGCATCGTGAAGCGCCATGTTGGTCTGCTTTTCGAAGGCACCGTTTGCAGCCTTGGCACCATCGCCTGCGGCGACCGCATCGTAGCTGTTGATCGTGGTTTCGCCGATCTTGACCGTTGCCGGCGTACCGGCGGCTGCCGTCGTGACGACGTCATAGGGCACCGAATTCTTGGTGAGGAACGCGGTTGCGATGTCGCACGAGGTGGTGAACTTCGCCGTGCCCGTTGGGTTGAACTGGAATTTGCAATCGCCGGGGGCTGCAGTCACCGTCGCGCGGACGGTTGCCTGAGCTTGGGCGAGTGCCGGGTTACCGGCCCAGGTCAGAGCCTTGAACAGCGGGAAGTAGGTGAGCATGGCAAGCAGCAGGCCGGCCATGATGATCGGCTTGCGGCCGATCTTGTCGGAGAGCCAGCCGAAGAGCACGAAGAAGCCCGTACCGATCAAGAGCGAAGCTGCGACCATGATATTGGCCGACTGGCCGTCCACCTTGAGCACGCCCGTCAGGAAGAACAGCGCATAGAACTGACCGGAGTACCAGACGACGGCCTGGCCGACGACGGCACCAAACAGCGCCAGAAGCGCGATCTTGGCATTCTTCCACTGGCCGAAAGCTTCCGACAGCGGTGCCTTGGAGCCCTTGCCCTCTTCCTTCATCTTCTTGAAGGCCGGCGATTCGTTCATCTTCAGGCGGATCCAGACGGAAACGCCGAGAAGCACGACCGAAACCAGGAAGGGAATGCGCCAGCCCCAGGCAGCGAAGGCTTCCTTGCCCACCAGGAACTGGACGAGCAGGATCACCACCAGCGACAGGAACAGACCGAGAGTCGCCGTCGTCTGGATCCAGGAGGTGAAGTAACCGCGGCGTCCGTGCGGCGCATGTTCGGCCACGTAGGTTGCAGCACCGCCATATTCACCGCCGAGCGCCAGGCCCTGCAGCATGCGCAGGGCGATAAGCAGGATCGGTGCGGCAATGCCGATGGAGGCAGCGCCAGGCAGGATGCCGACCAGGAAGGTCGACAGACCCATGATCAGGATCGTCACGAGGAAGGTGTACTTACGGCCGACGAGGTCGCCGAGGCGACCGAAGACCAGAGCGCCGAACGGGCGAACCAGGAAGCCCGCAGCAAACGCCAGAAGCGCGAAGATGTTTCGCGTCGTTTCCGGGTAGGAGCTGAAGAAGGTCGCGCCGATGTAAACGGCGAGCGAACCGTAGAGATAGAAATCGTACCATTCGAACACGGTACCAAGCGACGAGGCGAAGATGACCTTCTTCTCCTCGCCGGTCATCGGACGTGCTTTTGCGTCGTCCGCTGTCGCGACATTTGCCATTTTGTTTATCCTCCACTCCAAAACAGCCCATTGGAGCGCCCATTGGCTGGCTCGGACATTCCTCCCTTGAACGTCCGAACGTGGTGCGCCTGATCACAGGATGTCAGAAAAGAAGGGCCGCAGGCAGGGATGCTTTCGGCTTATGACTTTCGTCTAACAAGCCTAGGGGATCTCAGGCGCGAAGGGCTGCCGCCGGCGATTGACGGTAGGCGAGCATGGCTGGAAGAACGGCGAGGCAGGCGGCGAAGGCGAGAATGGCAGAGACAAGAAACCCGTCGCCGGCAGCAAACATGACGGGCATGGCAACGCCGCTCTCACTGGAAAGATATCCGGCTATGAACTTTGCGGCACCGAAGCCGAGCGCGAAACCGAGCAGCACACCGGCCGCGATCAGAGCAAACAGTTCGCTCCAGACGATGACAAACACCACCGTGCGCGGCGCGCCGAATGCCCGAAGCGCCCCGATCTGCCGTCGGCGTTGGGCGACGTGGAGGATCGTGACGAGCAGGATCGCGGCTGCGACCAGAACCTGGGAGCCCGTCGTTACCCCCACGAGCACCCGCTTGGCATCGCCAAGCGTCGCATAGAGGTTCGTCAGCACCTCGCCGGGAAAAACCGCCAGCGTCTTGTTGCTGCGGTAGTCCTGCCGGAGCTTGTAGGCGTCGGCGATCGACTTCGGTTTGACGAGGATCGCGGGCAGGCCGGGCGTGGCCTTGCTCCAATCCTCGACGAGTGCAGCGCCCGCATCGATATGCGGGTGATCCGCCTCGGTACCGGACGCGGTCTCGACATGGGCGTGGTCGTCGTGGCCATCGGCATCGTCGTGGTCGGCTGCTTCCATTCCATGCAGCGCCCAGACCGCCTGCATCGGCACCAGAATGGCGCGGTCCCAGGCGGTGCCCGTGGGCTTGAGCCGCCCGACAATGCGGTAAGAGAGTTCCGTGTGGGCGTGGCCGCCGAGTTCGGCAAGTCCATGGGTCGGCTTGACTGTATAACCGAGCGGCAGGTCGACGGCCGCGCCGGCAACCGCCTCGCCGAGGACGGTAAAGACACGCCCCTCGGCAAGCTGTTCGAGTTCGCTGACCAGCCCAGTGGAGGTACCGACGACGGCATAACCGCCAAAGCTGTCGCCAAAACCGACCGGCGCTGCGGAGGCGACGCGCGGATCGGCAAGAAGTCGCGGCAGAACGGTGCCGTCCATCAGAGGCAGCGGCGAGGGCTGAAGGAAGATCGATGACAGCACGAGCTGCGTCTCGCTGCCCGGCGCCCCGATCACGAGGTCGAATTTGTCGGCTGCGCGCGCGCTGCCGAGCCGAAGCGCACGCTCCTGCAATGTGACGGCGACGCCGAGCGCCGTCGCCAGCGCAACCAGAAGGACGACGACGAGCGAGCCGGCCCAGAGACGCCGCAGATCCGCAAGGATGAAGCCTATCATGCCGCGCGCTCCTCGATGAGGCCGTCTTCGACGATGCGCCCGGCGGCAAGCCGGATGCGACGGTCCATACGCCGCATAAGCCCCAGGTCGTGCGTCGCAACGATGAGGGTGCAGCCGCTTTCGCGGGAAAGCTCGAGCAGTAGGTCACAGACGGTCTCGCCGGCCTCGCTGTCGAGGCTGGCGGTCGGCTCGTCGGCAATGACCACGCCGGGCCTGCGCAACAGGGCGCGGGCAATCGCCACACGCTGCATCTCGCCGCGCGACATGGTTTCAATCATCTGGGTCGGGCGGACGAGGTCGACGCGCCGCAGCAGATGTTCCGCGTGCGCGCCGACATCACGGGTCATGGCGCCGGAAAGCCTTGCTGGCAGCAGAACATTTTCCAGCGCGCTGAGGCCGGGGAAAAGGTGAAAATCCTGCAGGACGAGGCCGATGTTTGCGCCGCGCCAGCGATCGCGAGCGCCTTCGGAGAGCGTGCAGATGTCGACATCGCCCCAGATGATGCGGCCCTGGCCGACCCGCTCGAGCCCGGTCAGGATGCTGATCAGCGTACTCTTGCCGGACCCGGACGCACCGGTGAGCGCCACACGGCTGCCGGCGGCGACGCCGAGGCCGTCGATCGCAAGAGCCGGCGCTGCGAGTCCCGGAAAGCTGACACCGACCCCTTCGAGCTGAAGACCAAGCATGCGCTAGACCGTGTAGAACTGGGATGAGCGCAGGCGCAGCAGGCTGACGAACCCGGTCTCCGGGTCTGTCCAGGAGCCGACCTCCAGCGTCCCGTGAACCTCGATCGTCTGGCCGGGCGGCACGAAGGTCTGCTTCTCCCCGAGATAGACGACGACGATATTGTCCGGCCAGTCGGAATCCGACGAACAGAAAGGGCAAAGCGCCATCGGAATTTCCGTCAGCACGAAGAACGCCGCCTCTGCCTTGAGCGGCGGCGCCATGAAGCCGCGCATGCGGACGTCCTGGCCGGCAAGGCTCTTCACCTTTTGCGAGAATTCGAGACCGAGCACGCTCACCTTGCCATAAAGCTCATCGAAGGTGAGGCTGGCGTCGGCCAAGGCAGCGCGCCCGTCGAACGCAACAGCCGCGCCGGCGATCAGGCCGAGCACGGCCCGACGGCTCAAGGACATGGGTGTCGGTAGGGTCATCGTCTTATCGCCAATAGTGCCCCGGCAGCGCATGGGCATGATGAGGCCGGGAATGAACGTCAGCATGAAGCCTCCTCCCCGTTTTCGGGGAGGAGGCAGGGTTCAAATGATCAGTTGGTCTGCTTCACGCCGAGAGCAAGGGCGTCGACGAGGACGCGATAGACGTCGCTCTGCTCCATGTAGCCCCTGAAGCCTTCGCTGCCCGGGCCTTCCGACTGCAGGACGACATCATCGACCGTGTGCTGGCCGGTGCTTTCGTCCTTCGGCAGAATGCCGACGCGCAGGACCGCGCCTGGCATGTCCTTGTAGGCTTCGTTGGCGACATACTCGTCCTTCTCGTTCTTTACCGCCGGTTCGAACGGGCCATCCAGCTTGGGGCTGAAGGTTTCGTAGTAGTCGGGGAAGTTGGAGACGAACATCGCCAGACGACGGCTCGCATCGATCTTGTCGGGGAAGCCGTCCTTGTTCTCGTCGGTGTAGTTCGGGAAGCCCGCCGAAGCGCCGGTCTTGACCTTGTCGCGGCCTTCCTTGGCCTCGACGGTGTCATCGATGATGCCGAGCAGCGAGACGCCGTGGGTATGGTCGCCGGTAACAACGACCAGTGTATCCGGGTTGTTCTTCGCAAACTCGCGGGCAACGCCGACCGCCTGGTCGAACTCGATGGTCTCGACGACGGCGCGCTCCATGTCGAGCGGATGGCTCATCTTGTCGATCGAGGCGCCCTCGACCATCAGGAAGAAGCCGTTTTCGTTCTTCGACAGCCTGTCGAGCGCCGTCTTCGTCATGTCGACGAGGCCTGGCTGTCCCGGGAATTTTTCGACCGTGCCCTTCTTCAGGAACTCGCGATCAAGCGTCACGTCCATGTTACCGGTGTGGAACAGGCCGAGAAGCTTGCCATCGGCGGGCGCATTGGCAAGCTCGGTCTTGTCGGTCGCAAGCGCATAACCGGCTTCCTGGAAAAGCTTGATGTAGTCCTGGTTGTCCTTGCGCTTAGAGCCGGGCGTCTCCTTGCCGAGGAAATAGGCCGAGCCGCCGCCAAGAACGACCTCCGGCTTGACGTCGTAGATCATGCCGACGATTTCGGCTTTGTCGTTGCGGTTGCGGGTGTGGGAGACGACGGCCGCCGGCGTGGCGTCCTCGATTTCTGAGGTGGTGACGAGGCCGATCGACTTCTGCGTCTGGCGGCGAAGCGCTTCGGCGATGGTCTCGACCCGCGGATCGTCGAGGCTGTCGGGCGTGCGGTCGCCATAAACGCCCACCGCGTTGATGACGGTCTTGTGGCCGGTCATATAGGCCGACATGGTGTTGGCGCTGTCGGTGTCGATCGAGTTAGTCGCCGACGTGCCGATGAAGGCCATGCGCTCGAGATCGTCCATGTTGAGGCGGCCATTGGCCTTACCCTCGGTCATGCCCTTCGACATGATGCGGGCGGCGGTGCGATGCGCGACCGAAAGGCCGTCGCCCAACAGGAAGATGACGTTCTTGACCTTCGGCTGCTCGGCCGTGGCAAAGACGTCCCAGGTCACGGTCTTCGTCTGCTCTCCGGCCGTCACTTCGACCCTGTAGCTGCCGGGTGCGCCGATGATTGCATTGCGCAGCAACAGCGCCGAGCCGAGTTCCTTGTCTTCCTTGCCCTTTTCCATCGCGACATAGGCGGCTTCGGCGCCGAGCGCTGCCTTGTAGTCCTGGCCGTTGACGGTCACCTTGATGTCTTCCGCCTTGACGGCGCCCTTGAGCTCGACCTTGAAATCGAACGGAGAACCGGCAAGTATAGTTGCGCGATCAATAGGATAGACGTCCGCGGCCTGGGCTGCGTGGGCCAGAACCGTTGTGGCAAAGAGGGTGGCAAGAAGCGTGCGCATGGCAATCGTCCCTTTGAGGTGTCGGATTGCGCGGTCGTAACGCGATGACAGCGCCATGACATTTGCGATCACGTTTGCCGGCGCCAAGCATCGCACGCTTGACTCGCCGATAGAAACAATTATTAGGAGCCTCGGAAAGGAAGGCATTCCATGCTTCGCCGCGAACACAACTTCGCTGACAGCAGCGTCCTGGTAGAAATCGCCGGGCGGAATATGCGTTTTCCAGCTTCCTTCAAAACAACGGCCAAAACGACGACGAAAACCGTCTGACGTCTCTGGCCCTCCGCTCTCTCCCCGGTTTGGCCGGGGACAGGAACCCTCGCGGCGGATCGCGCGGCTTCCCCCTCCACCCGACGAGGAGAGACAGAAAGAGAGAGCTTAGATCATGGGTTTCAAGATTGCAGTCGCAGGCGCCACCGGCAATGTCGGCCGGGAGATGCTGAACATCCTTTCGGAACGCGGCTTTCCCGCCGATGAAGTGGTTGCCCTTGCTTCCGCCCGTTCCCAGGGCACGGAAGTTTCCTTCGGCGACAAGACGCTCAAGGTCAAGAACCTCGAAAACTACGATTTCTCCGATACCGATATCTGCCTGATGTCGGCCGGCGGCGCGGTTTCGCTGAAGTATTCGCCGAAGATCGGCCAGCAGGGTTGCGTCGTCATCGACAATTCCTCGGCCTGGCGCTACGACGCCGAAGTTCCGCTGATCGTGCCGGAGGTCAACCCGGACGCGATCTCGCTCTTCACCAAGAAGAACATCATCGCCAATCCGAATTGCTCGACCGCCCAGCTCGTCGTCGCGCTGAAGCCGCTGCACGACCACGCCAAGATCAAGCGCGTCGTCGTCTCGACCTACCAGTCGGTGTCCGGCGCCGGCAAGGACGGCATGGACGAACTCTTCAACCAGACCCGTGCGGTCTTCGTTGCCGACCCGATCGAATCGAAGAAGTTCACCAAGCGCATCGCCTTCAACGTCATTCCGCACATCGACGTCTTCATGGAAGACGGCTACACCAAGGAAGAGTGGAAGGTTCTGGCTGAAACCAAGAAGATGCTCGACCCGAAGATCAAGGTGACCTGCACGGCCGTGCGCGTTCCGGTCTTCATCGGCCATTCGGAATCGGTCAACATCGAGTTCGAAAACGAGATCACCGCTGACGAGGCACGCGATATCCTGCGCGAAGCACCGGGTTGCCTGGTCGTCGACAAGCACGAGAACGGCGGCTACGTCACGCCTTACGAGTGCGCCGGCGAAGACGCGACCTACATCTCGCGCATCCGCGAAGACGCAACGGTCGAAAACGGCCTCAACATCTGGGTCGTTTCCGACAACCTGCGCAAGGGTGCGGCACTCAACGCGATCCAGATCGCCGAGCTGCTCATCAACCGCGGTCTGATCCGCGCCAAGAAGCAGGCCGCCTGAACAAACAGACGGTAAAGCACAAATAAGAACCCCGCCTGGCCCGTTGTCGGCCTGCGGGGTTTCCTGTTTCACGGATCCGTGTGCAAGATTGATCGGATTCACGTGAAATCATTACAGCGCCGCGCGTCCATTTAGACGCGCAAAGGTCGCTGTAACACTTTGAGTTGCTGCATAATTTTGCCCTTAAATCGATTCCGATTTAAAGGAATTATGCAGTAGAGAATTTCCGCCAATGAGGGGCGGGTGACAGAGCCGGCAAAGGCTGGCATCTTTGTAACGGCAATCAGATTGGGCAATGACGGGGTATTTCATGCACACGGCAAAGTGCGTAGCGATTGGGCTTGCGGCCCTGATTTCAACGGCGATCCTTCCGGCGACCGCTTCAGCGGCACAGTGCGGCAACGACGGCAGCGGTTTTGCAGCCTGGTTGACGCAATTCAAGCAGGAAGCAGCCGGCAACGGCATCAGCCCTGCAGCGCTAGACAAGGCGCTCTCCGGCGTTGCCTACAATAAGGCGACGATCCGCGCCGACCGCGGCCAGAAGAGCTTCAAGCTCTCTCTCAGCCAGTTCATGCAGAAGCGTGGCGGTCAGACGATCATCTCGCGCGGCAAGAAGATGAAGGCCCAGAATGCGGCGCTCTTTAACAGCATCGAGCGGCGTTACGGAGTGCCGGCCGGCCCGCTGATCGCCATCTGGGGCATGGAAACCGGCTTTGGCGGCTTCATGGGCAAGGAGCATACCCTCTCTGCCGTTTCGACGCTCGCCTATGACTGCCGCCGCTCCGACTACTTCACCAACCAGCTCTATGCGGCGCTCCAGCTCGTCCAGCGCGGCGATCTGAGCCCGGCCGCACGCGGCGCTGCCCACGGTGAAATCGGACAGACCCAGTTCCTTCCGGCAAACGTTCTGAAATACGGCGTCGACGGCGATGGCAACGGCCATATCGACATGGTCCGCTCGAAGGCCGACGCGCTTGCTTCGACCGCGAACTTCCTGCGTGGACACGGCTGGCAGCCGGGCGCCGGATATCAGTCGGGACAGGCCAATTTCGGCGCGATCCAGGGCTGGAACGCCGCCAGCGTTTACCAGCAGGCCATCGCCATCATCGGCGCCGAAATCGACGGCGACTGATCGCCACTATCAGCGATTTGCAGATGACGAAGCCCGGTTCAAAAGACCGGGCTTTTTCGTTGATGCCGATCACATGCCGGGACGGGCAAAATCGCCGGTCTTCGGATCCATCACCCAGAGCTCGCCGGTCGAGATGTCGAACCAGGCACCGTGAAGCTGGAGCTTGCCCTTCGATTCGAGAATCTGGACGCAG
The DNA here is from genome assembly GCF_050434565.1 of Ensifer sp. 4252. Classification (NCBI taxonomy): domain Bacteria; kingdom Pseudomonadati; phylum Pseudomonadota; class Alphaproteobacteria; order Hyphomicrobiales; family Rhizobiaceae; genus Ensifer; species Ensifer sp. 4252. The sequence goes on from NZ_JBNDIU010000002.1 coordinate 356,768, forward strand.
GGGAAGGTGCGCAGGTTGGCGATCGAGTTGCGGATGGAGACCCGCTCCAGCGCGCGCTGCCGCTCGGCCTGGGTCATCACGTCGTTGCTCTGGATCTGTTCGGCGGACGGTTTCAAGAGGTGCATCCAGCGACCGATGAAGTCGCCCGGCGACAGGGGTTCGGCGTCCAGATCGAGCGCAGCCTTGATGCCGCCGCAGCGTCCATGGCCCATGACGACGATATCGCTGACGCGCAACGACTGGACGGCAAATTCCAGCGCTGCCGACGTCGAATGATAGTGTCCGTCCGGCTCGTAGGGCGGCATGAGATTGGCGACGTTGCGCACGACGAAAAGCTCGCCCGGACCACTGTCGAAGATCGTCTCGGGCGCTGCCCGGGAGTCACAACAGGCAATGACCATGGTCTTGGGCTTCTGCCCGCTGTCCGCCAATGTCTTGTAACGCTGCTGCTGTTCGCTGAAGCGACCATTCATGAAGTTATGATAGCCGTTCAGAAGGTGGTCCGGAAAACGCTGCATATCCATCGGTTACCCCGCTGCTGTCGAGAGTTCAATCCACCAAGCCATCCGACGGCGAGCCGTGAACAGCTTCTTCTATTTCCGGCGCATCTGGCTCGGATGCAGCAAACGCCGCATCTGCACCATCGCCATGGGTGTCGAGAGACTGGACGCATCCTGTTCCAGCGTCAGTTCATCGGCGCCGCGCTTGACCGTGCGCGCGATAATTTCGAAAACACTGGCTGTCGCCATCTGAAGCGCGCGCTCCTCGGAAAGCCCATCCAGCAGCCGCGCCAGGAACACCGCCGCCAGCAGATCGCCCGTGCCGTTCGGCGGGTTCTCGATCAGCCGGTGTTCAGCGAGCAGCGCATGATTGCCAGAGAGATAGAGATTTCCCGTGCCGCCGTTCATCATCGGGATCGCCGAGGTGACCAGCATGCGCGAGGGACCGAGCCCAAGTGCTGCATCAAGGATTGCCGCATTGGTCTCGAGCGTCGCACCGGCAAGCCAGGCCAGTTCGAAGCGGTTGGGCGTGGCGAGGCTTGCGAGCGGCAACAGCCGGTCGCGGATGGCGATCGCCGTCGCTTCGGGCACGTAGAGCCCTTCGGCATCACCGATGACGGGATCACAGGCATAGACGAGATCCGGATTGCGGGCGCGCAGGGCCGTCACCAGCCGAGCAACGCCGTCCGCCTGGTCTGCCGAACCGAGATAGCCTGACAGCACCGCCCCGACCTCGCCGGCCCAGGGCGCCTGAGCCAGATCGTCGATCACCGACTGGAATTCCGCGTCCGGGATCGTGATGCGCGTCGAACGGCCATGGCCGGGATGCCAGGGCAGAATGACGGTCGGCAGAGCCCAGACGGGGTGGCCAAGCGTCTCCAAGGCAAAAACGACCGCCCGATTGCCGACGGTACCTCGGACCACATGACTAGAGATGACAATGACGGCGCCAGGCAAGGAGGGCATTTCGGGCATCAGCCAGTCCAATCCTTCGATTTGAACTCTGATCACCGACTGTCACCGCCATGTCAACAGGCTATGGCAGACAGGCTCCGCACGAGCCGCTGGCGTTTTCGTGCTTTTTCACCGAAATTCGAGCAATTTTTGCCAATTCGCCTTCGATTTAAATGGATTTAAGCTGTTTTCACGCGAGATTCTCCGATTTTAGGCTCGGTTTTGCCGAAATCGTCATAAAAAGCGGTCGCCATTAGCCAAGGTTCTGATAGGGTCTAGCCTATCATGAATGGGAGAAACTTCATGGGCGTGAAATACAATCCGAAGCGGGACAGACACATCGACGCAGCGAAGGCGGCCGCCCTCAAACTGGGCACCGACGCGCTGGCGCCGGAGATCCTCTTCGGCGGGGCCAGCAACGACGACCTCGATCTCTATTCGGCGGACATGCTGGCACTGACGGCGGCCCATGCGAGAAGCGAACTCGCGCGCTGGGACGGCGGTAAACCTCAGGTTTCGGTTGAAACGGTGCCCGGCGTTGCGCCTGGCGGCACCGAGGTTTCGATCATTGCCGTAACCGAACACAACATGCCGTTCCTCTATGATTCGGTCATGGGTGAGGTGACGACCACGCACCGCGACATCCATCTCGCCATCCATCCCATTCTCGTCCAGGAGCCGGGCAAGCCCGTCAAGCTGTTCGACCCGGACGAACCGAGCGATCCGGCGCAACGGATCAGCCACATCCAGATCCACCTGGACAAGCTGACGCCGACGGAAGCGCAATCGCTGAGCAACCGTATCCGCGATGTGCTCGAACAGGTTCATCAGGCCGTGCACGACTGGCCGGCGATGACAACGCTGCTTGACCACGCGATGAAGGAGCTCGAGGACTATAGTGCCTCGCGCAAGAAGAGCGACCGCGACGAAGCGCTCGCCTTCCTTCGCTGGCTCAGGGACAACAACTTCACCTTCCTCGGCATGCGCGAATATACCTATTCGGGCAAGGGCGGGAAGGCGACGGTCGAGCGCGGCAAGGGCAGGGGCCTCGGCATCCTTTCCAACCCCGATGTGCGCGTGCTGCGCCAGGGCAAGGACGCGGTTCTGACCACACCGGAGATCCTGGCCTTCCTCGAAAGCCCGGATTTCCTGATCGTCACCAAGGCCAATGTGAAGTCGGTCGTGCACCGCCGCGCCTATATGGACTACATCGGCGTCAAGCGTTTCGATGCCGACGGCAATGTCGCCGGCGAGCTGCGCATCGTCGGCCTGTTCACCTCCTCGGCCTACACCCGCCAGGCGGCGGAAATTCCGCTGCTGCGCCACAAGATCGAGAAGATCGTCGACCATTTCGGCTACGACCCGCAGAGCCACTCCGGCAAGATGCTCGATAACACGCTCGAATCCTACCCGCGCGACGATCTCTTCCAGATCGACGTCGGCTTGCTCGCCGCCTTCTGCGAACAGATCAACGAGCTGGGCGACCGTCCGCGCATCCGCGTGCTGCCGCGCATCGACCATTTCGACCGTTTCGTTTCGGTCATCGTCTTCGTGCCGCGCGAACAATATGATTCCGATGTTCGCGAGAAGATCGGGGACTATCTGAAGACGGCCTATGACGGCCGCGTTTCGGCCTACTACCCGGCCTTCCCCGAGGGTGGTCTGGCGCGCGTGCACTTCATCATCGGCCGCACCAGCGGCAAGACCCCGCGCATCCCGCAGGCGAAGCTCGAAGAGGCCGTACGCGGCATCGTCACGCGCTGGATCGATCGCTTCGACCTGCTTGCGCGCAAGGACGGCATCGAGCTTAGCGTTGGCGGAGCCTATCAGGCAGCTTTTGCACCGGCCGAGGCCTATGCCGATCTCGCCGATATCGCCGCCTGCAAGGCGGAAGATCCGATCCGGATCTCGTTCTATCACTACAACCGCCCGGTAAACCGTCCGGACACGGCGGAGCTGAAGATCTTCCACGCCGGCGAGCCCGTATCGCTTTCGCGCCGCGTGCCTCTGCTCGAAAACCTCGGTTTCCGCGTCATCAGCGAGCAGACCTACGATCTCAACGTCGGCAAGCACGGCGAGGACAAGCACCGCGTCGTGCTGCACGACATGGAACTGATCCACCGCGACGGCCTTGCACTTAATCTCGACAAGTCGGGTGCGGCGCTCGAGGAAGCCTTCCTCGCCGCCTGGAACGGCACGATCGAGGACGACAACTTCAACAGGCTGATCCTGCTCGCCGGCTTGAACGCCCGCGAAGTGACGGTGCTGCGCGCCTATTCCCGCTACCTCCGGCAGGCCGGCATCACCTATTCGCAGGGCTATATCGCCGACACGCTGAACAAGTATCCGGCGATTGCCGCCGATATCTTCAAGCTGTTCGTCACCCGCATGGACCCGGCGATCGAGGAAAAGCCGCGCGCCAAGAAATGCAACACCCTGATCGCGTCGATCGAAACCGCACTGTCTTCGGTACCGAGCCTCGACGAGGACCGGATCCTGCGCCGCTACGTCAACGCGATCGAAGCGACGCTCCGGACCAACTACTTCCAGACGGACGCCGACGGAAAGCCGCGCGCGGTGCTTGCCTTCAAACTTGATCCCAAGCGGCTCGAAGGCCTGCCGGAGCCGCGTCCGTTCCGCGAAATCTTCGTCTACGGCACCGAAGTCGAAGGCGTGCACCTGCGCTTCGGCAAGGTCGCCCGCGGCGGCCTTCGCTGGTCCGACCGGGCACAGGACTACCGCACCGAAGTGCTGGGCCTGGTCAAGGCACAGCAGGTCAAGAACGCCGTCATCGTGCCCGTCGGCGCCAAGGGCGGCTTCTATCCGAAGCAATTGCCGGTCGGCGGCAACCGCGACGAGGTGTTCAAGGCCGGAACCGAAGCCTACAAGACCTTCATCCGCACCATGCTGTCGGTCACCGACAACATCGTCGGCCAGGATGTCGTGCCGCCGGCCGACACGCTGCGCCGCGACGGTGACGATCCCTATTTCGTCGTTGCCGCCGACAAGGGCACGGCGACGTTCTCCGATACCGCCAACGGTCTCGCCCAGGAAGCCGGCTTCTGGCTGGACGACGCATTTGCTTCGGGCGGATCGGCCGGTTACGACCACAAAAAGATGGGCATCACCGCCCGTGGCGCCTGGGAAACCGCCAAGCGTCACTTCCGCGAGATGGACATCGACATCCAGACGACCCCCTTCACGGTTGCCGGCGTCGGCGACATGTCGGGCGACGTGTTCGGCAACGGCATGCTGCTTTCGGAAAAGATCCGGCTGCTTGCGGCCTTCGACCACCGCGACATCTTCATCGATCCGAATCCGGATACCGATGTTTCCTTCACCGAGCGCAAGCGCATGTTCGCCCTGCCGCGCTCGAGCTGGCAGGATTATGATCGCAAGACGCTGTCGGAAGGCGGCATGATCATCTCGCGTGCCGAAAAGTCGGTGACGCTGACGCCGCAAGCCATGGCAGCGGTCGGTATCGACAAGCAGAAGGCGACGCCGTTCGAGATCATGAACGCGATCCTGAAGAGCCAGGTGGATCTCCTCTGGTTCGGCGGCATCGGCACCTATGTGCGCGGCAGCAACGAGACGGATGCCGAAGTCGGCGACCGCGCCAATGACGCGATCCGCGTGACCGCCGAAGAGGTTCGTTCCCGTGTCATCGGCGAGGGCGCAAACCTCGGCGTGACCCAGAAGGGCCGCATCGGCTTTGGTCTGAACGGCGGCCGCTGCAACTCCGACGCCATCGACAACTCCGCGGGCGTCAACTCTTCCGACGTCGAGGTCAACATCAAGATCGCGCTTGCCTCGGCGATGCGCGATGGCCGCCTGACCCGGCCGAAGCGCAACACGCTGCTGGCGTCGATGACGGAAGAAGTCGGCCATCTCGTACTGCGCAACAACTACGAGCAGTCGCTGGCGATCTCGCTCACCGAACTGCAGGGCGCCGGCAACCGCACGACGCTCGGCCGCTTGATGACGCGGCTCGAGGCCGACGGCCATCTCAATCGCAAGGTCGAGACGCTGCCGACCGACCAGGCCATGACCGAGCGCTATCAGGCGGGCAAGCCGCTGACGCGCGCGGAGATCGGCGTGCTGCTGTCCTACTCCAAGCTGGTGCTGTTCGACGAGCTGATTGCCAGCGAGCTTCCCGACGACCCGTATTTCACGGCGACACTGGAACGCTACTTCCCGGGCAAGATGCGCAAGACCTATGCCGGCGACATCCATGGCCACCGGCTGCGCCGCGAGATCATCGCGACGGTTCTGGCCAACGAAACCATCAATCGCGGCGGCCCCGCCTTCGTCTCGACCTTGACGGATGCGACCGGCTTCCTTTCGGCAGACGTCGTCAAGGCGGCGGTTCTGGCGCTCGATGGCTTCGATCTGCCGCGGATCTATGACGAGATCGACGCCCTGGACAACCGCATCAGCGGTGGACTCCAGAACGCGCTCTACCAGGAAGTCGGGCGCATCTTCGCACTCGTGACGGAGCGTGCCCTGCGCACGCATGCGGCAACAGGGTCGGTTTCTGAAGCTGTTACGCGCTTGCGCGACGGGCTGCAGAAGCTCCGCAGCACCATGCGCACCGCGATTTCGGGCGAAACCGCCGACGAAGCTCGGGTGAAGACCGCAGCCTTCATCGACGGTGGCGTGCCGGAGAAGCTGGCGGACGAGATCCTGGAACTGGCGCTGATGACGCTCGTGCCCGAAATCATGCAGATCGCCGCGGAAACCGGTGAAACGCTGAGCCGTACGGCACAGGGCTATTTTGCCGTGACCGAAACGCTGCGGATCAACCGCCTGCTGGCGGCAGCCGACCGCGTGCCGGCAACCGAACAGTTCGAGGCTATGGCGCTGTCGCGCGCGGTCTCGGATATTGCCGGTGCCAGACGCGATATCACGGCAGCGGCCTTGCGCGAGCAGAAGAGCGAGCGCAATCCGGTGCAGGCCTGGCAGGAAAATGACCGCGAACGCGTTTCACGCGCCGGCGGCCAGCTGACGCTCCTGACCGAGAAGGGCGAGACCACGCTTGCCAAGATCACCGTTGCTGCGGGTCTGCTCAACGACCTTGCACGCGGCAGGGCGAAATGACACAGTCCGCCCCGGACTAGCCCATTGGACCGGAGCACTTCCGGTCTCGATTGGCGAGATGTGACGATCTTTCTGCGCCGCGCGTTCACCTGAACGCACGGCGCAGTCATTTCCGGGAGGGGCAATTGGCGATTTCGGCGGACAGGGCTGCAGGCAAGCCGGCAACGACACGTCGCGGCATTGCCGGATGGATGCTGTTCGACTGGGCGGCCCAACCTTTCTTCACGGTGATCACTACCTTCATCTTCGGCCCCTACTTCGTCGCGCGACTGACGGAAGACCACGCCCAGGGCCAGGCGCTTTGGGGCTACACGCTCACCATCTCCGGCATCATCATCGCCATTCTTTCCCCGGTTCTCGGCTCGATCGCCGACGCCACCGGACCGCGCAAGCCGTGGATCGGCTTTTTCGCCGTCATCAAGATCGTATCGCTGGCGATGCTCTGGTTTGCCGCCCCCGGCTCGCCGATCATCTACGCCGTCATCTTCATGGTGCTTGCCACCGTCGCTGCCGAATTCTCGATCGTCTTCAACGATTCGATGATGACACGGCTGGTGGACGAGAAGGACGTCGGTCGGATCTCCAACATAGCCTGGGGGCTCGGCTATCTCGGTGGGATGATCGTGCTCATCGCCGTCGTGGCGCTACTGGCCGGAAATCCGGAAACCGGCAAGACCGCGCTCGGCATCGATCCGCTGTTCGGGCTCGATCCGGCAAAGGGCGAGGACGCGCGCATCACCGGCCCGATATCGGCGCTCTGGTATCTCGTCTTCATCATTCCGATGTTCCTGTTCACGCCCGACGCGACGAAGGCGAGCATGTCGCTCGCAAAGGCGACCCGGACGGGACTGCGCGAGCTGAAGGGTACGCTCGGTGAACTCAGGCAGAGGCCGGGCATCCTGCGCTTCCTCATTGCCCGCATGATCTTTCAGGACGGCGTCAACGGTCTGCTGGCGCTGGGCGGCACCTTCGCCGCCGCGATGTTCGCCTGGCAGACCATGGAACTCGGCATCTACGGCATCATCCTCAATGTCGTCGCCATCGGTGGATGCCTCTATGCCAGTAAGCTGGACGCGCGCCTCGGTTCAAAAACCATCGTGATCGCCAGCCTTGTCTGCCTGATCATCGCCACGCTCGGCATCGTCTCGACCGGCCCGGGCTTCACTTTCTTCGGTCTACTTCCCCTGCCGACGGACGATTCGGGCGGTATCTTCGGTACGGCTGCCGAGAGGGCCTATATCGTCTACGGGCTGCTCGTCGGCATCGCCTTCGGGCCGGTCCAGGCCTCTTCCCGCTCCTATCTGGCGCGCAGCGTCAGCATCGACGAAGCCGGCCGCTATTTTGGCCTCTACGCCCTCTCCGGCCGGGCCACCTCGTTCCTCGCGCCTGCCTCGGTCGCCACCATCACGCTCATGACCGGCTCTGCCCGCATCGGCATGATGGCGCTGGTGGCATTCCTCGTCGTCGGCTTCCTGATCCTGCTGCGCACGCCTTATCCGGCAAACCGCAACGCATGAAAAAGCCGCCGTGCGGGTCGCACGGCGGCTCTGCAAAGGCTGCTTGAACGCTTAGTGACGGAAGTGGCGCATGCCGGTGAAGACCATGGCCACGCCATGCGCGTCGGCCGCGGCAATCACTTCCTCGTCGCGCATCGAACCGCCGGGCTGGATCACCGCCGTGGCGCCGGCAGCGATCGCCGACAGCAAGCCATCGGCAAACGGCAGGAAGGCTTCGGAGGCAACGGCCGAGCCGCGCGTCAATGGCGTTGCCAGGCCTAGCGCCTTGGCGGCTTCCTCGGCCTTGATCGCGGCGATGCGGGCGGAATCGACCCGGCTCATCTGCCCGGCACCGATACCTGCCGTCTGGCCATCCTTGGCATAGACGACGGCATTCGACTTGACGTGTTTTGCCACCTTGAAGGCAAACTTCATGTCTTCCAGTTCCTGCGCCGTCGGTGCACGCTTGGTCACCACCTTCAGCTCCAGGTCCTCGACCATGCCATTGTCGCGGGTCTGGACGAGCAGGCCGCCGGACACGGTCTTGGCCGAAAGGCCGGGAATGCGCGGATCCGGCAGGGCACCGGTGGTCAAGAGCCGCAGGTTCGGCTTGCGAGCGATGACGGCCTTGGCCTCGTCGCTGACCTCAGGCGCGATGATGACTTCGGTGAAGAGCTTGACGATCTCTTCGGCCGTCTCGGCATCGAGCATCTGGTTGAGCGCGATGATGCCGCCGAAGGCGGACGTGGAATCGCAGGCAAGCGCCCGGCGATAGGCCTCGACCAGCGTCGGCGCCGTGGCCACGCCGCACGGGTTGGCATGCTTGATGATCGCGACAGCCGGCGCCTTTTCCGGCAGGAACTCGGCTACCAGTTCGAAGGCGGCATCGGTGTCGTTGATATTGTTGTAGGACAGCTGCTTGCCTTGCAGCAGCTGAGCTGTGGCAACGCCCGGACGGTTCTCGCCGGTAACATAGAAGCCCGCCTTCTGGTGCGGATTTTCGCCGTAGCGCATCTCTTCCTTCAACACGCCGCCGAGAACGCGGTGGCGCGGCATCGGCGTATCGAGCGCTTCGGCAAACCAGTTGGAGATGGCCGCGTCATAGGCCGCCGTGCGGGCATAGGCCTTGGCCGCCATCTTCTGGCGGAAAGCATAGCTCGTCGCGCCCGACGCGAGTTCTTCAAGCAGGACGGGATAGTCGGCCGGATCGGTGACGATGGTGACATAGGCGTGGTTCTTGGCGGATGCGCGGATCATTGCGGGGCCGCCGATATCGATGTTCTCGACCGTCGTCGGGTAGTCGCCGCCCTGTGCGCGAACCTCCTCGAAGGGATAGAGATTAATCACCGCCAGATCGATCGCGGTAATCCCGTGCGCCGACATCGCCGCCTGATGCTCGGCATCGTCGCGGATCGCCAGCAGGCCGCCGTGGACACCCGGGTGAAGCGTCTTGACCCGTCCGTCCATGACCTCCGGGAAGCCCGTCAGGTCCGAAACGTCGCTGACCGGGAGGCCTGCCTGCGACAGCGCCTTGTGCGTACCGCCGGTCGAAACCAGGCGCACGCCTTTTTCATGGAGCGCACGGGCAAGCTCGACGACTCCGGTCTTGTCGGACACGGAGAGAAGAGCGGTCCGGACTGGAACCTCGTTCGGGGCGGGAATTTTCTTGGAGGCGACAGCCATCAACCATGCTCCTTTGGCGGCGCCGGACGCCCGGGAGGATGCTCCGGCCATTGGGATGGCTGCCCGTTAGCATAGCTTGCCGGCCGAAGAAACCTCGGCAGGCCCACATCCTAAAATAAGGGGTCAGTTCGTGCGCGAGAAGGTCCATTGGATCTCGGGCTGCCTTGCCACCGCGAAGGTGACCGTCAGCTGCGACGAAGCGCGGATGCCCGATGGATCCGCAAAGAAGATGTCCTCCTCGACCGCCAGCTCGCCATCCTGGCAGGCAAACAGCCAGACCTCGCCGTCCGGCGCGGTCAGATAGATCTCGCGGCCGTTGTCCTGACGAATGGTGACGGCCGGGTGGATATGGAAGCGGGCGACCGCCACGGCCGGGTTGGTCTCATCAGGATCACTGCCGTCGGCGCGCGAAAGCCGGTCGCGCCCGCGGATCATCCGGCCGCCGTTCAGCACGCCGATGTCGCGCTCGTGCAGAAGCCCGAACGACGAGAGATAACCGTCATGGTTTGCCGTGACGGATTCGAGACGACCCGGTTCGTCCTTTCGCTCCACCACGACGCGCGAGACGCCGCTGGTCATGATCGGCCCGAGAAACCGTGACTGCGAGAAGCGCGAGGACGACGTGTCATTGACAGTCACGGTGGAGTGGGCGGCGGTCATCCGCGCCATCTGGCGGAATCGTTCGCCGGCAAACTTCGGCGCACCCGAATTGATCACGAAACGCGTCTTGCCGGAGGACATTTCGAACGAGAGGCAGCCGGCATGGGCGCTGCGCGACAGATCGACCGAAAGCGGCCGGCCGGTATCGACGATGACGACGGTGTTTTCGATCGACAGGCGCTCGTAATGGGCGAGCGGCAGCGAGCGGAATGGCTCGCCGGCGGTTTCATCGTAACGCAGCACCGAGGCAAGCTCATGCGCCAGCACCGACGTCGCACCGTTGAAGAGCGCCAATTCGCCGCCCTGATGGCGGAAGAAGCGCAATGCCGGATACATCCGGTCGATGCAGGGGATCAGGCGCGACGGCACGTCATGCCCGAGATTGACATAGGTCTGGCGCAGCGGCAGCAGATCGAGCAGCAGCTCCAGCCCGGCGCGCGGGCTGCGCGAGAAGTGGCTGCCGTCGGCCAGAATTTGCCGGTCAAGCTCGAAATCGAGATGGCGCGACGCCTTGCGGATGGCCGAAGGCGTCGACGGCATCGAAACCGATGCCATGGCAAGCGCCATCCGCACACGCAGGCGAGCCTCGCCATCTCTGACCGTTTCGGCGATGTGACGGAGATAACGAACCTGGAAGGCCAGGCTTTTCAGGAAGCGGCGATAGAAGCCGTGCTCGGCATTGCGCAGGACCACCGGCGAATGCGAGAGCCATGCGATGATGCGCTGGGCAATGACATCGGCATCCCAGGCAATCCCACCGAAATTGCGGCCGTGCGTGGCAATCCAATCGTCGACGATCTGCCGCAGGCGAACGAAGCCGGCATCCTCGCGGATCGCCCGCAGGTGCCTGAGCCAGCCGAATGAATGCAGCCGGACGGCAAATTCCAGCGACGGCAGGTCGATCTCGAAAGGCGATTCGCCCTCGGTGTCGAGCACTCGGCCGGCAAGCGGAAAGCGGCCCTCGAGGATCTCCTCGGCGACGAAGGGATCGACGGCCCTGAGATCCGTCGGTGCGACAATCAGGCGGCCAGGCGTCGAACCGGTAAAGCGCAGCGACGAGACGCGGCCGACCGAAAGTCGGCGCGACACGCGGCGCCAGCCCTCACGCGCATACAGATAGGAAAGCCTTCGCCTGCCGGAAAACACCATCAACGCCCGCTGGTTTCCTCATTCCTGGAGCAAGCCGTTCGAGACGTCCGAACGGATGCGTCGGCTTTCGCGCCAGTATCGCTAACGCAGGGTTGCCCGAAAATCGCTATTCGACTTTCGGGAAACACGATGCGCGGTTTCAAAATATCAGAGCGTCCTTGCCTGTCCGAACGGAAGAGCGGCGCTCCGCGTGACTCCGGATGGTGCCGGAAAGATCATTAAACTTTTATCAATTCTATCGTCTTTGATAGGCCCGTGGCCTTAAAGCGTCAATTAACACGACAAAACAGCCCGTTGCCGAGGCTTTCCGGACGGCAACTCGAATTTTCCAGACTTATTTACGACGAATCACTGCGGCGTAGAATCCGTCGAGTCCACCGGCGAATGGCGGATCGAGCGGGAACATCGACGGCGTCGTGCGCACCTCACCGAGCGGGGTGATCGCATCTTCAAGGCCCTGCCAGTCCTTGGCCAGAACCGGCACACGCTCGTAATCCTCGCCGGCCTCGACCACCCGGGCGACCACTTCCTCGCCTTCGCGCGGGTCAAGCGAGCAATTGGAGAAGACGACGATACCCCCCGGCTTGACCACCGTCAGCGCGTGGCGCAGCAAACGCTCCTGCAGCAGTGCAAGCTTCTCGATGTCCTCGGGCCCCTTGGTCCAAAGCACATCCGGGTGGCGGCGGGTCGTTCCGGTCGACGAACAGGGGGCATCGAGCAAGGCGGCATCGAAGAGTTCGTCCGGCCGAAAATCGGCCATGTTGGTTTCCCTCGTCTGCGCTTCCAGGCCCAGCCGCTCGAGATTGCCCTTGAGGCGGCGCAAACGGCTCGACGACTGGTCAAGCGCCGTCACCTCGGCACCGGCGAGGATGAGCTGCGCCGTCTTGCCACCGGGTGCTGCACAGAGATCGACGACGCTCTTGCCGGCAAGCGATCCAAACAGGCGGGCAGGGATGGACGCGGCCGCATCCTGAACCCACCATTCGCCATCGGAGAATCCGGCTAAGGAGGGGATCGAGCCGGAGAATTCGGCAAGACGGACAGATCCCGTCGGCAGCACCGTACCGCCGAGCCGCTCGGCCCAGCCATCCGGGTCTGACTTGACAGTCAGATCGATCGCCGCCGGCGTCAGCTGCGCTTCTGCGATGAGATCGGCGTGCTCGCGCCCGTAACGCTCGACCAACCTGTCGAAGAACCAGTCCGGCATCGCCGGAACGGCCCGCAGGTTCTCCAGGATCGCGTCCTTCTCGCGCGACAGGCGACGAAGGACGGCGTTCACCAGATTGGCAAACCGGCGGTTTCGCGGATCACCTTGCGCCTGCTCCACGGCAAGATCGACGGCGGAGTGATCAGGCACGTCGAGATAGAGGATCTGTGCGGCGGCCACTGCCAGAACATGGTCGAGAGCTCTCGCGCCCTCCGGAAGCGGCGTCTGCAGCATCGAGCCGATTGCCGCCTGGATGCGCGGCAGGTGGCGCAATGCCGAATTGAGAATGGCCCGCACCAGCGCCCGATCGGCCTCGCTCAGTTCGCGGTAGGCCGGATTTCCATGCTCGTGATCGAGCATGCCATCAAGCGATGTCTTGCGGTCGACGACCGCCGCCAGGATTTTTGCCGCCGCTTGCCGCGTCCGCAGGCCAGGCTTTTCCGGGCGCGGCTGTTGCGCAGGCCTCGACTTGGCCGGCTCCTTGCGCGAGCGGTTTTGTTTCGGACGTGAATCGTTGTTGTTTTCGGCAGACATCAGGACCAGGGACCTTTCGGCGGTTCGGAACCACCGCGACCCCAACCGGTAGAGGGAACAGAGCGCGATTTGCGCACCGGATTATCAGCACGAACCGGCGGCGTCGACCCCATGGACATGTCCTGCGCCATCTGTTGCAGGGCCGCGATCCGGTTTTCCGTGTTCGGATGGGTCGAAAACAGATTGTCCATGCGCTCGCCGGAGAGCGGATTGATGATGAACATATGCGCGGTAGCCGGGTTGCGCTCGGCGTCGTCATTGTGAATCCGGTGGGCGGCGCCGGCGATCTTCTGCAGGGCCGAGGCGAGAGCCAGCGGCTTGCCGCAGATTTCGGCACCACGGCGATCGGCGGAATATTCGCGCGTACGGCTGATTGCCATCTGCACCAGCATGGCTGCGATCGGCGCGACGATCATCGCAATCAGAACCCCGACGAAGCCGAGTGGATTGTTGTTGCCTTCACGATTGCCGCCGAACAGGAAGGCGAAGTTTCCCAGCATCGAGATCGCACCGGCCAGCGTTGCCGTCAGCGTCATCGTCAGGGTGTCGCGATATTGGACGTGCGCCAGCTCATGCGCCATGACGCCGGCAACCTCGTCGTAGGAGAGCGCATTGAGCAGGCCGGTCGAAGCGGCAACGGCGGCGTTCTCAGGGTTGCGCCCGGTAGCAAAGGCGTTCGGCTGCGGGCTGTCGATCACATAGACCCGTGGCATCGGCAGGCCGGCATTCTCAGCGAGATCGCGCACGATACCGTAATACTCCGGCGCGCTGCGCTCATCGACCTCCTGCGCGCGATACATGCGCAGCACCATGCGGTCGGAATTCCAATAGGAAAAAAAATTCATACCGGCCGCCATGACGAAGGCAATCATCATGCCGCCACGTCCACCGATGGCGAACCCGACCGCCATGAACAGGGCGGTCATCACTGCGAGCAGCATGGCGGTGCGAACGAGGTTCATGGTAGGCTCCGGGTCGTCGACGTTTCACGTGAATCAGGGTTTCCGTTCGGGCAACGGCGCCTTATATGATGGGTGCAAATGCCCCGTTCTTCAATACAGATGCACCAATCCGGATACTGGCGAGATGCAGAACGATAACGACAATGCCCCCGACCGCCCGAAAAAGCCGCTGCCTGCCGCTGCCTTGCGCGCATTGAAGGAAGCGGAGGAGCGTCGGCAGGCCGAAGCGGAGAAGGTTGTGCCGACGGAAATCGGCGGTCGCGGCGGGGCCGACCCGGCCCGCTTTGGCGACTGGGAAATCAAGGGTCGGGCAATCGATTTCTGAGAAAGCTCTCCAGCCGCCCGGGAGACGCGCTTACCCTCAATCGGAATCCGGCTCACAAACGCCCGTCGACGATCGCATCGTCTACGGTTCACCACCGCGGTACGAAGCATCATACAAAGAAGCATCATACAAAGAAGGGCGGCTCGAAGCCGCCCTTCTTTACTGTGTGCCTGCTGATTAGGCCTTGTTCTGCCGGTTGGTGATCAGGTCTTCCACAACAGCCGGATCGGCAAGCGTTGAGGTGTCACCAAGCGCACCGAAATCGTCTTCAGCGATCTTGCGCAGGATGCGGCGCATGATCTTGCCCGAGCGGGTCTTCGGCAGGCCCGGGGCAAACTGGATCTTGTCTGGCGTCGCGATCGGCCCGATTTCGGAGCGGACGTGCTTTACCAGCGCCTGACGCAGATCGTCATTGCCGACTTCGCCCGCCATCAGCGAGACGTAGCAATAGATGCCCTGTCCCTTGATCGGGTGCGGATAGCCGACGACGGCTGCCTCGGACACCAGATGGTGCGAGACAAGCGCCGATTCGACTTCGGCCGTGCCCAGCCGGTGCCCGGAGACGTTGAGCACATCGTCGACGCGGCCGGTAATCCAGTAGTACCCGTCCTCGTCGCGGCGGCAGCCGTCACCGGTAAAATACTTGCCCTTGTAAGTGGCGAAGTAGGTCTGGCCGAAGCGCGCGTGATCGCCATAGATCGTACGCATCTGGCCCGGCCAGCTGTCTATGATGCAGAGGTTGCCGTCGGCCGGCCCTTCGAGCACGTTGCCTTCATTGTCGACCAGCTGCGGCTGGACGCCGAAGAACGGCCGCGTTGCCGAGCCTGGCTTGAGATCGGTCGCGCCCGGCAGCGGCGTGATCAGGATGCCGCCGGTTTCGGTCTGCCACCAGGTGTCGACGATCGGCGATTTCTGATCGCCAACGACGTTGTAGTACCATTCCCAGGCTTCGGGATTGATCGGCTCGCCGACCGAACCGAGCAGGCGGAGCGACGAGCGCGAGGCACGCTTGACGAAATCGTCGCCAGCGCCCATCAGCGAGCGGATTGCCGTCGGCGCCGTGTAGAAGACGTTGACCTTGTGCTTGTCGATCACTTCCCAGAAGCGGCCGGCATCGGGGAAGTTCGGAACGCCCTCAAACATCACCGTGGTCGCGGCGTTGGCGAGCGGTCCGTAGACGATGTAGGAATGGCCCGTCACCCAGCCGACATCCGCCGTGCACCAGTAGATATCGCCGTCGCGATAGTCGAACACGTATTCGTGGGTCATCGAGGCGTAGACGAGGTAGCCGCCGGTGGTGTGCAGCACGCCCTTCGGCTTGCCGGTCGAACCCGAGGTGTAGAGGATGAACAGCGGGTCTTCCGCCTTCATCTTCGCCGGCTCGCAATGCGGCTTCACCGTGGCGATTTCCTGGTGGTACCAGAGGTCGCGACCCGGCGCCCAGGCGGTCTTGCCGCCGGTGCGGCGCACGACCAGCACCTTGTTGACGATCACATGCTGCTTGGCGGCGATATCGATGGCGGTATCGGTGTTTTCCTTGAGCGGCACCGGCTTGCCGCCGCGCACGCCCTCGTCACAGGTGATGACGAAGGTGCTCTCGCAGTCGACGATGCGGCCGGCAAGCGCGTCCGGGGAGAAGCCACCGAAGACTACCGAATGAATGGCGCCGATGCGGGCGCAGGCAAGCATCGCATAGGATGCTTCCGGGATCATCGGCATGTAGATGGTGACGCGGTCACCCTTCTTGACGCCATGCTTCTTCAGCACGTTGGCAAGCCGACAAACCTGCTCGTAGAGCTGGTTGTAGGTGATCTTCTTGTCGATATAGGGGTTGTCGCCTTCCCAGATGATCGCCGTCTTTTCGCCGTGCGTCTTCAGGTGGCGGTCGATGCAGTTGTAGGAGACGTTGGTAAGGCCGTCCTCGTACCATTTGATCGAGACTTTGCCCTTGAAAGAGGTGTTCTTGACCTTGGTATAGGGCTTGAACCAGTCGATCCGTTTGCCGTGTTTGCCCCAGAACTTGGCCGGGTCCGAGACACTTTCCTCATACCACTTCAGATAGGTCGCGTTATCGAGCAGCGTCCGGCTCCTGGCGGACTTCAACACCGGATAGATCTTGGCGGACATTTTTTCCTCCCTGCGCATTCCTGTCTGGGGTTCCCAACCCGGATCACCCCGCCTCGGCTGCGATACATAGCAGGTCAAAGCCGCGCCGCAATTAGACAAAAGGACATTTGGAACTGGAGAATTGCAATTTTGAGACAACGACGCTATAGAGGCGCTCAATTCCCGGAAATCAGTGGTAGACTCCACGGCCCGCGACACCGGCGCGGCGGACAAAAGGACTATATCCATGGCTCAGCAACTGCTTATGCCCAAGGCAACAGCCGTCTGGCTCGTCGACAATACGGCATTGTCGTTCGAACAGATTGCAACGTTTTGCAAGCTGCATCCGCTCGAAGTGAAGGCGATCGCAGACGGTGAATCGGCACAGGGCATCAAGGGTCTAGATCCAATCGCAACCGGACAGCTGTCGCGCGACGAGATCGCCCGCGCCGAGGCAAATCCGAACCACAAGCTCAAGCTTTCGGAGCCGAAAGTCCGCGTTCCCGATAGCAAGCGTAAGGGCCCGCGCTACACCCCGGTCTCCAAACGCCAGGATCGCCCGAACGCCATTCTCTGGCTGGTTCGCAACCATCCCGAGCTAAAGGACGCACAGATTTCCCGCCTCGTCGGCACCACAAAGTCGACGATCGAGCAGATCCGTGAGCGCACCCACTGGAACTCGACAAACCTGACGCCGATGGATCCGGTAACGCTTGGCCTGTGCTCGCAGATCGATCTCGACCTCGAGGTCGAACGCGCCGCCAAGGGCCGCCCGCTGCCGACAGCCGCCGAGCTCGGCGCGACGCTGGAAGCCGCGCAGGAAACCGAAAAGCTCAACTTCAGCTACGAGCGCGAAGAAGAGAAGGAAATCGATGCGGATGCCGTCTTCGCCAAGCTCAAGTCGCTGAAGTCGGATCGCAAGGACGAGGATGAAGACGATCAATATTGATCGACTTGTCATGACATGACGAAAAGCCCGGATCGCTCGATCCGGGCTTTTTTGTTTGCCAGCTTCAGTAAGCCGACCCGGATTGATCCCTGAGATTATGCCGCTCGGTCCCCTTGAGCGGCGGATTGAAAACGCTGACCAGGATCAGATCCTCGTCCTTTCCGCCCCGCAGAAAATGCTTGTCGTGCTTGTCGAGCACATAGATGTCGCCCTGACGAATGGGAAAGACGTTGCCCTGCATATCTTCCACCTCACCCTGGCCGGCGATGCAGTAGCAGGCCTCAAGATGGTTGCGGTATTCCAGCAATGAGACCGTATTGGCGCGAACGACGGTGTGACAGACGGTAAAGCCCATGCCATCCTTCTCCGTCAGCAGGCGATGACTGGTGCCGCTACCCCATTCGACGAAATGATCCGTGGTCTCGATATCCTGCAGGCTGCGCACGAACATCTGCTATATCCTCCTATGAGAAATCCTTACATGACGATAAACGCAGGGCGTTTTTGGTCAGGCCGAAATCCTTATCCTGCAGGACTTCTCTGTAGACAAACGACGATTTTCTCAAGGGTTAGTTGAGGAGAATTTGCAGATGCTTCCGCCACTCGGCATGCTTCGCGCATTCGAGGTCGCCGCCCGGCTGGCCAGCTTTTCCCGTGCCGCGGACGAGCTGCATGTCACGCACGCCGCAGTCAGCCACCAGATAAGGCTGCTCGAAGAATGGTTCGGGCGGCCATTGTTCCTGCGGGAAAAACGCGGCGTCAGTCTCCTTCCTGACGCCGCGCGGCTGGCCGACGCCTTGACGTCCTGTTTTGCCCGCATCGCGATCGAGACTGAGATGCTTCGCGCCAACGCCAAATCGTCGATCACCGTCGCTTGCATCCCGTCGATTGCCACGCGCTGGCTGATACCGGCGCTCAAGGATTTCCTCGAACAGCATCCGGATATCGAGGTAAAGGTGCTCTACGCTATGGCCGAGCAGCGGCTGCGGGAGACGGGTTGCGATGTGCTCATTACGCTCGGTGCGGACCTGTCCGTCGGGGCGCAGTGCGACCGGCTGTTCTCTCGCGCAAACCGTCCGGTCGCCAGCCCTCGCTACATCGAGCGCAAGGGCGGGCTCGACACACCACAGGCGATCGCCACCGCGGACCTGCTTCATGATGAAACGACGGTGCGTTGGCAAGAGTGGTTTGCGACAGCTGGCCTGCCCATAGTTCGACCGCCGCTGCGCGGTCCGGTCTTCCAGGATTTCAACCTGCTGGCGACGGCGGTGATCGCCGGCCATGGCGTGGCGCTCTGCCCGGTCGAGGTCTTCCGCCGGGAGATCGACCGCGGTGATCTCGTCGTTCTCTCACAGATCGCCACGCTTGAAGACGAAAGCTACTTTCTCATCACCAAAAGCACGCGCACCAAGCCGGTGGCAGCCTTCAGCGCGTGGTTCAGTTCCGTCGTTCGACCGGATGCACCTTAGAGCATTTCCAGGAAAAGTGCGAAGCGGTCTTCCGTCAGGAAATGCGTAAAAACAAAAAGATAGAGCGTTTCTGCGACTCCGTCTGACCGGAAACGCTCTAAGGACGATCAGATGCCAATGCCCTTCGCGTGAAGCACCGCCGTGATTTCATCGAGGATCGCCGGATCGTCAATGGTCGCCGGCATTTTCCACGGCTGGCGATCGGCAATCTTCTGGATCGTCGCACGCAGGATCTTGCCGGATCGGGTTTTCGGCAGGCGCTTGACGCACATCGCCATGCGGAAGGCGGCAACCGGCCCGATGCGATCACGCACGAGGCTAATCACCTCCCGCTCGATCTCGGATGTTTCACGGGAAACATTGGAGTTGATGACCAGAAATCCGGCGGGGATCTGCCCTTTCAGCTCGTCGGCAATACCGATTACGGCACATTCCGCCACATCCGGATGGCTGGCGCACACTTCCTCCATGGCACCCGTCGACAATCGGTGACCGGCGACATTGATGATGTCGTCGGTGCGCGCCATGATGAAGACGTAGCCGTCATCGTCGAGGTAGCCCGCATCGGCCGTCTTGTAGTAGCCGGGGAACTCTTCGAGATAGGCCGCGCGGAAACGGTGATCGGCATTCCAGAGTGTTGGCAGACACCCAGGAGGCAAAGGCAATTTGACCACGACATTGCCCAATGTGCCCGCTTCGACCGGATGGCCGGCATCGTCGAGAATTTGGACATCGTAGCCGGGTAACGGCACGGCGGGCGATCCGTATTTGACGGGAAGCAGCCCGAGCCCGAGCGGATTGCCCGCAACCGGCCATCCCGTTTCCGTCTGCCACCAATGGTCGATGATTGGCACACCGAGCGCCCTTTCGGCCCAGCGGATCGTGTCGGGATCGGCCCGTTCGCCGGCCAGAAACAACGCGCGAAACCGAGAAAGATCATGGTTCGCCACCAGCGATGCATCGGGATCTTCCTTGCGGATGGCGCGCAGCGCCGTCGGGGCGGTGAACATGACGGCCACACCGTGTTCCGCAAGGATGCGCCAGTAGGTGCCGGGATCCGGCGTGCCGACGGGCTTGCCTTCGAACAGGATCGAAGTATTGCCGTTCAGAAGCGGGCCATAGACGATGAACGAATGCCCGACGACCCAGCCGATGTCGGACGCCGCCCAGAAGACTTCACCCGGCTGAACGCCGAAGAAATTCTGCATCGACCATTTCAGCGCAACCATATGGCCGCCATTGTCGCGCACCACGCCCTTCGGTTGGCCGGTGGTGCCGGAGGTATAGAGAACGTAAAGCGGATCGGTGGACGCCACCGGCGTGCAACCGGCCTCGTCGCCCGCATCCTTTGCCGCCGCAAGCGCTGAGGCATAGTCGATATCGCGTACCGGCGTCATATCCGCCAGCAGCATGTCGCGCTGATAGACGAGGCAATGCGCCGGTTTGTGTTCGGCGATCATCAGCGCCGCATCGAGCAGCGGCTTGTAGGCGACCGTGCGAGCGGGCTCGATGCCGCAACTGGCGGACACGATGAGCTTGGCTTGGCAATCATCGATGCGAACGGCAAGTTCGTTGGCGGCGAAGCCGCCAAACACCACCGAGTGCACGGCGCCGATGCGGGTGGCGGCAAGCATCGCCACCGCGGCCTGCGGGATCATCGGCATATAGATGATGATGCGATCGCCCTTGTCGACGCCTAGCTTGCGGTAGATCGCGGCCAGTGCCTTGACGTCGTCGAGCAACGCTCCGTAGGAGATGCGCTCGATGCGGGAGGTAACCGGGCTGTCGTAGATGAAAGCGATCTGCGCGCCACGGCCGGCCTCGACATGCCGGTCCAGGCAATTGTAGCAGCTGTTGGTCAGCCCGCCGGGAAACCAGTGGCCGTAGATGCCCCCTTCAGCCTCGAAGGCTCGCTCCGGCCTCTCGAACCAGTCGATCGCCTCTGCAGCGTCAGACCAGAACCGCTCGGGATCCGTCTTCCACGCGCCGTACACTTCGGAATAGCGGCTCGCCATATCCGTTCTCCTCCCAATGCATGCCGGGCAATGCCCGGCCTCCTCCTGCACAAGGATAGGCTAATGAGAACGAAGGTGAACCCCGACGAAAGCGTAATGCGACGTTTTCACCCTCAGCGCGATCCGAAAATCGCCGAACCGACGCGCACGCTGGTGGCGCCGAACTGCACCGCCGTTTCGAAATCCCCGGACATGCCCATCGACAGCCTGTCGAGCTTGCATTCGCGGCCAAGCTTCGCCAGCAGCGCAAAATGCGGACCAGGGTTTTCGTCGACGGGCGGAATGCACATCAGCCCTTCGATGGCCATACCCAGCTCTTCACGGCAGAACGTCACGAAGGTGACGGTTTCGGCCGGCGCGATGCCGGCCTTTTGCGGTTCCAGCCCGGTATTGACCTGCACGTACAGCCGAAGCTTCCTGTCCTGGCGCTTCATTTCCGCCGCGATCGCCCGGGCGATCTTCTCGCGATCGACGGTTTCTATGACGTCGAACAGTGCGACCGCTTCGGCCGCCTTGTTGGACTGCAACGGCCCGATCAGGTGCAGTACCAGATCCGAAGTTTCGCCCTTCAGCAGCGGCCATTTGCCCTGTGCTTCCTGCACGCGGTTCTCGCCGAACACGCGCTGGCCGGCCTCGATCACCGGACGGATCGCGTCAGCGTCGAATGTCTTGGAAACAGCGACGAGGCCGACGGCATTCTTCGGGCGCTTTGATGCCTTTTCCGCCGCGTGAATCCGGCTCACGACATCGTGCAACCGCTCTTGAACTTCCATGGACATTTTCTCCGAGATAACGACCTTCCGGACGATGACTAGCGGATTAGGCAAACTTGCGCGCCTTGCCAAGGCCATCGCAGCGCAAGCCGGCCCAAATCCGCCAAAGTGTCGCGCCAAACCCTTCGAAAACTTGACCATCAAGCGGTTTCATGATGAAGGTCACCCCAACTATCATGAGGGCGCTCCCTTGCCCCACAGAACCTCCGGAACACCTAAAAGACATGTCTACCGAACGATATAATCCGCGTGATGCCGAGCCGCGTTGGCAGCAGGAATGGGAAAACGGCCAGGTCTTCCAGACCGAGAACGATGATCCGCGCGAAAAATATTACGTGCTCGAGATGTTCCCCTATCCGTCCGGGCGCATCCACATGGGCCACGTGCGCAACTACACGATGGGCGACGTCGTCGCCCGCTACAAGCGTGCCCGCGGCTTCAACGTGCTTCACCCCATGGGTTGGGATGCCTTCGGCATGCCGGCGGAAAACGCCGCCATGGAGCGCGGCGTGCATCCGGCCAGCTGGACCTATCAGAACATCGCCTCAATGAAGGCGCAGCTGAAGGTCATGGGGCTGTCGCTCGACTGGAACCGCGAATTCGCGACCTGCGACCCTGAATACTACCAGCGCCAGCAGCACCTGTTCATCGATTTTCTCGAGAAGGGCCTGGTCTACCGCAAGCAGTCCAAGGTCAACTGGGACCCGGTCGACAATACCGTTCTCGCCAACGAGCAGGTCATCGATGGCCGCGGCTGGCGCTCAGGCGCGCTGGTCGAGCAGCGCGAGCTGACGCAGTGGTTCTTCCGCATCACCGACTTCAGCCAGGAACTGCTGGACGCCCTGGACACGCTGGACCAGTGGCCGGAAAAAGTGCGCCTGATGCAGAAGAACTGGATCGGCCGCTCCGAAGGCCTGTCCATTCGCTGGCAGATCGTCGAAGGCACCGCTGACGCCGACACCACGGAAGTGACCGTCTACACCACCCGTCCGGACACGCTGTTCGGCGCGTCCTTCCTGGCGATCTCTGCCGATCACCCGCTTGCCAGACAGGCGGCGGCAAAGGATCCGGCAATCGAGGCCTTCTGCGAGGAGTGCCGGCGCGCCGGAACCTCGCTCGCAGCGCTCGAGACCGCTGAAAAGAAGGGCATGGACACCGGTATCCGCGTCAAGCATCCGCTCGACGAAAGCTTGGAGCTGCCGGTTTATGTCGCCAACTTCGTGCTTATGGACTACGGCACGGGCGCGATCTTCGGTTGCCCGTCCGGTGACCAGCGCGACCTCGACTTCGCCCGTAAGTATAACCTGCCGGTCGTTCCGGTGGTCATGCCGCGGGATGGCGATGCCGAAAGCTTCGCGATCGGCGACGAGGCCTATATCGGCGACGGTGTGATGATCAATTCACGCTTCCTCGACGGCATGTCGACGGAAGACGCCTTCGAAGCCGTGGCGTCGAAACTGGAAAAAGACTTTCTGGCCGGCTCGCCGCGAGCCGAACGCAAGGTCAATTTCCGCCTGCGCGACTGGGGTATTTCTCGCCAGCGCTACTGGGGCTGCCCGATTCCGGTCATCCATTGCGATGACTGCGGCGTCATTCCGGTTCCCAAGGCCGACCTGCCGGTCATCCTGCCGCCGGACGTCACCTTCGACAAGCCGGGCAACCCGCTCGATCGCCATCCGACCTGGCGGCACGTGTCCTGCCCGCATTGCGGCAAGGACGCGCGTCGCGAGACCGACACGATGGACACCTTCGTCGATTCGTCCTGGTACTTCACGCGCTTCACCGCGCCTTGGGAAGACAATCCGACCGATCCGAAAGCGGCAAACCACTGGCTGCCGGTCGATCAGTATATCGGCGGCATCGAGCACGCGATCCTGCATCTGCTCTATTCGCGCTTCTTTACCCGCGCGATGAAGGCAACCGGCCACGTTGCCCTGGACGAACCGTTCAAGGGCCTGTTCACCCAGGGCATGGTCGTGCACGAGACCTACAGCCGTGGCGAAGGTGCCCAGCGCGAATGGATCACGCCGGCCGAAATCCGCATTGACGAGGTCGACGGACAGCGCCGCGCCGTTCTGCTCGAAACTGGCGAAGACATCACCATCGGTTCGATCGAGAAGATGTCGAAGTCGAAGAAGAATGTCGTCGACCCAGACGATATCATCGCCTCCTACGGCGCCGATACCGCGCGCTTCTTCGTTCTGTCCGACTCGCCGCCCGACCGTGACGTCATCTGGTCCGAGGCCGGCGTCGAAGGCGCGCATCGCTTCGTTCAGCGCGTCTGGCGTCTGATCGGCGAGGCGGCTGAGACGCTTCGCACCATCGAAGCGGTGCCGGCACACGAAGGCGCCGGTCTCGCCGTTTCGCAGGCGGCCCACAGGACGCTGCGCGCGGTTGAAGCCGATTACGACAAGCTTGCCTTCAACAAGGCCGTGGCGCGCATCTACGAGCTCGTGAACGTGATTGCGGCCCCGTTGACCCAGGTTGCTAGCGGCAAAGCCGATGCGGCGCTGGCAGCGGCTGCAAAGGATGCGACGTCGATCCTGATCAACCTAATCGCCCCGATGATGCCGCACCTCGCCGAGGAATGCTGGCAGGCAATCGGCGGCAAGGGCCTGATCGCCGAAAGCAGCTGGCCGAAGTTTGATGCAGCGCTCGTCGTCGAGAATGAAGTCACGCTGCCGGTCCAGATCAACGGCAAGAAGCGCGCGGATTTGACAATCGCGCGTGATGCAGATCAGACTGCAATCGAGAATGCCGTCCTCGCTCTCGATGCCGTCAAGACCGTTCTCAACGGCAGCAGCCCCAAGAAAATCATCGTCGTGCCTCAAAGGATCGTCAATGTCGTTGTCTGATAGATCTGGCTCCCGCATCCGGTCGTTTCCGATGCTGGCTGGTGTTTTCATGTTGACCGCGCTCGCCGGCTGCCAGGTCAGGCCGCTTTATTCCGATGCCGTCGGCACATCGGCAGCGCTCGGGTCGATCGAAATCTCCGATGCGGATGACCGCGTCGAGCAGGAAGTGCGCAATGCACTGATCTTCCTTGCCGCCGGCGGCCAGGGAGAACCGGCAAACCCGCAGTATCACCTGGCTCTGAACGTCACGACCCGCGCTATGGGCGTGCTTTATGATCAGGCGCGGGACCGGGCAGGGGCTGGGCGTATCGTCGTCAAGGCGGACTATAACCTGTCCAGGACCAGCACGGGCGAAACCATCAAGTCGGGCAACCGTACCGCAGTCGCGCTTGTCGACTTTCCTGTCCAGGAGTTTGCCAAGGTCCGCGCCGTCCGCGATGGCGAGAACCGCGCTGCAAAGGAATTGGCAGAGCTGATCCGGGCCGATATCGCCGCGGCGCTCAGCCGCTAGGCGGTGATGGAATGAGCGAAGTCAAGTCGCACGAATTCGACTCTTTCCTTCAGAAGTCAGCGGCGCTCTATCGCCTCTTTGTCCTCTACGGACCAGACCGAGGTCTGGTCTCGGAGCGGGCAGGGGCGATTGCGTTGCGCAGCGGCGTTCCGCTTGACGACCCCTTTTCCATCACCAAGCTCGACGCCGGAGATCTGCAACAGAGCCCCGGCCGCCTGCTCGACGAGGTCAACTCCATTGGCCTCTTTGGTGGCGAAAAACTCGTCTGGGTCCGCGGAGCCGCCAACGAGAAAGCGCTGGTCGATGCTCTGCAGATTTTGGCCGGCGAACCGCCGACCGGTAGCTATGTTCTCGTCGAAGCGGGTGATCTCAAGAAGGGATCGGCGCTGCGCAAGGTGGCCGAGACCGCACGATCAATCGCAACGATCGCCTGCTACAGCGACGACGCCCGCAGCCTGCAGGCCTTGATTGACAAGGAACTCGGTGAAGAAAAACTCGGCATTACTCCCGCGGCGCGCGAGCGGCTGATGGAGGCACTCGGCGGCGATCGCCTGGCCTCGCGCAACGAAGTGCGCAAGCTGGCGCTTTACTGCCGTGGCAAGACCACAGTAGACGAATCGGATGTGACAGACATCGTCGGCGATGCCAGCGCCATTTCCGTTGATGATGCCGTCGATGCGGTATTGAAGGGTGATCTTGACGGCCTTTTGCATGCTATGCAGAAGATAACCACGTCAAAAACGCCCGCTTTCCTCGTTTTGCAGGGGTGCCTCAGGCAGTTTCAGCAGCTCGATCTGATGCGCGCCGAAATGGATTCGAGCCGCCAGCAGGCCGGCCAGGTCATCGCCACCATGGGCCGGCACTTGCATTTTCGTCGCAAGCCCATCATCGAAGCCGCCCTCAGACATTGGTCCTCGCCGGCAATCCGCCGCGAACTGACACGGCTGCAGAACACGATCTACCAGAGCCGTACACGCCAGAGCCTCGAGGAGAGCATGGTGCTGCAGAATCTTATGGCGATTGCCGTACAGTCAGGCAGACGCTGAGAGCCCGCAAAGCGGGCTCAAATCAACCTATGGCAATGCTGGGGAGAGCCGAAGCTGCGCGCTCAACGGCGCTCAAGCAGGCGGCAGATCTCCTCGAGCTGATCAAGCGTCTTGTAGGAAATCCTGAGGTGCCCGCCTGACGCCTTATGGCTGACGGTCACTTCGAGCCCGAGGCTGTCGGACAGTGTGCGCTCCAGCGCCAGCGTATCGGCGTCTTTCTCGTCGCGACGTGCAGCCTTTGCGTAGTTCGGGTCGTTCTGAGCGCGAATGTCGTTCTGCGCCAGACGTTCAGCGTCTCGAACGGAAAGACCTTTTGCGACGATATTACGGGCCAAGGTCGCCGGGTCTGACGTCGGGATCAGCGCGCGCGCATGGCCGGCCGACAGGCTTCCTTCCGACAACATGTCCCGCACGGGCTCGGGCAGTTTCAGCAGCCGCAGGCTGTTGGCTACATGGCTGCGGCTCTTGCCGATAATCTCGCCGAGATCGTTCTGCGTGTAGCCGTGCTCAGCGATCAGTTGCTCGTAGCCAAGCGCTTCGTCGAGCGGGTTGAGGTCGGACCGCTGCACGTTCTCGACGATCGCGATTTCGAGCGCTGTCCGATCGTCGACGTCGCGGACGATGACAGGAATTTCGGTAAAACCGGCGAGCTGCGCTGCGCGCCAGCGCCGTTCCCCGGCGATAATCTCATAGCGCTCGGCGCCGATTGTACGGGCAACGACCGGCTGGACAATACCGTGCTGCCGAATGGAGCTGGCAAGGTCCTGCAACTCGCCTTCGTCGAACTGTCGGCGCGGGTTTCTCGGGTTGCGTGATACGAACTCGATCGGCACACGCCGATCCGGGTTAACGGGAGAAGGGGAGGCTCCGGCCTGTATCGGCTGGTCCATCTCTCCGATCAAAGCAGCCAGTCCGCGACCAAGCCTTCTCTTCGAGCTATCGTCGTTCATAGTGTCACCCGATTTAAACCGCTACCGAAACAATTATGCAGCCTTGCGCTGCCGCTCGCGCTGAATCACTTCCGATGCGAGTTGGAGGTAGGCCTGGCTGCCTGCGCATTTCAGATCGTAAAGGATCGCCGGCTTACCATAGGACGGTGCCTCCGATACTCGCACATTCCGCGGAATGAGCGTGTGATAGACCTTATCCCCAAGATGCGTGCGAACATCGCTCACCACCTGCTGTGCCAGATTGTTGCGTGAATCGAACATCGTCAGCACGATACCTTGGATGTCCAGGCTCGGATTGACGGTTCTGCGAACCTGATCGACAGTCTCCAGCAACTGGCTCAAACCCTCCAACGCGAAGAATTCGCATTGCAGCGGCACCAGCACCGAGTGCGCGGCCGCCATGGCGTTCATCGTCAACAGGTTGAACGATGGCGGGCAGTCGACGAGAACGTAGGAGTATTCCAACGCCTCGGGGCTCTCCAAGGCCTTGCGCAGACGAAAGGCGCGGTCGACCTCCCTGGAGATTTCCATCTCGACGCCAAGCAGATCCATCGTCGACGGCACGATGGCCAGATTCGGCACGGCTGTCTGCTGAACGATCTCGCCAATCGAGTGCGACCCGATCATCAGTTCGTAGGAGGAGAGGTGGCGATCGCGGCGCTGAATGCCGAGACCCGTGCTGGCGTTACCCTGCGGGTCCAGATCGACAATCAGAACTTTCTCGCCAATGGCAGCCAGTGCCGTTGCCAGATTGATCGCAGTCGTCGTTTTGCCGACGCCACCCTTCTGGTTTGCTATCGTGATGATCCGGTTTTTTGCGCCAAACATGTTTCCGCTCGCCAATCACTGAGTTCTTCGCGAAAGATTTGCGATCTCGAGCACAACAGAATCTGGCTCGACGATGCTTGGATGTTTTAGCAGATCAAACTCATAGCGGCCAACGGCTTTGTCGATCTCGCGTTGGTAATCCCGCCCTTTGTGGAAGTAGGCGACCGTTTTACCACCCTCGGCCGTCATCCAAGGCGACGAGTAGTCAAGCAACAGGCTCAGATCCGCCAGAGCGCGGGCGGAAATGGCGTCACATTTCGGCGCGACGGAGCTGGCGTCCTCGATTCGAATCGGATGAACGGATCCGCGCGCGCCGGTTTCCGTCAGCGCCACGCGCAGGAATGCCGCCTTCTTGTTGTTGCTCTCGATCAGATGGACCCAGCCGTCGGAAAACTCCTGGAGATAGATGGCGGTAATTACGCCGGGAAATCCACCACCGCTGCCCAGATCGACCCAGGTCTTCGGGCCTGGCGCAAGTTGAACAAGTTGCAGACTATCGACGATATGCCGACGCCACAGATCCTCGAGCGTCGATGGCGCTATTAGATTGATGGATCTCGCCCATTTCTGAAACAGCGTAGCGAAGTGCTCAAGCCGTTCATTCGTTTCACGTGAAACACGCAGTCCGTTCAAGCCAGCGAAAGGACTCGTTTTCATTGCGCAGTTACCTTTTCTTCCCGTTCTGAGGAACGGTTCATTCGTTTCAACCAAGCCAGGATCAACGAGGCCGCGGCCGGCGTCATCCCATCGACCTTCAACGCCTGCGCCAGATTCCGCGGCGCCTGCAGCGTCAGCTTCTGCTTCAATTCATTCGATAGACCAGCCAGTGCCGAAAAGTCAAAATCGACCGGGATCACCAAATCTTCTTCGCGGCGGATGCCAGCAATGTCGGAAGCCTGACGATCCATATAGACAGCATAGGCTGCATCGATTTCGAGTGCTTCCACCACCGCCAGCGGGATGTTCTTCAACTCGGGCCACAGCGGCGTCAGTGCGCTGACAGTCTGTTCCGGATAGGACAGGAGCTCAAATGCCGTCCGCCGTTGGCCATCCTGGTTCAGCTTGAGGCCGTGTCGGTTGCCTTCCGACGGCGTCACCGACAGTTGCTTGAGCAGTGCCCGGCCACTGTCAAACTGCGCCTTCCATTCCACAAAGCGCGCCTGGCGCGCTTCAGACACGCAGCCGATCTCGATCGCTTTTGGCGTAAGGCGCATGTCCGCATTGTCGGCGCGAAGAGACAATCGATATTCGGCGCGTGACGTAAACATGCGATAGGGCTCGGTAATGCCCCGCGAGGTCAGATCGTCGACCATCACGCCAATGTAGGAGTCAGTGCGGCTAAAGACGACCGCTTCGCATGCTGTCGCAGCCTTCGCCGCATTCAGGCCAGCGACGAGGCCTTGCGCCCCGGCCTCTTCATAACCCGTAGTGCCATTGATCTGGCCGGCCAGGAAGAATCCCGGCATCTTGCAGACCGCCAGCGTCACGTCCAACTCGCGCGGATCGACGTGGTCGTATTCGATCGCATAACCCGGCTGCAGGATGGAGACGTTCTCGAGGCCAGGGATGGTTCTGATAAACGCGTCCTGGACGTCGGCTGGCAAGGATGTCGAGATGCCATTCGGATAGACGGTATCGTCGTCCAAACCTTCCGGTTCGAGAAAAATCTGATGGCCGTCACGCTCGCCAAAGCGAACGATCTTGTCTTCGATCGATGGACAATAGCGCGGGCCGACACCCTCGATCTGACCGGAATACATCGCCGACTTGCCGATGTTGTCGACAATGATCTTGTGCGTGGCTTCAGTGGTCCGCGTCACGCCGCAGTCGATCTGTCGGTTGACGATCCGGTCCGTCATGAACGAGAACGGCACCGGATCTTCGTCCGGCCCCTGGCGCCCAACCAGATCCCAATCAATCGACTTGCCATCCAAGCGCGCCGGCGTCCCGGTCTTCAACCGCCCCAGACGAAGGCCATAGCGCGCCAAGGTGGCGGAGAGACCAAGGGACGGTTCTTCGCCGACACGGCCAGCCGGTATCTTCTGGTCGCCGATATGGATCAGCCCTTTCAAAAAGGTCCCGGTCGTCAGCACCACCGCCGCCGAACCAAAGGATCGGCCATCCTTCATCACCACGCCCGCAATCTTGTTGTCCTGCTCGATAAGATCGAAAGCATCACCTTCGATCACAGTCAGGCCTTCTATGGCGCCAATCTCGCGCTGCATGGCCTCGCGGTAGAGCCGGCGATCGGCCTGGGTGCGCGGACCGCGGACGGCTGGTCCCTTGCGCCGATTGAGCAGGCGAAACTGAATGCCCGCCGCGTCGGCGACGCGACCCATCAAGCCATCAAGCGCATCAATTTCGCGGACGAGGTGCCCCTTGCCAAGACCGCCGATCGCCGGGTTGCAGGACATAACGCCGATTGTCGACGCCTTGTGAGTGATCAGAGCGGTTCGCGCACCGAGGCGCGCCGAGGCCGCGGCGGCCTCGCAGCCGGCATGACCTCCACCAATGACGATAACGTCAAAACGAACCATCTTTATCATCTCCGGTCAAACGCATTCCGGCTTCGAATCGTTTCACGTGAAACACTTCGCATGACTCGCCAGCGTTGTATTGTTTTAGTCGAACATCATTTACCGATACAGAATTCGGAAAATATCACATCAAGCAGATTTTCAACATCCACACGACCGGTGATGCGACCGATGGAATCGCCTGCGATGCGAAGCTGCTCGGCGCGTACATCCAGACCCTGGTGAACGAGGCTCAAACTCTCCGCAAGGGCGGCACTCGCTTGGCGCAAAGCATCCACATGCCTGCGCCTGGAGGGGATAGACAGGGCCGTAACACCAGATAAATCAGGTAGATAGCTCGATATCGCGTTCAAGAGTCGGTCCATTCCCACACCGGTCCTCGTCGAAATCGATACGTCCGCAAGATCATTGCTACCGCTGTCTTTTTCGTCTGTCTTGGTTGCGACCCTTAAGACCGGCACATCCGCCAAACCAAGATCGTCCAAGGTGTTAAAGCCCGCCTCGTTCTCCGAAAGAAGTAGGACGAGATCGGCACTGGCAATCACGTCGCGAGCGCGACGAATACCTTCGCGTTCCACCGTCTCGTCGGTCTCACGCAGGCCAGCCGTATCGAACAGCTTGACGGAGAATCCGGCTAATGAAAGGTCGACGGAAAGCACATCACGCGTCGTACCAGCTATCTCGGTCACGATCGCGATATCACGTTTTGCCAGTGCATTGAGCAAGCTGGATTTGCCAGCGTTGGGTTCGCCGGCAATGACGATCTTCAGACCGTCCCGAATGATCTCGCCGATCGGCGCCTGGGCAATATGGACGTCGATCTCATGACGTAGCAGCTCCATGTCTTTCCAGATCCGATCGCTGACCGAGCCCGGCACATCCTCCTCGTCGGCGAAATCAAGCTCCGCCTCGATCATCGCACGCGCATGGGTCAGACGCCTGGCCCAATCATCGTAGACCTTCGACTGGCCGCCAGCGGAATGCTCAAGCGCCAAACGGCGCTGCATCTCGGTTTCCGCAACGATCAGATCCGACAAGCCCTCGACCTCGACAAGATCCATCTTGCCGTTCTGAAAAGCTCGCCGTGAAAACTCGCCGGCCTCAGCGTGGCGCAGCCCCGCAAAGCCAGACAACTCTTGCAACAGCGTTTGAACAACAGCACGGCCGCCGTGCACCTGCAACTCGGCGCAATCTTCCCCGGTAAACGAGGCAGGGCCGCGGAAATAGAGGATTAAGCCACTGTCGATCTTTAAACCGTTGCGGGAGCGAATCGGTCGCAATGATGCAAGTCGCGGCTCCGGGACTGCGCCGCACAAAGACTCAAGAACCGCAGTCGTTTCCGGTCCACTGATGCGGATCACCGCCACACCTGCCGGCAACCCCCCGCTGGAAAGCGCATATATCGTATCCACCGATGGCATCGTTTTACCTGAGATCCAATGAGAGCGTCCGCTCTAAGCACGCCTGCGCCTCTGAAATAGGCCCAGGCGGGTTAGCCGAACCCTCACGGCGATAGCCGGATGAAACGCGGCCGTCGGCGTTCCCAGCGAGCACGGAGGTGTCGAGCGATTGGGAGCTTATGCCGAATAGTCAGGGAAAGATCAAGCCTCGGGATCGCCGCTTGTGTTTCACGTGAATCATCGAGCTGAGAGAGGTGGCTCTGAGCGGTGGGCTATAATTCATTGCGATAGCGAATCGAAAGGCCGTAAGGAGGTCTGTGTTTGTTGAATCCGGCTAACGAATTCATAGATAAAAAGCATAAGACCGGGCAAGATAACTCGCCCGGTCTTAATTGCGATAACGGCATTCGGCCGCATCAAGTGTTCATCGAGTCGAAGAAGTCGCCGTTGTTCTTCGTCTGCTTTAGCTTGTCGATCAGGAACTCGATCGCATCGGTGGTTCCCATCGGGGCCAGAATCCGACGAAGGACGAAGATCTTCTGCAGATCCTGACGTGGAACAAGCAGGTCTTCCTTACGCGTGCCGGACTTGAGAATGTCCATCGCCGGGAAGATGCGCTTGTCGGCGACCTTGCGGTCGAGCACGATTTCCGAGTTGCCGGTGCCCTTGAACTCTTCGAAGATGACTTCGTCCATGCGGCTGCCGGTATCGATCAGCGCCGTGGCGATAATGGTCAGCGAACCGCCTTCTTCGATGTTGCGGGCGGCACCGAAGAAGCGCTTCGGGCGCTGCAGGGCGTTGGCGTCGACACCACCGGTCAGAACCTTGCCGGATGAAGGAACAACGGTGTTGTAGGCGCGACCGAGACGGGTGATGCTGTCGAGCAGGATAACGACGTCGCGGCCATGCTCAACCAGGCGCTTTGCCTTTTCGATCACCATTTCGGCGACCTGAACGTGACGCGTCGCCGGCTCGTCGAAGGTCGAGGAAACCACTTCGCCCTTCACCGAGCGCTGCATGTCGGTGACTTCTTCCGGCCGTTCGTCGATCAGGAGAACGATCAGGTAACATTCCGGATGGTTTGCGGTGATCGAATGGGCAATGTTCTGCAGGAGAACCGTCTTCCCGGTGCGCGGCGGAGCGACGATGAGACCGCGCTGGCCCTTGCCAAGCGGGGCGACCAGATCGATCACCCGGGCAGAAAGGTCCTTCGACGTCGGGATATCGAGTTCCATCTTGAAGCGCTCGTTCGGATAGAGCGGCGTCAGATTGTCGAAATGAACCTTGTGACGGATCTTTTCTGGATCGTCGAAATTGATGGTGTTGACCTTCAGCAGCGCGAAGTAGCGTTCGCCTTCCTTCGGTCCGCGGATCGGTCCCTCGACTGTGTCGCCGGTCTTCAGCGAGAAGCGGCGGATCTGCGAGGGGGAGATGTAGATATCGTCCGGTCCGGGAAGGTAGTTGGCATTGGCAGAGCGCAGAAAGCCGAAACCGTCCTGCAGAACCTCCACGACGCCTTCACCGATGATTTCGATATCCTGGGCGGCGAGCATCTTGAGGATTGCGAACATCAGCTCCTGCTTGCGCATGGTGCTCGCATTTTCCACCTCGAGCTCTTCGGCAAAGGCCAGAAGATCGGTCGGCGTCTTGTTCTTAAGTTCTTGTAGCTTCATTTCAGCCATGAAGGATCCATGTTTCGTCTGGGAATGGAAAGACGGCGTGTTTTCTGAAGGGAGCTGCGGCAGGAGGGGCAGGCTCTGGTCTTTGTCACAAGCCATGAAGAGGAGATGGCAGAAAATAGCGATTCACGTGAAACGCCGCAAGGGGCTGACGAAAATTAGCGACAACTATTACAATTAGCAATCGATGAAATTCAAAACGGCTTCACCACCACCATGATGACGATCAGGATCATCAGCAACGTCGGGGCCTCGTTCATCAGCCGCCAGTAGCGTGCGGTGCGGCGGTTTTCATCCCGCTGGAACGCCCGAACCGCCCGGCTGAAGCGCATATGCACCACAGTCAGCATCACCACGAACAACAACTTGGCATGAAGCCAGCCGCCCTGGAAGCCATAGACGCTCCAGGCGAGGTAAAGCCCGAGCACCCAGGAGATCATCATCGCCGGATTCATGATGACCTTCAGCAGTCGCTGTTCCATCATCTTGAAGGTTTCGGATTGTTCGGAGCCGGGTGCGGCGTCAGTGTGGTAGATGAACAACCGCGGCATGTAGAGCAGCGCTGCCATCCACGACATCACCGCAATCACGTGCAGCGCCTTCATCCAGAGATACAGGCTCTCGGGCTGCCAGACGAAAAGCCCGATGAGCAAAGCGGCAAAACCGCCAAGCGCAATCATTGCTCTCAGCCGCGCCCTGTTGCCCGGGCCGCTATCCGTCTGGCGTTCGCCCATCAGCGTGCTCCGCGAACGCGCGACACCAACGCCGAGACGTTCTGCGGATCGGCCTGCGGCGTAATCCCGTGCCCGAGATTGAAAATCAGCGGCCCGTTACCGAGCGCATCGAGAATACGATCGATGCCCTGCTCCAGGGCAACGCCACCGGAAACGACCCGCATCGGATCGAGATTGCCCTGCACCGGTCCGTCCTTCTGCAAATCGACAGCAAAGGACAGTGGGACCGTCCAATCGAGCCCGATGGCATCCGCACCCGTTTTCCGGCGGTAATGCTTCAGGAGAAGCCCTGCGCCCTTGGCAAAGGCAATGATCTTGGCCTGCGGACGGCGCGCCCGCACCGAAGCGATCATTCGGGCGACCGGCTTGACCGCAAATCGTTCGAATTCCTCTTCGCCGAGAACGCCAGCCCAGGAGTCGAAAATCTGGACCGCGTCAGCGCCGGCATCGATCTGCTCGACCAGATAGTCGGCCGACACATCCGCCAGAAACGTCAAAAGCCGTTCGAAGGCTTCCGGGTTTCTATAGGCGAACAGCCGGGCAGGGGCCTGATCCGGTGTTCCGTGACCGGCGATCATATAGGTCGCGACGGTCCAGGGCGCACCACAAAAGCCGAGCAGCGTCGTTTCCGTCGGGAGTTCCGCACGCAAACGCGACACCGTTTCGAAGACCGGTTTCAGGTGACTGGAGATACCGTCCGCCTTCAAAGCATTGATGCCGTCGACGTCGATCGGATCCATTCTCGGCCCATGGCCTTCCTCGAAGCGAACGTTGCGCTTCAGCGCGTCCGGGATGACGAGGATGTCCGAAAACAGGATGGCTGCGTCAAAGGCATAGCGACGGATCGGTTGCAGTGTCACTTCGACGGCAAGATCGGGCGTGTAACAGAGATCGAGGAAGCTTCCGGCCACCGCACGCGTTGCTCGATATTCCGGAAGGTACCGGCCGGCCTGGCGCATGAGCCAGACGGGAGGAGGACTGACCGTCTTCCCGTCCAAAACCTCCAGAACTTTCCTTCGTGTCTCGGCCACGGATGGTCTCTCCCAATAAATAAACAAAGGTATTTAGACTCTTTCTATTTCTTAGAGTCGGTGGGTATCAAGGATTAAAAGATGGCCACATGTCATCCACGGCCGCCGGATCGAATCCAACCAGCTGGGAGCGAGCGCGGCGCTCACCACCGCATTTCGTGGATAAGTCCAAAAAGCCGATGGGAATCAGGCGATTGCCGCGCTTGAAAAACAGCGCATATCTGTGGACAACGAACTGAAACACGTGACACTTTGTCATTGCCATGAGTCTTGTCCACATGCTCTGCGAAGCTTTCTTCTGCGTTGGGCAAATTGTGAATAAGTCGGCGGTTTTCCCGTCGCCCGAGCTGGCGTGGCGCCGTCGGCCGTTTTTATCCCGGTTTATCAACAGCACCCGGAGAATTGCGTGGAGAACAAGAAAAACTACTTCCACCTGCATCTGATCTCCGATTCGACGGGGGAGACGTTGATCGCTGCGGGGCGGGCGGCAGCGGCGCAGTTCCAGGCGTCGCATGCGCTCGAGCATGTCTATCCGCTGATCAGGAATCGCCGGCAGCTGCTGCAGGTTCTCGATGCCATCGATGGAGCGCCCGGCATCGTGCTCTATACGATCGTCGATCGCGAACTGGCTGATATCATCGACCAGCGCTGCCGCGAGATGGGCGTGCCGTGCGTCTCCGTTCTCGATCCAATCATTGAACTGTTCCAGTCCTATCTCGGCTCGCCGTCGCGACGCCGTTCCGGCGCGCAGCATGTGATGGACGCTGATTATTTCGCGCGCATCGACGCTTTGAATTTCACCATGGACCATGACGACGGCCAGCTTCCGGCCGATTTCGATGACGCCGACGTGGTGCTGATCGGCATCAGCCGGACATCGAAGACGCCGACATCCATCTATCTCGCCAACCGCGGCATCAAGACAGCCAACATTCCGATCGTCCCGGGCGTGCCGCTTCCCGATCGGCTGATGGCGGCAACCAAGCCACTGGTCGTCGGCCTGATTGCGACCGCCGACCGGATTTCCCAGGTCCGTCAGCATCGGGTGCTTGGCACCACGCAAGGCTTTCACGGTGATCAATATACGGATCGGGCGGCGATCGCCGAGGAGCTGAAATATGCCCGCGCACTTTGTGCGCGCAACAACTGGCCGCTCATCGATGTCACCCGCCGCTCGATCGAGGAAACCGCCGCCGCAATTGTTGCCCTGCGTCCGCGGCTGCGCTAGAGCGAATCCGAACAATTCGGGAACTTCGATGATGACACCTTCACTCGTCCTGGCTTCAGCAAGCCCGTTCCGGCGTGCGCTTCTGGAAAATGCCGGCCTGGAGTTTACGGCACGCGCCGCCGAGCTCGACGAGCGCGCGCTTGAAAAACCACTGGAGGAAGAAGGTGCAGCTCCTGAAGAGGTCGCAGTGCGGCTGGCCGAAGCCAAGGCGAGAAATGTCGCCAAGCATTTTCCGCAGGCGTTGGTGATCGGCTCCGACCAGACCATGTCTCTGGGCCAGCGCGTCTATCACAAGCCGAAGGATATGGCGGAAGCCGGACAACATCTCCTGTCGCTCTCCGGCAAGACCC
Organism: Ensifer sp. 4252; assembly: GCF_050434565.1. Lineage (NCBI taxonomy): Bacteria > Pseudomonadati > Pseudomonadota > Alphaproteobacteria > Hyphomicrobiales > Rhizobiaceae > Ensifer > Ensifer sp. 4252. The sequence goes on from NZ_JBNDIU010000002.1 coordinate 393,796, forward strand.
ATCGTCTGAACAGCGCGATCGTTCTCGTGCGCGGCGAAGAGATCCTCTGGCGTCACCTCTCTTCCGCACATATGTCGGTCCGTACGCTGACGCCGGAATTTGTCGATCGCCATCTGCAGCGTGTCGGCGGCAAGGCCTTGTCCAGTGTCGGCGCCTACCAGCTGGAGGGTGAGGGGATACAGCTGTTCGAAAAGATCGAGGGTGATTACTTCACCATCCTCGGTCTTCCGATGCTGCCGCTGCTCGCAAAACTTCGGGAATTGGGAACGATCGATGCGTGATTCACGTGAAACATTTGTTAACCACGCCTTCGTCACCGGCTATCCGATCAAGCATTCGAGGTCGCCGCTGATCCATGGCTATTGGCTGAAACAGCTTGGGATAGAGGGCAGCTACCGCGCACACGAGGTGAGGCCGGAGGACTTTTCCGCCTTTATTGCAGAGCTGAAGCAAGGCACGGCCGGTTTTTGCGGCGGCAACGTCACCATCCCGCACAAGGAAGTTGCCCATCGGCTCGCAGATCGACCTGACGATCTCTGTCTGGAAGTCGGCGCTGCCAATACGCTTTGGATAGAAGCCGGCGAAGTCCACGCCACCAACACCGATGGCCAAGGGTTCGTCGCCAACCTTGATGAGCGGGCAGCCGGCTGGGATCAATGTTCGACCGCGGTCGTGCTCGGCGCCGGCGGTGCCAGCCGCGCCGTGATCCAGGCCGTGCGCGATCGGGGCATCAAGACGATCCATGTCGTCAACCGCACGGTGGTAAGGGCACAGGAACTGTCCGACCGTTTCGGGTCGGCCGTGCATGCGCATCCGATGGAGGCATTGGGCGAGGTGATGACGGGCGCCGGCCTCTTCATCAACACCACGTCTCTCGGCATGGATGGACAGGATGCACCGCAGATCGATTTCACCGTCATGGCCAGGGAGGCCGTGGTGACTGATATCGTCTACGTCCCGTTGAAGACGCCTTTGCTTCGCCAGGCGGAAGAGCAGGGCTACGCCACCGTCGATGGACTTGGCATGCTGCTGCATCAGGCCGCGCCCGGTTTCGAGCTCTGGTTCGGCCGCCGGCCCGTCGTCGACGCCACGCTTCGCCAACTCGTCATCGATGACATGGGCGCGCGCGCATGATGATCGTCGGCCTCACCGGATCGATCGCCATGGGCAAGTCAACGACGGCGCAGATGTTCCGCGAGTTCGGGGTGCCGGTCAACGACGCCGATGAAGTGGTGCATACGCTTTATCGCGGCGAAGCCGTAGCACCGGTCGAAGCCGCCTTTCCGGGAACGGTCAGGCAGGGGGCGATCGATCGGGCCGAACTGTCCCGCCAGTTGTTGGCAATGCCGGAAAGGCTGCGCGAACTCGAGAGCATCGTGCATCCGCTCGTTCGCCAGAAAGAGCGCGAGTTCCTCGACGAGAATGCTGCGGCCAACGTGCCTTTCGTCGTGCTCGATATTCCGCTGTTGTTCGAGACGGGTGCCGAGGCGCGGGTCGATAAAGTGGTCGTCGTTAGCTGCGCGCCCGACATTCAAAGAGAGCGGGCGATGAAACGCCCCGGTATGACCGAAGAGAAATTTGCTATGATCCTGGCGCGTCAGGTGCCGGACAGCCAGAAGCGCGAACGCGCCGATTACATCGTCGATACCAGCAACAGCTTCGATAACACACGCCAACAGGTGAGGGCGATCGTCGACGATCTCGCCAAGAATGGAGCTCCCGATGCGTGAGATCATTTTCGATACGGAAACGACCGGCCTCGACAATCGCGAGGACAGGGTGATCGAAATCGGCGGCGTCGAGCTGGAAAACCAGTTTCCGACCGGCCGTACGCTGCACATCTTCATCAATCCCGGCAATCGCAAGGTTCATCCGGATGCGCTTGCCATTCACGGCATCACCGACGAGTCCCTGAAGGACAAGCCGCCTTTTGCCGATGTGGCCCAGCAGATCCTCGACTTCTTCGGCGATGCCCGCTGGGTGGCGCACAATGCCACCTTCGACATGGGCTTCATCAATGCGGAATTCGGTCGCATCGGGCTGCCGGTCATTGCCGGCGAACGGGTGACGGATACGCTCGCGCTTGCCCGCCGCAAGCACCCGATGGGCCCGAACTCGCTCGATGCGCTCTGCCGTCGTTATGGCATCGACAATTCCCATCGCGCCAAGCACGGCGCGCTGCTCGACTCCGAGCTTCTCGCCGAAGTCTATATCGAGATGCTCGGCGGTCGTCAGGCGGCACTTGGTCTGGTGTCGAGCAACAAGGTCGCGGGACAAACCGTCGAACACGACGATGCGCCGATTGCTATCGCGCAGCGCCCAAGGCCTTTGCCGAACCGATTGTCGGAAGCGGATGAGGAGGCTCATGCCGCGCTGGTCGCCAAGCTGGGGACCAAGGCAATCTGGGCAAAATACGATCTGCAGGAATGAAAAAAGCCCGGTCAAGCCGGGCTTTTTCTCAAGTTCGATCCAGACTGACGGAAATCAGTTGGCGGTCTCGGTTGCCACCTGAGAGCGGACCTTTTCTTCGGCCATGCGCTGGGCGAACATCTGGGCAAAATCGATCGGGTCGATCATCAGCGGCGGGAAGCCGCCGTTGCGGGTCGCGTCGGCAACGATCTGGCGCGCGAACGGGAACAGCAGGCGCGGGCACTCGATGAAGAGCAGTGGCAGCATGTGTTCCTGCGGGAAGCCGGCAACACGGAAAACGCCGCCGTAGGAGAGCTCGACGTTGAACAGAACGCGCTCGCCGTCTTTCGCTTCCGCGTTCAGCGAGAGAACGACATCGAAATCGTTCTCGGCGAGCGGATTGGCGTTGACGTTGACATTGATGTTGATCGACGGCGCATTGTCACGGGCCTGCAGCGAACGCGGTGCGCCCGGGTTCTCGAACGAGAGATCCTTGACATACTGGGCGAGGATGTTGAGCGACGGGCTCTGCTGCGCGCTGCCGTTGCCGTTGGATGCGGTATCAGTCGTCATAAGGGTTTCCTCGACTTCAATTCGGTGAGGCCATCTAGCATTTCGTCATAGGGCTTACAACCCTGCGCCACAGGCCTTTGCTATTGCCGCCGGCGCTCTTCGGGCGGGTTTTGCTCATCATCATCGGTCCTCGAGAACTCGCCTTCGCCAAGGTCGATGACGCGCGGTTGGGCGCGCTCTTCCGGTGTATGGCTCGGTCCGCGCCAGGACTGGCTCGAGGCAGCGGTTACAATCGTCATTCTTGACCTCAGATAGCCGGCCACGGCCTGTCGGACAGGCGGCACAAATAGAAGCAGACCGAAGATGTCGCTGATGAAGCCGGGCACCATCAACAACAGGGCTGCGACGAACATCAAGGCGCCGCCGAGGACCTCGCGGCCCGGATCGCTGCCGGTGCGCGTCGCCTCCTGCACACGCCTGATGACGGCGAAACCCTGGACGCGAAGCAGGACGACGCCGGCGATCCCGCTCAACAGAACGAGCAGCAATGTCATCGCCAGGCCGATTTCGCGGCCGACGATGACGAAGCCGGCAATCTCGGCAAGGGGCAGTCCAAGAACGACCAGGGGAATTAACAATGAGCGCATTAGCGGTGCCTGAAACGGTCTTCGCATCGTCACCTCCGATCTAAGGGTGCGACAACGCTGTTTGAATGATCTATCCTTGCGGACTATATGGAATAGCTACGAGAAATTCTAACAGCGGTTTCAGGTGGAAATGGGCTCTTTCGACTTCATCACGTTTTTTTTCTTGATCGCCGCAGTGGTCATTTTCCTGCAGTTGCGCAGCGTTCTCGGTCGCCGAACCGGCAGCGAGCGGCCACCGTTTGATCCCTATTCACCGAGAGACATGAGCCAGGGGCCCGAAAAGGCCGACAATGGCAAGGTCGTCCAGCTGCCGCGCCGCGACAATGTCGAGGACGATTCGGCCCGCTATGCCGCGATCGATGCCTTCGCCAAGGTGGGGACGCCGCTCAACGATCAGCTCCGTTCGCTGACCGACGCCGACACCGGCTTCGACCCGAAGGAGTTCGTCAACGGGGCGAAGATGGCCTACGAGATGATCGTCATGGCTTTTGCCGACGGCGACCGCAAGACGCTGAAGAACCTTTTGTCGCGCGAGGTCTATGAGGGCTTCGACGCTGCGATTGCCGAGCGCGAACGCAAGGGCGAGGTGGTCAAATCCACCTTCGTCGGCATCGAGAAGGCCGACATCGTCCACGCCGAAGTCAAGGACAGCGAAGAAAACATCACGATCCGGATTGTCAGCCAGCTGATCTCGGCGACCTACGACAAAGCGGGTGTCATCATCGATGGGGACGCGGAGTCGGTGGCCGAAGTCAACGATCTCTGGACTTTCTCGCGCGACATTCGTTCGCGTGATCCGAACTGGAAGCTGATCGCTACCGAATCCGAAAACTGATCGGAAGGGGCGACCATGACGTTTCGACTTGAGCCTGTCACCTTCTCCGATCTACCGGGGTGGCAGGACGACGATCCGACTGCGGTGATTGAAGCGTTGCGCCGCTGTCACCACCATGTCTCGACGGCAAAGCCTTATCGCACCGGTTCGATTGGCATTTCCGTCGATGATTTGATGCCCGCCCTTTCGGCCGCAGGCGCAGATGTCCCCGACGCGGCTGCAGCCCGCGCATTCTTCGAGCAACAGTTCGTTGCCTTCAGGATCCGGCCGGAAACGACCAGGACCGGTTTCGTGACTGCGTTCTACGAGCCCGAGATCGACGTGCGGGCGACACCGGACGAGACGTTCCGCTACCCGATCTACCGGCGCCCGATCGATCTCGTCGACGTCGACGACACCAACCGGCCGGCAGATATGGATCCCTATTTCGCCTTCGGCCGGTTGCATGACGGCGTGGTCGGCGAGTATCCCGACCGTCGTGCGATCGAGCACGGCTTTCTGGCGGGGCGCGGTCTGGAGATCGCCTATGCCAAATCGAAGGTCGACGTCTTCTTCGTCCACGTCCAGGGAGCTGCCCGGCTCGTCTATCCCAACGGTTCGCGCCGGCGCATCACCTACGCCGCCAAGACCGGCCATTACTTTTCCCCGATCGGAAAGCTGCTGATCGATCGTGGCGAGATCGATGCTGCCACCGTTTCGATGATGAGCATCCGGGGTTGGCTCGCCGCCAATCCGGATAAGGTCGACGAGGTGCTTTGGCACAATCGCTCCTTCATATTCTTCCGCGAGGCAGACGTCGAAGACGAGCGGCTGGGTCCGGTCGCTGCCGCCAAGGTTTCGTTGGAGCCGGGACGCTCGCTTGCAGTCGATCGGCTGATCCATACTTTCGGCGTGCCGTTTTTCATTTCCAGCGAGAGCCTGACACGTCTTGATGCCGGACAGCCGTTTCGACGGCTGATGCTGGCGCTCGACACCGGATCGGCGATCGTCGGCCCTGCCCGCGGCGACATCTTCACCGGATCCGGTGACAGGGCCGGGGAGCTTGCGGGTGCGGTTCGCAACGAAGCCGATTTCTACATCTTCATCCCCAGTGCGGTTGCGGCAAGATACGGCAATGGCTAGGGGCAAGAAGCTTTCGGCCGAAGAGCGGATTCTATGGGGAAAGGTGGCACGCACGGCCAGGCCCATGCCGGGCCGTCTCGACGATCTCAGGGAATTCCTCGGCGAGGATGTTCCGGCCGAGCCCAAGGACGAGCCGCAAAAGCCGCAGGCCACGGCCTCGGCCAGTGGTGCCGACGACCAGCAGGGAATTGCCCTTAGCAAGACCCCGAACGGCCGACACCACTATCCGCTTGAAAAACCGGTCAAGCGCAAGCTGTCGAAGGGCCACCTAGCGCTTGAAGCGCGGATTGATCTGCACGGCATGATCCAGAGCGAAGCCCATGGCTTCCTCCTGCATTTTCTTCTGAGAGCACATGAGCGCGGGCTGCGTCACGTTCTTGTCATCACCGGCAAGGGAACGTCGATCGGCAGCGACGGCGCCTTGAAGCGCGCCGTGCCGCTCTGGTTCTCGCTGCCGGAGTTCCGGCCATTGATCTCAAGCTACGAACCCGCGGCCCGCAATCATGGCGGCGATGGCGCGCTTTATGTCCGCCTGGCGCGCAGCAAGGGAAGCGCGACGTGACCCCTTTTGGCGTGGCGGTGCGCGCGTTGCGGCGCAAGAAGGGGGTGTCGCAGAAGCAGATGGCCGCGGCGATCGGCGTGTCGGCCGCCTATCTCTCGGCGCTAGAGCATGGAAAGCGCGGCGCGCCGAGCTTCGATTTTCTGCAAAGGGTGGCCGGCTATTTCAACGTCATCTGGGACGATGCCGAGGAATTGTTCCAGATCGCCCAGGTCTCTGCGCCGAAAGTGATGCTGGATACGTCGGGGCTCGCGCCGGAATACACGGCCTTTGCCAACCGCTTGAGCGGGCAAATCCGCTATTTGTCCATCGACACGATCCGCGCCCTGGAAGATGTTTTGGAAAAAGCCACATTTCCTGCTAATGACAGGGGATGAACAGCTGTTTTCCGGCCGCTACGCGCGGTCCGGGATTTGGAACCGTGGACAAATTTTCTATAGTCCGCGAGGCGTCCGAGACGTGATTCGCAACGAATCACTACGTCCGAAGAACCTGGAAAGACCCGAAGCCGAATGACCGATATTCCTGAAACCGATACCGGCGCCGCCGCCGAATATGGTGCCGACTCCATCAAGGTGTTGAAGGGCCTGGATGCCGTACGCAAGCGGCCGGGCATGTATATCGGCGACACCGACGACGGCTCCGGTCTGCATCACATGGTGTACGAGGTGGTCGACAACGCGATCGACGAGGCGCTCGCGGGCCACGCCGATATCGTCACGGTGACGCTCAATGCCGACGGCTCGGTGACGGTGACCGACAACGGCCGCGGTATCCCGACCGACATCCACAAGGAAGAGGGCGTCTCGGCGGCTGAGGTCATCATGACGCAGCTCCACGCCGGCGGTAAATTCGACCAGAATTCCTACAAGGTTTCGGGCGGTCTGCACGGCGTTGGCGTTTCGGTGGTCAACGCGCTGTCCGTCATGCTGCGGTTGAAGATCCGCCGTGCGGGCAAGATCCATGAGATGAGCTTCACCCATGGCGTGGCTGACAGCCCGCTAAAGGTGATCGGCGACGCCGGCACCGATACCGGCACCGAAGTGACGTTCCTGCCAAGCACCGAGACCTTTACCAAGACGGACTTCGACTACGGCACGCTCGAACACCGCCTGCGCGAACTCGCCTTCCTGAATTCCGGCGTACGCATCGTCTTGACCGACAAGCGTCATTCGGACGTACGTCAGGACGAGATGATGTATGACGGTGGCCTCGAAGCCTTCGTCGCCTATCTCGACCGCGCAAAGAAGCCGCTCGTGCAGAAGCCGGTTTCGATCCGTGGCGAAAAGGACGGCATCACCGTCGAAGTCGCGATGTGGTGGAACGACAGCTACCACGAGAACGTGCTCTGCTTCACCAACAACATTCCGCAGCGCGACGGCGGCACGCACATGGCCGGCTTCCGCGGCGCGCTGACCCGGCAGATCACGTCCTATGGCGAAACGTCAGGCATCACCAAGAAGGAAAAGGTGACGCTGACCGGCGACGACTGCCGCGAAGGCCTGACCGCCGTTCTCTCGGTCAAGGTGCCGGATCCGAAGTTCTCGTCGCAGACCAAGGACAAGCTGGTTTCCTCGGAAGTCCGTCCGGTTGTCGAGAGCCTGGTCAACGAAGCCTTGAGCACCTGGCTGGAGGAGCATCCCTCCGACGCGAAGATCCTTGTCGGCAAGGTCGTCGAAGCGGCCGCCGCCCGCGAGGCGGCGCGCAAGGCGCGCGAACTGACGCGCCGCAAGGGCGCGCTCGACATCTCTTCGCTGCCGGGCAAGCTCGCCGACTGCTCCGAACGCGATCCGGCAAAGTCCGAAGTCTTCCTGGTGGAGGGCGATTCGGCAGGCGGTTCGGCCAAGCAGGGACGCTCGCGCGAAAACCAGGCGATCCTGCCGCTGCGCGGCAAGATCCTCAACGTCGAACGGGCGCGTTTCGACAAGATGCTTTCGAGCCAGGAAATCGGCACGCTGATCACCGCGCTCGGCACATCCATCGGCAAGGACGAGTTCAACGCCGACAAGCTGCGTTACCACAAGATCATCATCATGACGGACGCCGACGTCGACGGCGCCCATATCCGCACCCTGCTGCTCACCTTCTTCTTCCGGCAGATGCCGGAGCTGATCGAGCGCGGCCACCTCTATATTGCCCAGCCACCGCTTTACAAAGTGACCCGCGGCAAGTCCGCCCAGTACCTGAAAAACGAGCAGGCGCTGGAAGACTACCTGATCTCCATGGGTCTCGAGGAAGCGACGCTTCAGCTTGCATCCGGCGAGGTCCGCGCCGGCCAGGACTTGCGCGAGGTCATCAACGACGCGTTGCGCGTGCGTAACCTGATGGATGGTCTTCACTCGCGCTACAATCGCTCGATTGTCGAACAGGCAGCGATTGCCGGCGCCTTGAATGTCGAACTGAACGGCCAGCGCGAACAGTACGAGCAGGTCGCGACCGAAGTGGCTCGCAGGCTCGACGTGATTGCCGAAGAGACCGAACGCGGCTGGAGCGGAGCGGTCACGACCGAAGGCGGCCTCAAGCTTGAACGCATGGTTCGTGGCGTCAAGGAAGTCGCTACCCTCGACATGGCGCTGATCGGCTCGTCCGACGCCCGTCATATCGACCAGCTGACATCGAAGCTTAAGGAAATTTACTCCGCACCTCCGGTGCTCCGCCGCCGTGATGGCGCACAAGATATCAGCGGTCCGCGCGCGCTTCTGGATGCGATCTTTGCGGCTGGCCGCAAGGGTCTGTCGATGCAGCGCTACAAGGGGCTGGGCGAGATGAATGCCGAGCAGCTCTGGGAGACGACGCTCGATCCGAACGTGCGCTCGCTGCTGCAGGTTCGGGTGAACGACGCGACGGACGCAGACGGCTTGTTCTCGCGCCTGATGGGCGACGAGGTCGAGCCGCGCCGCGACTTCATCCAGGAAAACGCGCTGAGCGTCGCCAACCTCGACATCTGATCGAGATACAATTATTCGCTTCTTGAGATCCCGGTACCGCAAGGCACCGGGATCTTTCTTTTTTATTCGGCCTTGAAGCGGCCTTCAAAGGCCAGTTCGGCAAGCGGCTTGCGCTGGCTCGGCTTTTCTCGCTCGCGCAGATCCTCCGGCAGCGTCGAAGGGTCGGCAAGCCGGCCGATCGCCACCGCCGCCTCGACCCGGTAGTACTCGGGAACGCCAAGGCTGGTCATCGCCTTGTCGCGATCGATACCGGCCATCGCATGCGCGTGCCAGCCGGCAACGGTTGTCTGAAGCGCGAGGCTGAACCAGGCAGCACCGGTGTCGAAGGCATGGGTGTAGGTTGCCCGCATCTCGCCGGTGGCCGCCTGCGTGTGCGTCTTGGAGATGATGATCACCAGCGCGGCGGCATGCTTCGCCCAGCGCTGATTGCTCTCGTTGAGAATATCCAGCAGGCGCGCGAAATGCCCGGTGCCGCGGCGGGCATAGACGAACCGCCAGGGTTGGTTGTTGCTCGCCGAGGGCGCCCAGCGGGCGGCTTCGAGCAGCGAGAGCAAGTCTTCTTCGCCGATTTCCTCTTGTGTGAACGCGCGCGGCGACCAGCGTTTCAGGAACATCGTATCGATCGAGTGGTCGGCGGTTCTGTGGTTGCTTTCCGTCATGAACATACCTCTTTTATCGTATCGGGAATCCCTTGGGAGGAGTCGCAATCTACGGCAGTTGCCGCCGCAGAGCGGGAAGGGTGGCGAGATTCGCTGCGGACGCTACATGGGATCGGGGAGCGATGAAACCGGATTTGCGCTCGGCTCGTCGGTCCTTTTGTCGGCCCGATCCGACGCCCTGACGGAATATGCAGAAACGGTGTTTCGGGTGATTGTCGAGCTCGATAAAAAAGTTGTATAAGTTCTGTAGATTTTTCTGAGAGAGGACGCGCGATGACTTTTAAGGACCCGTCACTGTTTCGCCAGGCTGCCTTGATTGGTGGTGAATGGATCGAAGCGGATGCTGCCAATGCGATCGATGTAGTGAACCCGGCAACGGGTGAACTTGTCGGGCGCGTGCCGAAGCTTGGAGGCAAGGAGACGAAGGCTGCGATCGAAGCGGCGCGTCTGGCGCAGAAGGGTTGGGCTGCCCGTACCGCCAAGGATCGCGCCGGCGCGCTTCGCCGCTGGTTTGAACTGATGATCGAGAACAAGGACGATCTCGGTCGCATCCTCACGCTCGAACAGGGCAAGCCGCTGGCAGAGGCAACCGGCGAAATCGTCTATGGCGCCAGCTTCGTCGAATGGTTCGCCGAAGAGGGGCGCCGTATCTATGGCGACCTGATCCCCGGCCATCAGCCGGACAAGCGCATCATGGTTATGAAGCAGCCGATCGGCGTCGTCGCCGCGATCACGCCTTGGAACTTCCCGAATGCGATGATCACCCGCAAGGCTGGCCCGGCGTTTGCTGCCGGCTGCGCCATGGTGTTGAAGCCCGCTTCGCAGACCCCGTTCTCCGCCCTTGCCATCGCCGTTCTTGCCGAGCGCGCCGGCCTGCCGAAGGGCCTCTTCAGCGTCGTCACCGGCTCGGCCCGCGAAATTGGTGCCGAGATGACCGCCAATCCGGTGGTGCGCAAGCTGACCTTTACCGGCTCGACCGAGGTCGGCGCCGAGCTCTATCGCCAGAGCGCCGGCACCATCAAGAAGCTCGGGCTGGAACTCGGCGGCAACGCGCCCTTCATCGTCTTCGACGATGCCGATCTCGACGCGGCAGTGGAAGGCGCCCTGATCGCCAAGTTCCGCAACAATGGCCAGACCTGTGTCTGCGCCAACCGCATCTACGTGCAGGACAAGGTCTATGATGCCTTCTCCGACAAGCTGGCCGCGGCCGTTGCCAAGCTGAAGATCGGCAATGGTCTCGACCAGGGCGTCATCCTTGGCCCGCTGATCGACAAGGCGGCGCTGGAGAAGGTGGAAGAGCACATCGCCGATGCCACCGCCAAGGGCGCTCGCGTGATCCAGGGCGGCAAGCGCCATACGCTCGGCGGCACTTTCTTCGAGGCGACGGTTCTGGCCGATGTCACCCAGGCGATGGCCGTCGCCCGCGAGGAAACCTTCGGTCCGGTCGCGCCGCTGTTCCGCTTCAAGGACGAGGCTGACGTGATCGAGCAGGCCAACGACACCGAATTCGGCCTGGCCTCGTATTTCTATGCCAAGGATCTGGCGCGGGTGTTCCGCGTTGCCGAGGCGCTGGAATACGGCATGGTCGGGGTCAACACCGGCCTGATCTCCACGGCGGAAGCGCCGTTCGGCGGCGTCAAGCTCTCCGGTCTCGGCCGCGAAGGTTCGAAGTACGGGATCGAGGAATTCACCGAGATCAAATATGTCTGCTTGGGTGGCATCGCCTGACGTATTTGCACGTTGATACAATCTGATCGCGAAACCGGCCGGAAAGCTCTGGCCGGTTTTTTTGTTTGCCGGTACAGAGGTTGCAGTCGTGAACAGAGGAGATGACGCGATGCCGGCACCGACCAACCCTTTCAAGGCCGCCCTGCGTGAGCAGCGTTTTCAGCTTGGGCTTTGGGTCGCGCTGGCGAGCCCCTATGCGGCTGAAATCGTCTCCGGCAGCGGTTATGACTGGCTGTTGATCGACGGCGAGCATGCGCCCAACGACCTGCCGCTTCTCTCGGCCCAGTTCCGGGCAGTGGCGGCATCCGCCAGCCACCCGATCGTTCGCCTTCCCGTCGGCGATACCGCACTCATCAAACAGATCCTCGATGTCGGCGTGCAAACGCTGCTGATCCCGATGGTTGAAAGCGTCGAGCAGGCGAAAGAGCTGGTTCGCGCCACCCGCTATCCGCCGCATGGCATCCGCGGCGTCGGCGCGGCACTGGCGCGTGCATCGCAATTCGGCCGGATAGCTGACTATCTCCACACCGCAAACGACCAGATCTGCCTTCTTCTGCAGATCGAGAGCCGTGCGGGCCTGGCCGCGATCGACGAAATTGCCGCTCTTGATGGCGTCGACGGCCTGTTCATCGGGCCATCCGATTTGGCCGCGGATATGGGCTATCTCGGCAGCCCAGGGCATCCGGAGGTACGGGCGGCAATCATCGACGCCTTCGCGCGCATTGAGAAAGGCGGAAAGGCGCGGGGCATCATGACGCTCGATCTGGCGCAGGCACGCGATTACCGCGATCTCGGCGCCGATTTCATGGCAATCGGCACCGATGTCACATCCCTGGTTCGGGCGACACAGGTGCTGCGCCAGGAGTTTTCCGGCGAGCAGGGTCAGCAGTCCGGCAAACTGGAATCCGGCTACTGAAGTATTTTCAGGACAAAGCGCCGGCAGTTTTCCCGCAAGGAACTGCGTAAAAGATAGAGCGTTTCCGCGACACCGTCCAAACCGGAAACGCGCTAGTCGCAGATCGCGCCCAGCATCGGCATGGCAATGGCCGGGCTCCAGCGGCGGAAGTCGGCAATCCGTCGACTGACCTTCTCGGCGTGATGGTTGGCGATATCGCCGAGGCGATGGTCAAGGAACGGGTTTCGGAAGCGGTCGAGCGTTGCTGCGACATAGGCGCTTGCCTGCGGTCCGAGATCCTTCGCCGCGAAGGCAGGCACCACCTCCTGCCGGTAGATATCCTCGAGCTGCCTGGCGATGTCAGCCTCGGCGAGGATCTGCCGGACTGTTTCATCGCGATTGCGCCCCTGCCTCAGCCAGATATCCGCAAGCACCGTGTGGCCGAGATTGAGGATATGAAGCTTCAGCTTTTCGTAAGGAGTGAGGTCGTCGACCAGCAGCACGCATGCGTGCTCGCAAGGCGCCGTTAGTCCCGGCTGTCTTTCGATCGCCCATAAAGCGTAGGGCTCCGCTACGGCGCCGGCGGGATCGATCGGTTCGGAGACGATCCGGTCGACCAGCGTATTGGCCCAGATTATCCTAGTTGCCAGCCACTCCGAAAACCGAGGGTCGTCCAGCCGCTCGCGCGCGAGATTCAGCACGATGGCTTTCAGCACGTCGCCATTGCGCGACACCAGTTCGCAGGGAAGGATGGTGAGCGGCCGGCCGCCCGCATCGAAACGGGCTTTCAGAAGCAGCAGAAGTTTGCCGGGAAAAGACCGAGCCAGGTGCGCCGACAGGTCGTCGTCGGAAATGTCGTAGCCGGTATCGCCGGTGTTGGAGATCAGGAACTCGGCCTCGTCCGCCACGACATGGCAAACGGCATCCCAGTTGTCATCAGTCGACAGCGCGCGGGCGATGCTTGTCACCCGCTTGACCTTGTCCACCGGTTTGCCGTCAACAAGGCCACGGATCACCACGGGGTAACCATCGGGCTGCCTCAATGCCGCCAGACGTCCCGACCGCTCGGCCGAGCCGGTCGTCTGCACCACCGTGATCCGCCCCGGCGCTTCGTGCCTTTCGAGCGCTTCGCTGATGAAGAGATCGGCATGCGCCTGAAGAAAGCGGCTCGTCCCAAACTGCACAAACGGTGTCTTCATGGCGATTTCCGGTAGCTGGCTATGGAATGGATTGTAAAAGGGTCTCGCGTGCCGAGCGCAGATGTCGCCGGCAGGCTTCCTCGGCGCGTTTGGGATCGTGCGACCGCAGCGCTTCGATATAGACAAGGTGTTCTTCCAACGCGCGCGCGTTTCGCTGCCGCGCGTTGGTCTTGTTCCATTGGTAGTGGTAGTGGAACACGATCGAGATGATGTCGTAGAAATCGACGATGAAGCGGTTGCTCGACGACTTGTGCACCAGCAGGTGGAAGCGCTCGTCGAGCTCGGAGAATTCCTTGTAGCGATTGTCGATGTCGGCGAGGATCTCGCGGTGGAGGGCTTCGATCGTGTTCAGTTCCTGCCAGGCGGCATGGCTGTCGGGCAACGCCACGAAGCTTGCGGCCGAGCGAAGCTCGAACATCTCGCGGATCTCGGTCAATTCCAGCGCAAATTCGCGGGTGAAGCCTTTCAGGATCCAGTGGCTGTTCGGTCGCTTCTCGATCAGGCCGAACCGGCTGAAGCGGATCAGAAATTCCCGCACGCTCGTGGTGCCGGTGCCGATCTCACGCGCCAGTTCCAGTTCGTTGATCTGCATGCCCGGCTCGGCGCCGCCGGCCAGAATCCGGCGCATGAAGCTGCGCTCAATGATCTCAGCGAGCGAATCCGTTTCCTCTGTCGGGAAATAGTCATCCGGCTGCGGCTGGCGCAGCACGATCTTCTTGCGCTTGTCCCAAGTGATCAGCTTCGCCTCTTCGAAGCGGCCGAGAATGGCACGCACGGTCGTCCGGCTGACGCCGAGCACCTGACCGAGTTCCGGCTCGGAGGGCAGGGAGGATGTCTCCGCCAGCACTTTCAGGCAACGGTTATAGGCATCCTTGAAGACGGTGTTCTGCTTAGCCATTGCCAGGATCCGGGCGGTTGGGGTTGTGCGGGCGACGAGCCGCTGAACGAAAGATCAGCTTTCGTCGGCCGCCGATCTAGCCTGCCGGCGCGCACTTGTCTTCGTCTCTCGTAAGACAGTCATGACGTTTTCTCCCGTGTTGCCGCTGTGTCCGCGCGCGCTGTTCGTCCGGCGCTTGCCTTCCCGCATAATACCCATTGACGACAATCTGTCTATTGTGGATAAAAGACAAATGGACCCTTCTCGAAATCGCAATAGTCTTCACGGAGAAATTCAGAGTGGCTGTGCCGTCTTCAATCCTTCTGGCTCCTGAGGACAATGTGGTCGTGGCGACGCTGGCAATCGCTGCCGGCGAGGCCCTGCCGGGCGGCGTGCGCACCGTCACGAAGATCGATCCCGGGCACAAGGTCGCGATACGGCCAATTCATGCGGGCGATCCGGTGGTCAAATATGCCCAGGCGATCGGACGCGCCACCAGCGACATAGCCGCCGGCGAGCATGTCCATTCCCACAATCTCTCCTTCGATCAGGATCGCCTGGCCATCGGCCCACAAGGCGCGCCGGAAGAGGCGAGTGCTGCCGATAGCGCACGCACTTTCTTGGGCTATCGGCGCGGAGACGGAAGGGCGGCGACGCGCAACTATATCGGCATCATTGCCAGCGTGAACTGTTCCACCACGGTCTGCCGGGCAATCGCCGAGGAGGCCAACAGGCACATCCTGCCGAAATACGATGGCATCGACGGCTTCGTGCCGATTGTCCACGACCAGGGCTGCGGCATGTCTTCGACCGGCGACGGCATGATGAACCTGCACCGAACCCTGGCGGGCTACGCGCGCCACGTCAATTTCGGCGGCGTGCTGATGGTCGGGCTCGGCTGCGAGGTCAACCAGTTGACGCTCTACGGGCAGAGCGGAGCCGGGCAGGACAAGCGCCACTTCAATATCCAGGAGGCCGGTGGGTCGCGACGCTCGGTCGAGCGTGCGCTCGGCATCCTCGATGAAATCGCCGAGGAAGTCGGCAGGCAGCGGCGAGTCGCCATTCCGGTCAGCGAAATCATCGTCGGTCTGCAGTGCGGCGGTTCTGACGGTCTGTCTGGTATCACCGCCAACCCGGCGCTGGGAGCGGCGGTGGATCTTCTGGCGGCTGCCGGCGGCACCGCCATCCTGTCCGAAACCTCGGAAATCTACGGCGCCGAACATCTGTTGCGCAGCCGTGCCGCCAACGAGGCGGTTGCCGTAAAGCTCGACGGGCTGATCGCCTGGTGGGAAAACTACGTCGCGCTGCACGGCGCGTCGCTCGACAACAATCCTTCGCCGGGCAACAAGCGCGGTGGCTTGACGACCATTCTGGAGAAGTCGCTGGGTGCTGTGGCCAAGGGCGGGCGCTCGCCGCTCAATGCCGTTTACGGCTATGCCGAACGCGTCACCGAGCACGGGCTCGTCTTCATGGATACACCCGGCTATGATCCGGTGTCGGCGACCGGCCAGGTGGCCGGCGGCGCCAATGTCATCGCCTTTACCACCGGCCGCGGCAGCTGTTTCGGCTGTCGGCCCGTACCGTCGATCAAGCTGACCAGCAACACTGCGCTTTTCCGGGCGATGGAAGAAGACATGGACATCGATTGCGGCGTGATCGCATCCGGCGAGGCGACGATTGCCGGGCTCGGTCGCGAGATCTTCGATCTGATCATCGATACCGCTTCAGGAAAGAAGACCAAGAGCGAGCTTTTCGGTTACGGCGACAACGAATTCGTGCCCTGGCATCTCGGGGCGACACTCTGACGATGTGATCTTGCGCATCCCGAGGGAGGAGACTGGGAATGCAGACGAGAAAGATCGGTCGGACCGACCTGTCGGTGACCGAATACAGCTTCGGCGCCGCCGGCCTTGGTGGGCTCTACCGCGAATGCACGCGCGACACGGCAATGGAAACGCTGGACGCGGCTTGGGGCTCCGGCCTGCGCTATTTCGACGTCGCGCCCTATTACGGGCTCGGTCTTGCCGAGCGCCGGGTCGGCGACTTCCTGCGGGATAAGCCGCGCGACGAGTTTGTGCTGTCCACCAAGGTTGGTCGGCTGCTGCATCCCGTGCCTGAAGGCGAGGTGCCGGACTATTCCTACGTCAAACCGCTGAACTTCGACGTCAGTTACGATTACAGCTACGACGCCATCATGCGCTCGGTGGAAATCAGCTATGCGCGCCTCGGGCTCAATCGCATCGATATTCTCTATGTCCACGACATCGGCGTCTACACCCATGGCGCCGCCCCCAATGCCGTCTATCTCAGGCAACTCCTGGATTCCGGCCTCAGGGCGTTGGAGGAACTGAAGGCTGGTGGTGTGATCGCCGCCTATGGGCTTGGCGTCAACGAGGTCCCGGTCTGCCTGGATGTGATGCGCCGCGCCGACATCGACTGCATCCTGCTTGCAGGCCGCTATACGCTGCTCGATCGTTCCGCCGTCGCCGAACTGCTGCCGCTCTGCGAGACGAAGAACACGTCGCTGATCGTCGGCGGTGTGTTCAATTCGGGCATCCTTGCGACCGGCCCGGTCGATGGCGCACATTTCGACTACATGCCAGCGAGTAGCGAGGTCCGCGAAAAGGTCGGGGCAATGGAGCGCATTGCCCGGGAGCGTGGCGTGCCGCTCGCCGCTGCCGCCATGCAGTTTCCGCTCGATAATCCGGCGGTTGCCTCGGTCCTGCTCGGCACAGCGAAACCGGAGAGCTTGAGGCGCAATATGGACGCGCTGCGGCACCGAATGTCGAAGGCCGATTTTTCGGCCTTCGAGCCATACACGCTTGTGGCGCCGGAGCTCGGGTCGGAGGCGGTTCGGGCCTGATGCTTGACGACGCTGGGCCGGCGCCCTTTTCGGACTTGGCCCCGGATTTCACATATCGAAACGCGCTATCGGAGGAGACAGTGCAGTCACGCAAATCGCAGCAACGACTGCTTGCAAAGCGGACAGTGTTGTATTAGCGTTTCGATATGTTTTTTATCGATAAAAGATCGATCCGCAAGCACCCGGTGAATTGATCTCCATAAGGTGGAACGAGGTGCACTGAGAGGAGAAACCCAATGAGCATAACCCAGCACATTCTTTCCCGCCGTGCCTTCACCGCCTTGGCCGGTGCGGCGATGATCGCCACAATGGCGCCAGTCACGACCTTTGCGCAAGATGTCACCATCCCGATCATCGTCAAGGATACCACGTCCTTCTACTGGCAGATCGTGCTGGCCGGCGCACGCGCGGCCGGCAAGGATCTCGGCGTCAACGTTCCCGAACTCGGGGCCCAGGCCGAATCCGATATCAACGGTCAGATCACTATTCTTGAGAACGCCGTTGCCGGATCGCCGGCCGCCGTCGTGATCTCGCCGACCGAGTTCAAGGCATTGGGCAAGCCGATCGACGAAGCTGCCAAATCGGTTCCGATCATCGGCATCGATTCCGGCGCGGATTCCAAGGCTTTCTCCTCGTTCCTGACGACAGACAACGTCCAGGGCGGCAGGATCGCCGCTGACGGCCTCGCTGCTGCCATCAAGGGAATGACTGGAAAGGAAGAGGGTGAGATTGCCATCATCACCAACCTGCCGGGTGTAGGGTCTCTCGATCAGCGCCGCGAAGGCTTCCTCGATCAGGTCAAGACGAAATATCCGGGCTTCAAGGTCGTGGCCGACAAATATGCCGATGGCCAGGCAACCACCGGCCTCAACATGATGACCGATCTGATCACCGCCAATCCGGACCTCGTCGGCGTCTTTGCCTCCAACCTGATCATGGCGCAGGGCGTCGGCCAGGCGATTGCCGAAAACAAGCTCGGCGACAAGATCAAGGTGATCGGATTCGACAGCGACGAGAAGACCGTCGGTTTCCTCAAGGAAGGCGTGCTGGCCGGCCTCGTCGTCCAGGATCCCTACCGCATGGGTTATGATGGCGTGAAGACGGCGCTTGCTGTCTCGAAGAAGGAGAAGGTCGAGGCCAACGTCGATACCGGCGCCAATCTGGTGACCAAGGCCAACATGGCTGAGCCGAAGATCGACGCCCTGCTCAACCCGAAGATCGATTGACGGCAATCGGTGGCAGGCGCGCGAGCTTCGCCTGCCGCCGAGAATAAGGTTGCCAGCGGTCGGATACGAGGACCGGCCGCTGGCAGTCTCTGCGATAGGGAGGAGTGCGCAGATGCCAGGTCTCGATGAGGTCAGCGATATCAAGAGCGACGGTTTGAAAACGGCCGCCCGTCACCCGGTGCCGAAGGGCGAACCGATCCTGGAAATGCGCGCGCTGCAGAAGAAATATGGCGCCGTCGAAGCGTTGAAGCCTGCCTCCATCGCATTTCTTTCAGGTGAAATTCACGCCATCGTTGGCGAAAACGGCGCCGGTAAATCGACGCTGATCAAGCTTCTGACCGGCGTCATCCGCCGTACCTCGGGCGAAGTCTATTGGTGCGGCAAACCGGTCCAGCTCGACAATCCGCAGGAGGCGATCGCGCGCGGCATCAACGCCGTGCATCAGGAGGTGGTGCTTTGCCCGCACTTGAGCGTGGCGGCCAACATGTTCCTCGGCGACGAGATCAACAGCATCGGCCTGATGCGCAAGCGCGCCATGACCGAGGCGGCCCAGAGCGTGCTTGATGATCTCGGCTTCAACCTGCCGGCCGCCGCAACGCTCGGCAATCTGACGATCGGCCAGCAACAACTGGTCGCGACCGCCCGCGCCGCCATGCGCGGCACACAGTTTCTGATCTTCGACGAGCCGACCGCCTACCTGACCCGTCAGGAATCCGCGCAGCTCTTCCGGCTCATTCGCCGGCTACAGGGCGAGGGGGTGACGATCGTCTATATCAGCCACCGCATGGAGGAGGTCTTCGAGCTGGCCGATCGTGTATCGGTGCTGCGCGACGGCACCCATGTCGGCACGCGCAAGATCGGCGAGACCAATGACGCCGAATTGATCACCCTGATGATCAATCGCACGATCGAGCAGATTTACCACAAGGAACATTTTCCGGCGGGCGAGACGATCCTCGAGACCCGCGGCCTGAGCGGTCCCGGCTTCGAGGACGTGTCGCTGACCGTTCGCGCCGGCGAGATTGTCGGCCTCTATGGGTTGATCGGTGCCGGACGCAGCGAGTTCGCGCTCGGCCTCTATGGCCGCCACGCCTCGACCGCCGGTGAGGTCTACTGGCAGGGACGCAAGGTGAGTATCGCCAACGAGCGGACCGCGATGGACCTCGGCATTGCGCTTGCGCCGGAAAGCCGCCGCGACCAGGGGCTCTGCCTCAATCTGCCGATCGGCCTGAATATCAACCTGCCGATCTTCAGTCGGCTGACGCGCGGGCTGACGATCAACCGTCAGAAGGAAATCGAGAATGCCGATCGGCAGATCAGGGATCTGAAGATCAAGACGCCATCGCGCCGCGTGCTTGCGTCAGCGATGTCCGGTGGCAACCAGCAGAAGATCGTCATCGGCAAGTGGCTGAGCCACGGCGCCAAGCTCTTCATCTTCGATGAGCCGACGGTCGGCGTCGATGTCGGCACCAAGGCGGAAATCTACCGGCTGTTCGCCCGGCTTCTGGAGAACGGAGCGGGGATCATCCTGATCTCCTCCTACCTGCCTGAGGTCTACGAACTGTCCGATCGCCTGCACGTGTTTCGGAGGGGGCGGCTCGTCGCAAGCCACAATTATCGCGCGGCGAGCCACGAGGAAGTGCTGACGCAGGCGATCGGCGTCTGATCGCGACAATGACAATCAAGGGAAGCAGGGAGGACGACGATGAGTGCTGAAACGGTCGACAGCGGAACGGGCCCGACGCCGCGGAAAGGCGTGAGCATCCTGTTCGGCCTTACGCTTCTCGGGCTCCTGCTTTTCCTCTGGCTGCTCCTGGGGCTTGCCACCAACAGTTTCTGGACGCCCAACAACATCAGCAACCTGCTGCGTCAGGGCGCCATGACGGCGATCCTTGCCGTCGGCCAGACCTTCGTCATCATCACCGCCGGCATCGATCTTTCGGTCGGTGCCGTGGTCGGCTTCACCAGCGTGATCGTCGCCTGGCTGCTTGCCGCCGGCGTGCCGCTGTGGATTGCGATTATCCTGACGCTTGCCTTCGGCGTACTGATCGGCGCCTTCCACGCCTTCGGCATCGTCCGCATGGGGCTGCCGCCGTTCATCATCACGCTGGCAACCCTGACCTCGCTGCGCGGCATTGGGCTGCTCATCACCAACGGCTCGACCATCTCGATCACCAACGAAGCTTTCACCAATTTTTCGCGCGCGGATTTCCTCGGCGTGCCCAGCCTGTTCTGGATGGTGATCGTGGTGGCGATCCCGGCCTATGTCTTCCTGCACTTGAGCCGTTTCGGCCGCTATCTCTTTGCCGTCGGTTCTAACGGCGAGGCGGCACGCCTTTCCGGCGTCAACGTGCATCGCACCATCTACCTCGCCTATATCCTGTCCTCGACCTGCGCGGCCTTCGTCGGCCTGCTGCTCGCCTCTCGCATCGGCATCGGCAACGCGACACAGGCGGAAGGCTGGGAGCTGCAGGCGATCGCCTCCTCCGTCATCGGCGGTACCAGCCTCTTCGGTGCGGTCGGCTCGGTGCACGGCCCGCTGCTTGGCGCCTTCATTCTCGCCACGATCAACAACGGCGCCAACCTGCTCAACGTCAACTCGTTCTGGCAGCGCATCATCACCGGCGCACTCATCATCGTGATCGTCTATTTTGATCAGCTCAGGCGGCGCGGCGCGCGCTAAGGCATGTCGCGCAAAAGTGCGCAGCGGTTTTGTGATGACGACATGCGCAGAAAAAAGAGCCTAAGGCGCAATAGGCGAATCCTAGGGATCGCGACGCTCGTTAGGCGTGGGGCCCTGACAACATACGGAAAATGACATGAAAGCCGTCCTCTGCCCGGAACCCGGTCGCCTGGAGATTGTTGAACGCGCGCCCGTGCCGGCCCCGGAGGCGGAGTGGGTGCGCGTTGCCGTCAGCCATGTCGGTATCTGCGGCACCGACTACCACATCTTCGCCGGAAAACACCCGTTCCTGGAGTATCCGCGGGTGATGGGGCATGAGGTCTCCGCGACGGTAATTGCCAATGGACCGGGGACGACGATTGCGCCGGGAACGCCTGTGGTGGTCAACCCCTACCTCTCCTGCGGCGACTGTGTCGCCTGCCGGCGGGGAAAGCCGAACTGCTGCACGGCGATCAAGGTGCTCGGCGTCCACACTGACGGTGCCTTCTGCGAGGAGATCCTCGTTCCGGAGGGCAATCTTTATCCGGCGGTCGATCTGTCGCCGGAGGCGGCAGCGACGGTCGAATTCCTCGCGATCGGCGCCCACGCCGTGCGCCGGGCTGCCGCACCTGCGGGCGCTCGCGCCCTTGTGATCGGCGCCGGGCCGATCGGACTCGGAACGGCGATCTTCTCGCGTATCGCCGGCCATGTCGTAACCCTGATGGACACCAGCACGGAACGGCTGGACTTTGCGGCAGACCGGCTCAGTTTCGGTTCCGGCATCATCGCCGACGAAGCTTGCCGCCGGTGCGTCGCCGAGGCGACAGGGGGCGATGGTTTCGATGTCGTCTTCGATGCCACCGGCCATGGCGGTTCGATGGAGGCTGCCTTCGGCCATGTGGCTCATGGGGGAACACTGGTGTTCGTCAGCGTCGTCAAGGACGATATCCGCTTCTCCGATCCGGAATTTCACAAGCGGGAAATGACCTTGATTGGCAGCCGCAACGCCACGCGCGAGGATTTCGATCATGTCGTGAATTCGATACGTGAGGGCCTGGTCCCGGTGGAGACGCTGATTACCCATCGGACGACGATGGACGCGGTGATCAAGGACCTGCCGCGCTGGGCGCACGAGAAATCGGGCCTGGTCAAGGCGATCGTCCGGATAGCCGCCGCGTGACGACCCGGCCTGCTGCGATGCGAGAAATCGGCTCGGTAATCAGACATCGAAAGCCGGCCGGAAAAGTGGCTTGTGCTCGCCGAGATCTACGTTTTTTTGGCGAAAAAGCCCGTTTTCGGCCAGCTCCGGGCAAGTCCGTTTGTTAATTATCAGCAATCCGGGCGCATTTTCGCAGAAGTCGCTTGTATAGAACCGAAACGGGTATACTTGTTGCAGTGCACAAGAAACATGGTAGTCTGGCAAGGATTGCGGACACCAAGACAAACAATCGCAAGCTTGCGTCCGACTGGGAGCGGCGTTGTCGTTGATTGAACCAAGGGGTACGCTTGCTATGTTCTACCAGCTCTACGA
Organism: Ensifer sp. 4252; assembly: GCF_050434565.1. Classification (NCBI taxonomy): domain Bacteria; kingdom Pseudomonadati; phylum Pseudomonadota; class Alphaproteobacteria; order Hyphomicrobiales; family Rhizobiaceae; genus Ensifer; species Ensifer sp. 4252. Next base: position 416,469 of record NZ_JBNDIU010000002.1, read on the forward strand.
ACTGAACCATGCCATGATGGCGCCGTGGCGGACGGCGGCGGATGCCATGCGGCTTGCTTTCAGCAATCCGATGAACCCGATCTCGCACACCTATTTCGGTCGCGCGACAGCCGCTGGCCTCGAGGTTTTCGAACGAACGACGCGCCGTTACGGCAAGCCGGAATTCGGCCTTCCCGAAACCCTTATCGATGGCCAGCCGGTTGGCGTTCACGAGCGCATCGTCTGGCGCGAGCCGTTCTGCAACCTGATCCATTTCGAACGTGCCGTCCCCAAGGGCAGGGCTGCCGATCCGAAAGTACTGATCGTCGCGCCGATGTCGGGCCACTATGCCACGCTGCTGCGTGGCACCGTCGAAGCGCTGCTTCCGCATTCCGATATCTACATCACCGACTGGATCGACGCGCGCATGGTTCCCTTAAGCGAGGGCACCTTCGATCTCGACGATTACATCGACTACGTCATCCAGATGCTGCATTTCCTCGGACCCGACACCCATGTCATCGGCGTCTGTCAGCCGGCCGTTCCGGTGCTTGCCGCCGTCGCCCTGATGGAAGCCACGGATGATCCGCTGTCGCCGGCGTCGATGACGCTGATGGGCGGGCCGATCGATACGCGCATCAACCCGACGGCCGTCAATCTGCTGGCGAAGGAACGGCCGATCGAGTGGTTCCGCGACAATGTCATCATGCCGGTGCCATGGCCGCAGCCGGGTTTCATGCGCATGGTCTATCCGGGCTTCCTCCAGCTCTCCGGCTTCATGTCGATGAATCTCGACCGTCACCTGGTCGCCCACAAGGAATTCTTTGCCCATCTGGTGAAGAACGACGGCGACGCCGCGGAGAAGCATCGCGATTTCTACGACGAATACCTTGCCGTGATGGATCTGACGGCAGAGTTCTACCTGCAGACCGTTCAGGTCGTCTTCATGCAGCATGCGCTTCCCAAGGGCGAGATGATGCATCGCGGTCGCCGCGTTGATACCACGGCGATCAAGAAGGTCGCGTTGCTGACGGTCGAAGGCGAGAATGACGACATTTCCGGTCTCGGCCAGACCAAGGCGGCGCAGACGATCTGCACTGATATTCCCGAGCATATGCGGATGCACTACATGCAGCCCGACGTCGGCCACTACGGTGTGTTCAACGGTTCGCGGTTCCGTCGCGAGATCGCGCCGCGCATCGTCGCCTTCCAGCGCGAGCACGCACGTCACGCAAGGCCGGTGAAGCAGCTGATCAAGGGCGGAAAAACCGCCTGATTCCCGCAAAATGCGGGCTTTTGCCCGCATAGAGTCAAGGGTTTGTTCGATTCCGGGGAAGGGCGTCTTGTAGTCGAAAGCGCGCCTTCCCACATCGTTTTCACCGGGCCGCAATGGGTGGCCCGGGTGATTGCGAGGAATCCTGAAGATGAACCAATCTGCATTGATCCGTCCGGATTGGACGCCCGCGACCATTGCATTGATGGTCCTCGGTTTCGTGGTCTTCTGGCCGCTCGGCCTGGCCATGCTCGCCTACATCCTCTTCGGCGAGAAACTGAAAACGTTCAAGAAGGACGCCAACAGCACGGTCGATGGCATGTGCTCCGCCTTCAAGCGCGGCAATCGTGCCAACTGGAAGCAGCATCATCGCACCGGCAACGTCGCCTTCGATGACTGGCGCCAAGCCGAACTTACCCGCCTCGACGAAGAGCGTCGCAAACTCGATGAAATGCGCGAGGAATTCGATTCCTACGTGCGCGAGCTTCGCCGCGCCAAGGACCAGGAAGAGTTCGACCGCTTCATGCGCGAGCGCCGCAACGGCGGTTCCGGACCGGTTGCCCCGTCCGAGGCAAACTGAGTGACGAAAAAGACATCCGGTGTTTCACATGAAACGCCGGATGTCGCTATCGGCCATGCGGAACCACGTGTGTCTCTGGATGAGGAAACGGGCCGGTGCGTATCATCAGCACCGGCAATTCCCTGGATCGTTGATGGTTTAGGGAATTATGCATTAGCGGAAAAGACCGCGAATCGGATAGAAAGCCGTCATGTTCCCTTCTTTCACGCGGCGGCGCATTCCCCCGGCTCCAGTCGACACGACCCGAGAAATCGAAGTCGCGGGCAAGATGCTTCCGCTGACCATCCGCCAGAATTCGCGTGCCACCCGGATGACGCTGCGCATCGAGCCCGGCGGCCGGGCACTGAAGCTGACGATCCCGCAAGGGCTGGCCGATCGGGAGGTCAATGCCTTCCTCAACCGTCACCAGGGCTGGTTGATGACCAAGCTGGCGCGGTTCTCCGGCGAAAGCCAACTGGAAGAGGGCGGCGCGATCCTGATCCGCGGCATTGCGCATCGGATCGAAAGGTCAGGAAAAATCAGAGGTTTGACCGAGGCCGTGCTCGTCGATGACGAGGCGATACTGCGTGTCAGCGGCGACGAAGAACATCTGCGCCGCCGCATCGTCGATTTTCTCAAGAAGGAAGCGCGGCACGACCTCGACCGCCTTGTCGCGGTCTATGCCGGCCGTATCGGCCGGCGGCCCAAATCGCTGAGCCTGAAGGACACGCGCAGCCGCTGGGGCTCCTGTTCGGCCGATGGCGCGCTGAGTTTCTCATGGCGCATCGTCATGGCGCCGCCGAAGGTCATTGCCTATCTCGCCGCGCACGAAGTCGCCCATCTGCAGGAGATGAACCACGGCCCTGATTTCTGGGCGCTGTGCGAGAGGCTTTGCCCCGACACCAACGATGCCAAGCGCTGGTTGAGGCGCAACGGCACAATGCTGCACGCGATCGATTTCGGCTGAATTGTTCCTGATTGTTCTTGGGCTTAGCCGCGGTTGCGGCCGGCCAGCGCCGCCTGAATTTTCTCGTCTGTCTTGTACTGGCTGAGTGCATAGACCGACCAGATCGCCGCCGGTACCCAGCCGATCAGGGTAATCTGCAGGATAAGGCAGATGATGCCGGCAAAGGGACGGCCGATGGTGAAGAACTGAAGCCAGGGCAGAATGAGGGCAAGCAGCAGACGCATTCGTCTCTCCGTTGTGATAGAATGCATATGGTGAGCGCACTCAGACACCGCAATGCCGCACCCTCTGGACGACGGTGCGCAGGGTGGTTTTTGGCTCGACTCCAGCGACATTTCATGCAAGGTCGCTTCTCATGAAAACCGAAGTGAAGATATGCGGGCTGAAGACCGCGGAAGCGGTGGATCGCGCGGTTGCGCTCGGCGCATCGCACACGGGCTTCATCTTTTTCGCCAAGAGCCCGCGCAACCTCGAACCCGATGACGCCGGCCGTCTGGCGGACAGAATCCGCGGCAAGGCCAAGATCGTCGCCGTCACCGTCGATGCCGACAATGACGATCTCGACGAGATCGTCGCGGCGCTTAAGCCGGACATTCTGCAACTGCATGGCAGCGAGACGCCCGACCGGGTGCTCGCCGTCAAGGCGGTCTATGGCCTTCCGGTGATGAAGGCGCTGTCGATCCGCGATGCCGACGATCTGAAAAAGGTCGAGCCCCATGTCGGGATCGCCGACCGCTTTCTCTTCGATGCGAAGCCCCCGGCGGGTTCGGAATTGCCCGGCGGCAACGGCGTTTCCTTCGACTGGAAGCTGCTTGATGCGCTTGACGGCAGCGTCGATTACATGCTTTCCGGTGGTTTGAACGTGAACAACATCGGTGAGGCCCTGGCGCAGACGCGCGCCCGCGCCATCGATACGTCCTCCGGCGTCGAGAGCGCGCCGGGCGTCAAGGATCTGAAGCTCATGGAATCGTTTTTCGATGCCGTTCGCCAGGCGGAGGCGGTTACGGCACGGTCAGGGAGCAAGACGTGAACGAGGCGCCAAAACTGAATTCCTTCCGGGCGGGCCCAGACGAAGACGGCCGTTTCGGCATTTTCGGTGGCCGCTTCGTTGCCGAAACCCTGATGCCCTTGATCCTCGACCTGCAGGCCGAGTGGGACAAGGCGAAGAACGATCCGGCCTTCAAGGCCGAGCTCGACAATCTCGGCGCGCATTATATCGGCCGCCCGAGCCCGCTCTATTTCGCCGAGCGGCTGACTGAAGAACTCGGCGGCGCCAAGATCTATTTCAAGCGCGAAGAGCTGAACCACACCGGTTCGCACAAGATCAACAATTGCATCGGCCAGATCCTGCTTGCCAAGCGCATGGGCAAGACGCGCATCATCGCCGAAACCGGTGCCGGTCAGCACGGCGTGGCCTCGGCCACCGTCGCCGCCCGCTTCGGCCTGCCGTGCGTCGTCTACATGGGCGCGACCGACGTCGAGCGTCAGGCGCCCAACGTCTTCCGCATGAAGCTTCTGGGCGCTGAGGTGAAGCCGGTGACCGCCGGCAACGGTACGCTCAAGGACGCGATGAACGAGGCGTTGCGCGATTGGGTCACCAATGTCGACAACACCTATTACCTGATCGGCACGGCTGCCGGTCCGCACCCCTATCCGGAAATGGTCCGCGACTTTCAGGCCGTCATCGGCCAGGAGGCGAAGGAACAGATGCTTGCGGCCGAAGGCCGGCTGCCCGATCTCGTCGTTGCTGCCGTCGGCGGCGGTTCCAATGCGATCGGCATCTTCCATTCGTTCCTTGACGACGAAGGCGTGAAGATCGTCGGCGTCGAGGCTGGCGGCAAGGGGCTCGACGGCGACGAGCATTGCGCGTCGATCACCGCCGGTTCGCCGGGCGTGCTCCACGGCAACCGCACCTATCTGCTCCAAGACGGCGACGGCCAGATCAAGGAAGGCCACTCGATTTCGGCCGGCCTCGACTATCCCGGCATCGGCCCGGAACACTCCTGGCTCAACGATGTCGGCCGCGTCGAATATGTGCCGATCATGGACCACGAGGCGCTGGAGGCATTCCAGATGCTGACCCGTCTTGAAGGCATCATCCCGGCGCTGGAACCCTCGCACGCCTTGGCCGAGGTCATCAAGCGCGCGCCGAAGATGGGCAAGGACGAGATCATCCTGATGAATCTCTCCGGTCGCGGCGACAAGGACATCTTCACCGTCGGCAAGATTCTGGGTATGGGGCTATAACGATCATGACCGCACGCATGGACAGAAAGTTCGCCGATGTGGCGTCGGAAGGACGCCCGGTCCTTGTCACCTATTTCATGGGTGGCGACCCCGATTTCGAAACGTCGCTTTCCATCATGAAGGCGCTGCCGAAGGCAGGAGCCGACGTCATCGAACTCGGCATGCCGTTTTCCGACCCGATGGCCGACGGACCGGCAATCCAGCTTGCCGGCCAGCGTGCGCTGAAGGGCGGCCAGACGCTGGCAAAGACGCTCGAGATCGCCCGCCGTTTCCGCGAGGAAGACCAGCGCACGCCGATCGTGCTGATGGGCTACTACAATCCGATCTACATCTACGGCGTCGATCGGTTCCTGACGGATGCTCTGGATGCAGGCATCGACGGGCTGATCGTTGTCGACCTGCCGCCGGAGATGGACGATGAGCTCTGCATTCCCGCATTGCAGAAGGGCATCAACTTCATTCGCCTGGCGACGCCGACGACCGATGACCGTCGCCTGCCGAAGGTTCTCGAAAATACCTCGGGCTTCGTGTACTACGTTTCGATGAACGGCATCACCGGCTCGGCATTGCCGGATCCATCGTTGATTGCCGGCGCCGTTCAGCGCATCAAGACCCATACGAAACTGCCTGTTTGCGTCGGTTTCGGCGTCAAGACGGCGGAACATGCAAGAGCCATCGGTGCATCCGCCGATGGCGTCGTCGTCGGTACGGCGATCGTCAATCAGATCGCGTCGAGCCTGACCGAAGAGGGCAGGGCGACGGACGCGACGGTACCGGGTGTCGAAGCGTTGATAAGGGGCCTGTCGGCTGGCGTGCGGTCTGCACGGCTCGCAGCAGCCGAATAATTGCCTATATTAGCGCGCACAACCCGAAGAAAATCTTCAGGAGTCTATAAGTGAACTGGATCACAAACTACGTTCGGCCGAAAATCAATTCGATGCTGGGCCGCAGGGAAGTTCCGGAAAATCTCTGGATCAAGTGCCCGGAAACCGGCGAGATGGTGTACCACCGCGATCTCGAGGAAAACAAATGGGTCATCCCGCAATCCGGCTTCCATATGAAGATGCCGGCCAAGGCGCGGCTGAAGGATCTGTTCGACGGTGGCATCTACGAAGCCCTGCCGCAGCCCAAGGTGGCGCAGGATCCGTTGAAGTTCCGCGATTCCAAGAAGTATTCCGATCGCCTTCGCGACAGCCGCGCCAAGACCGAGCTGGAAGACACGATCGTGGCCGGTGTCGGCCGCGTCCAGGGCGTCAAGCTCGTCGGCGTCGTGCATGAGTTCAACTTCATCGGTGGCTCGCTCGGCATGGCCGCAGGCGAAGCGATCGTGAAGGCCTTCGAGAAGGCGATTGCGGAGAAGTGCCCGCTCGTCATCTTCCCGGCCTCCGGTGGCGCCCGCATGCAGGAAGGCATCCTGTCGCTGATGCAGTTGCCGCGCACGACCGTCGCGGTCAACATGCTCAAGGAAGCGGGTCTTCCCTATATCGTCGTGTTGACGAACCCGACAACCGGTGGCGTGACTGCCTCCTACGCCATGCTCGGCGATGTCCATCTGGCCGAACCCGGCGCCGAAATCGGCTTTGCCGGCAAGCGCGTGATCGAGCAGACCTTGCGCGAAAAGCTGCCGGAAGGCTTCCAGACGGCAGAATACCTGCTGGAGCACGGCATGGTCGACATGGTCGTCAAGCGTCATGACATTCCCTCGACGCTGGCACGCGTGCTGAAGATCCTGATGAAGAAACCAGCCGACGCGGTAAAGCTCAACGGCGGCGGTGCAGAACCAGCGGCTTTGCCGGTTGCGGCAAGCGCATAGCATACGATCCTATCGGGGCAGGGCGAGATGACAGCGGTGGAAGCCAGCGAAGCAGGCTATGAGATCGAAAAACTCCTTGCCTTGCATCCGAAAGGCTTCGACCTGTCGTTGGACAGGATAACCCGGCTTCTGGCCGCGCTCGGCAACCCGCAGGACCGCCTGCCGCCGATCATTCACGTGGCCGGCACCAACGGCAAGGGCTCCGTCACCGCATTCTCGCGAGCGGTGCTCGAGGCCGCGGGCCTCAGCGTTCACGTCCACACCTCGCCGCATCTGGTCAACTGGCATGAGCGCTATCGGCTCGGCGTCAAGGGCGGCAAGGGCAGGCTTGTCAGCGATCCCGTGCTTGCCGATGCGGTTCGACGCGTCGCAGAAGCCAATGGCGGCGAAAAGATCACCGTCTTTGAAATCCTGACTGCTGTTACCTTCGTTCTTTTTGCCGAGCATCCGGCAGATGTCGCAATCATCGAGGTCGGTCTCGGCGGCCGCTTCGACGCGACCAACGTGATAACCAACCCGGCCGTCTCGGTGATCATGCCGATCTCGCTCGATCACCAGGCCTATCTCGGCGACCGGGTCGAACTGATCGCGGCGGAAAAGGCCGGCATCATGAAGCGCGGATGCCCCGTCGTCATTGGCCAGCAGGAAGAGGAGGGTGTGCGCGACGTCCTGACCTCGACCGCAGAGCGCCTCGGCTGCTCGATGTCCGTCTACGGTCAGGACTTCATGGCGCATGAGGAATTCGGCCGCCTTGTCTACCAGGACGAGCGAGGTCTGTCCGACCTTCCCCTGCCAAAGCTGCCGGGCCGGCACCAGTATGCCAATGCTGCTGCCGCCATTCGCGCCGTCAGGGCGGCAGGTTTCGATGTGCCTGATGCGGCCATCGAGCGCGGCGTCGCCGGCGTCGAATGGCCCGGGCGGTTGCAGCGTCTTGCCGGTGGCAAGCTTGGTCACTATGGCCCGCAGGATGCGGAAATCTGGGTCGATGGCGGGCACAATCCTGGTGCCGGCCAGGTGATCGCCGAAGCCATGGCGAATTTCGAGGAGCGGGAGTCGCGCCCGCTATTCCTGATCATCGGCATGATCAACACCAAGGATCCGCTTGGTTACTTCCGCGCTTTCCTCGATCTTGCCGAACAGGTGTTTACCGTGCCGATCCGTGGCTCCGATGCCGGGCTCGATCCGGTTGCCTTGGCGCAGGATGCGGCCTCGGTCGGCTTCGAGGCGTCTGCCGTATCATCGGTGGCCGAGGCGTTGACGGTCATCGCCAACCTGGTCGACGAAGATCCGATACCGCCACGCATCCTGATCGGCGGTTCGCTCTATCTCGTCGGCGACGTGCTTGCCGACAACGGCACGCCACCGAAGTGATCGGTTGCCTGCGGCAAGGATCGCTTTGATCGTCGCAGGTCGCCATTTGGGCTGACGCCCGAGAGAGTAGGCAGCCAGACAGTCTCCTCAAGGCAAGAAAAAAGCCCGGCAAGCCGGGCTTTGAAGTCGCTTTGATTTGGTGGCCTTAGGCGGCCGCAGTCGAAATCCAGGACGTCAGGGCCGTCTTCGGAGCAGCGCCAACCTTGATGTCGGCAACTTCACCGGCCTTGAACATCGCAAGCGTCGGGATCGAGCGCACGCCGTATTGCGCGGCCAGTTCCGGGTTTTCGTCGATGTTCAGCTTCACGACCTTGACCTTGCCGGCGAACTCGTTGGAGATTTCCTCGAGGCTCGGCGCGATCATCTTGCACGGGCCGCACCATTCAGCCCAGAAATCGACAACCACCGGCTCGGCGGCGTTCAGCACTTCCTGCTGAAAATTGGATGTATCGACTTTTACAGTAGCCATCGGCTGCTCCTTGCGTTCGAAATGTCGGTGTCCAGATGTTGTGTCTCATGTGAGGCTGTCCCACTGGATTTTCAATATCGGGTATCTCACTTTGTCGCGAGGTCTTCAAGGCTCCTGTCCAGTGCCGCATCCTCAAGCACGTGGATGACGGGCCCCTCGGTGAAGATCAGCGCGCACTGGAAGCGATGTGCGGGATAGAGTGGCCGCAGCAGCTCACGATAGATCGAAAGCTGGGTTTTGTAGGCGGCAGGGACGTCGTCGGGTGTTGCCGGCACGCTGCGATTGGTCTTGAAGTCGGCGATGGTGACGACGCCATCCGCTACCGACAGCCGGTCGATCCGGCCGGATACGGCAAACTCCCGATTTCTGAGCTTCAATGTGCCCATCACCGAGACTTCCGCGCGGCTGGCATCGGAAAAGAGCGAGCGCAGGTCGCCATGATCGAGGACCTGCAGGACCGCATCACGCAGGCGTGCGCGCTGGATTTCGGGCCAGCGCGGCACCGAGCGGGCGAGATATCGGTCCGCCGCCGCCAGTCGGTCGGAAGGGGCGATCGACGGCAGGACCTGCAGCAGCCGGTGCAGGATGGCGCCCCGCAGCATCGAGACATTGGCAGGCGCCTTCTCAGAAAACAGCGCCGAGCCGACGATCATGTCGCCCTCGTCCTCATCGATCGCGATGCCGACGCCCGATGGGCTGAGCGGCCGCGGCAACCGTCGCGGCGGCGGCAGCGGCGTGGAGAGAGCAATCGGCAGGCCGGTCTTGGCGGGAGCTGGGAACTCCGCGGCTTCATAGCCTGACGGCACCTCGCGTGGTACATGGGCTTCTCGCCAGGAGTGCCCCGACCATTCCTCGTCACCCGCCGTGAAGGTGACCGGCGTACTGCGTCCATTGTCGTCCTGCGACAGGCTTGCCTGCACCATGGCGTGCCAGGTGTCGGCACTTGCCCGCTGCCCGCGATATCCGCAGACGACCAGCCGGTCGGCCGCGCGGGTCATGCCGACATAAAGCAGGCGGCGGTATTCCTCCTCGGCCAGTGTTTTAAGCCTTTCGCTGTCGGCGGCGATGAGCGAATTCGATGCCGAGCCGGGAGCCCGCCACACGGGCAGCGGATAGCTCGAGCCATCGGCGATCGGCATTTCGAGGAAGCGAAGATCGGGGACGTGCTGCGAGTTGAACGGCTTGCCGCCGCCGTCGACCAGAAGCACGACAGGCGCCTCCAGTCCCTTGGCCGCGTGCACCGTCATGATCCGGACCTCGTCGCGCTCCTTGTCCTGCTCGCGCTTGACGGTCGGCGCCTCGATTTCGAGCGTCGCGACGAAGGCCTGCAGGCCAGGCAGGCCGCTCCTTTCTTGCTCAAGCGCGAAGGTCAGGAACTCATCGAGAATGTCGCTCACTTCACTGCCGAGCCGGGCAAGAAACGCCGCTCTGCCACCATGCACGCCAAGCACGCGCGCATAGAAATCATGCGGGGCCAGCTGCTGGGAGAGGGCAGCATAGCGAAGAAGCGTCTTGACGGTTCCCTCATGAGGGGAGCCTTCCTCGGCGCCGGATTGCTGCAACCTCTGCCAAAGGCTTACGCCCTCATTCCGTCGGGCCGCCAGTTCGAACAGCGTGTCTTCGTCGAGGTCGAACAGGGGGCTCTTCAACAGCGCCGCCAGTGACAGATCATCCTCCGGCAGCAGCATGAAGCGTCCGAGCGCCAGCAGGTCCTGGATGGCGATATGGCTTGTCAGAACCAGCCGGTCGGCACCGGCGACGGGAATGTCACTACGTCGCTTCAGGGCACGCGTCAGCGCATTGACGAAGGCGTCGCGCTTTCGAACGAGCACGATGACATCGCCCGGGCGCATGGCGCGGCGTGCGCCCTTCTCGATGATCGTCTCGCGCCCGATCCAGCTATCGAGCACGGCGGCAATGCGCCGGGCAAGAATGTTGACAGGCGCCGTTTCCGGCGTGGCATCGAAGGGGGCCGTCCATTCGTCGTCGGTCGCCATCGGCTCGGCCGCGATCACGTTCCAGATGTCGACGGCACCGGGATGGCCGATGCGGTTCGAGGCGTGCACGACCGCTTCGTTCTGGGCGCTGAGGCCGCGCGCATGCGCAGAGTTGGCAAAGACGGTATCGACGGCGGAAAGCACGTCGACGGTCGAGCGGAAGGAGAGCTGCAGGCGGATCGGGCTGAACGCCTTGCCGCCGTCGCGGACGCGCCGCTCGGTCTCGATGCTTTCGCGGGAGAAGCGCTCGGGGCGCGCCCCCTGGAAGGAGTAGATCGACTGCTTCTCGTCGCCGACCGCAAACATGGTGCGGTCATTGCCGCGGGCGCTGTCGCCGGAGAAGAAATCCGCGGCCAGCGCCTGGATGATCGTCCATTGCGTCGGGCTCGTATCCTGGGCTTCGTCGACAAGGATGTGGTCGATGCCCTGGTCCAGCTTGTAGTGAACCCAGGCGCTGACGTCGCCGCGGGCAAACAGGCTCGCGGTCCGATTGATCAGGTCCTCGAAATCGAGCTGGCTGCGGGTGCGCTTGAGCGCTTCATAGTCGTTGTTGAGCCGGTCCGCGAGCGTGAGTGCTGAGAGTGTCGCCTCGTACATCTGGATGATGCTTAGCCGGTCGGCGCAGGCGACGACATGATCGCGGGCAGCTTCGACCAGCTGGATCAGATCGGGAGCCGCCTGAAGCATCGCCTTGTTCACGAAGGCCGATTCGGCGCGCGGCTTACCGGTGCCGGTAAAGAATAGTTCCTGCAGCCCCTCGTATCGGGCCATCGGATCGACAAGCTTCGCCGTAGCGCGAAGACCTTCGGCGAAAACGAGCACCTTGGAGCCGCCGGCACTCGCGGCAAGCCCAAGGTAACGTTCGAGGGCTGGCCCGTTCAGGCCGGGAAGCGGCCAGACGCTTTCCAGGATGCCCTCGACACTGTCTTCAGGCTCAAGCTTGAGTGCTGCGCGCAATTGCACGGCGATGCCGCCATGGGCGTCGGCGTGGTCGAGAAAAGCCTGTATTGCCGTGCGGTTGGAAACGATCGCGCCCAGCAGCTTTTCAAGCCCGGTGTCGTCGGCAAGCTCAAGCACGGTGGCAAAGGCATCGGCAAGCGGCACATCGCCGGCAGCCGTTGTCGCCGTCAGCAGAGCGCGGCGCGCATCCGCCAGCAGCACGGCTGCCGCCCGGTCGTCGAGAACAGAGAAGTGCCCGGCAACGTTTGCCTCCAGTGGAAACTGGTGCAGCAGCGCCTCGCAGAAGGCATGGATGGTCTGGATCTTCAACCCGCCCGGCGTTTCGAGAGCACGCGCAAACAACCGGCGCGCCTCCTGGAGCTTCAGGCGCGAGGGCCGCTCGCCTTCGATAGCCTCGATCCGCTTTTCCAACGCATCATCGTCGAGCGTCACCCATTCGGCCAGGCGCTCGAAGACACGGTTGGACATTTCGGAAGCTGCGGCCTTGGTATAGGTCAGGCAGAGGATGGCAGAGGGCCTGCAGCCCGCGAGCAGCAGGCGGATGACGCGCTGCGTCAGAACATGGGTCTTGCCCGATCCGGCATTGGCGGAAACCCAGGCGGAGCGGGCCGGGTCTGAGGCGAGCGACTGCCGGCGCGATGTCCAGTCGAGCCAGGCTTCGGGCGTCCTTTCGTCGGGGCCGGCGCTTTCATCCCTCATCGCTGTCATCCTCGCTGTCGGCGGTCGACCATTCCGCAACACGGGCCAGATGGTCGTATTCGCCGCCGTAGTCGCGCTCCTTCTGCACGATCAGGCGCGAGGCAAAGCCGTGCCTGCCCGACATCAATGCGGTCAGCAGCTTCCTCAGTTCGATCAAGGCTTCGTCGGCCAGTTGATCGGCCGATTTCGTTTCCTTTGCCCTGCTGTTTTCGTTGTTGACGGCTTCCACCTTGAAGCGGGAGCCGGGTTTCAGCCGGATATAGAGCAGCGATTGCGGGTGGCCGGGACCCATGCCCTTGAACGCACCGGCCTTCAGCGCCGCCGCTTCCAGCGCAAGCTGCGGATCGAGCAGCACGCGCGCTTCCTTGATCGAGGGGCTGGAGCCGGTCTTGTAGTCGATGATTTCCACCGTGCCGTCGGTCAGCGTGTCGAGCCGGTCGGCGATCCCGGTCAGGCGGATGTCCGCCACACCGACGTCCATCGATGCGGCAACTTCGGTCAACGGCTTGCGGATGAACCGTGCGCGCTCCCGTTCCCAAGCGAGGAATGCCTTGCCGACGGCGGCAAAGCGCGGCCGCCATATGGTGTCTATATGGCCTGGCAGGCGCTCTTCGTCGAAGGCTTCGTTGAGCAGGCGGACCATCGCCTCGTCGGCTGCCGGGGACTGGATGTCGAAGCCGCCGCGCACGAAACGGTCGACGATACGGTGATAGAGCGTGCCACGCTCGGCCGCACCCGGATCACGGTTGAACGGGTCGAGCGGATGCAGCCGCAGGATCCGGCGTGCATAGATCGAATAGGGGTCGCGACGAAGTCGCGAGACCTCGCTGAATGAATACTTGCGCGGCTGCAGGTCGGTAGGCGGCTTGGGTGCCGGGCGTTCGGCCAGCGCCTGGCGTCCGCCCTTGTCGAGCATCCGTGCCCATAGCAGATAGTCGCTGCCGTTCGATCGCAGGCTGTCTGCCAGCCGTTTGCCACCCAGCGCCAGCAGCCGCTGCAGCCATCGTGATGCGACCGTCGGCGCCGATCCCTGACGCATCGAGCGGCTGAAGATTAGCTTGCGCGTGCCGCACGCCATCTGGAAGTCATGGGCGAGCTGGCCGATGCGGCGTTCGGGTGGTTCGAGGCCGATCCCGGTCTTCATCGTGCGGGAAAGGAAGGGGTCGTTGGCGGTTTGCCCCGGCCAGTTGCCCTCGTTCATGCCGCCGAGCACCACGAGGTCCATGCTCTGCAGGCGCGATTCCAGCGCGCCGAAGATGAAGACGCGGGGGTGGCGCATCGAGCGCGGCTTGACCGCCTCGCTGGCGGCCAGCGCCTCCATGATGTCGCACCATTGCGGTCCGTCGGCATCCATCTGGCCTTCGGTCTCGATGATGCCGCGCAGCAGCGTTGCCAAGGCTTCGCCCGCCTCGCCGGACCACAGACCGCTGAGGTCGGCGCGCTCGTCGCTGCAGACGGCTTCCAGCGCCTGACCGGTTCGTGTTGCCCATTCGGCAAAGGTGAACATCTCGGAGAAGGGGCGGCGGCCGTCGCTACGGCGAACCAGCGTGCCGGCGAGTGGATCCGTTGCCACCTTTACCCGCGCTGCCAGGTCTCGCGCCGCGAGGATGTCGTCCTCGGTAATGCCGATCCGCCATTCCGGGGGATGGCGGTCCGTCTTGTGATGGCCTGCTGCCTGTTCGAGCAGCGGCTCCAGCAACGAAATGTCGGCGATCTGCGTGCCGCTGCGCAGCGCCAGCCGCTCCAGCACGTCGGCGCTGCGGCGCATCTCGGTCTTCGACAGGCCGAAACGGGCAAGCGGATGTTTGAACAGCGCCACCAGCGGCACCGGATCGCCGGGTCGCAGGCTCGCCTCAAGCAAAAGCCGCATCAACGTGCCCGCGGCCGTGGAAGCGAGCGGCGTGCCGGCGGAATCGTCCGCTTCGATATCGAAACGTGCGAGCTCTGCACCGACCCGGCGCGCAAGATTACGGTCGGGGGTGATCAGGGCCGCCTGGCTGTCGTCGCTGCCCTCGAGCGCCAGCCGCAGCGCGATTGCGATCGCGGTTGCTTCTTCGCGTTCGTTGGCGGTTTCGATCAGGGCGACGTCGCCAAAGGCCCGGTGCAATGTTTCGGGCTTGAGTTCGTTGCGGGTCTCGGTCCAGCCGTTCGTTGCCTTGGCGGGCAGCAACGCATGCGACAGGATTTCGCTGCGATCGGTCAACCCGGCATAGGCCTCGTCGAGAGCCGGCACATCGCGGCGCTCGACATGCATGCGTTGCAGCAGGCGGTGGAAGCCGTATTGCGGATGGCTGCGGCTTGCCGGATCGGGTCTGCCGCCCACGGCGACGGTCTCACCGATGATCATGCCCCATTCCGCGTCGGTCATCGTCTGGTCGAGCCCCGGCAACACGATCGTGCCGTTGGGCAGCTTCTGGACCGCGGCAATCAGCGCGGCCGTCGCCGGGATCGAGCCGGTAGAGCCGGCGATGATGATCGGCCCTTTGAGTGCGCCGGCGGCGATGCGCTGTGTCTCCGCCTGCAGGATGGCGTTGCGATGCCGCGCCGGTGAGGATTGCTTCAGTTCTTCCAGCCGCTCCGGCCAGTAGGTGCGGGCAATCTTGAGGAACTCGAGCGTCAGCTGCCACCACAGCGCGTGTTCGCCGGCGTCGAGACTGTCGAGTTCTTCCCAGTCGAGTTCTTCCGTCTCCATCGCGTCGATGAGTTCGGCAAGGTTGCGCGCCAGCCAGATGGCGTCCGCCGGGCTTGCGGGGGCGATCAGCGGACTTTCCGCGTGAATGTCGAGCACCACCTTCGGCAGGCGGTTGCGCCAGGCAAGGATCAGCCGGCCAAGTTCGATAAGGCGGGCGGTGCCGGGAAGGGGCGGCGCCAGGTCAAGGATCGCCGGCACTTCCGCATCGAAAAAGCCGCTGTCGTCGTCGGTTTCGCCGAGCGCCCGGATCGTCGGCAGGATCGCCGACCGGCCGCCGAGCAGATCGACGAATTCGGAGCGCAACACACGGGCGGAGCGGCGGGTGGGAACGAAAATCGTCACGCCGGCAAGCGGTAACGGATCTGCAGGGTCGTAGCGAAAGTCCGGTGTGAGCGTGCCGTCGCAGAGTTTGCGCGCGAGTGTCTTCAGGAAGGGTAACCCCGGCGGGATCGTGAAGACGTTTGGATCGCGATAGGACACGCTCATCCCCCCGGCTGGTAGCGGCGGATCGCGGCTTCGGCGTCTTCGATCGCCTCCGGCGTGCCGACCGTCATCCAGTGGCCGTGAAGCACAATGCCGAACAGTCGCCCTGCGGCAATCGCCCGATCGAAATAGATGTTCAGGTTGAATGCGTCGTCCGGCGCATCGGCAAACAGCTTCTTGTCGAGCGCGATCGCGCCGGCATAGACCACGGGATTGTCCATGCCCTCGGAATAGCGGACCAGACGGCCATCAGTGCCGAGCGAGAAATCTTTCTTGCCGTTGTGTCCGGTCGTATCCTCGTCGCGCACGCAAAGCAGGGCCATATCCATGCGCTCCGGATCGAAGAAATTGGCCAGGCGCTCGAGATTACCGGGCTTGCCTGCGTCCTCGCCGACCCAGAAGAGATCGGCGTTCATCACCAGAACGGGGCCGTCGGCAAGCAATTTCAGCCCCTGGACCAGCCCACCACCCGAATTCATCAGCACGTCGCGTTCGTCGGAGATCACGATCTCGGGCGCTGAGCGCTGTTGCAAATGGGCTTCCATCTGGTCGGCGAAGTGGTGGACGTTCACGGCTGCCCTGGTGACGCCGGCGTTCACCAGCAGATCGAGAACATAATCGATCATCGGCTTGCCGGCGATCTTCACCAATGGCTTCGGGATGGTGTTGGTGATCGGGCGTAGGCGGGTACCGAGGCCCGCTGCGAGCACCATCGCATTGCTGATCGACATTGCTTCTCTGTCAGTTCGCTGATTCGGGAACGATGATTCCCGTCTTCATACACCAGTCGCGCAAGGGTTTCAGCGCTTCGTGCATGAGGGCGACTTCGAGATAGGCGAAAGTGCGCGGTATATGCTTCATGTAGCCGGGTTTGCCGTCCCGCTGCATCAGCCGCACCCAGATGCCGACGAGCTTGCAGTTGCGCTGGGCCGACATCAGATGCCAGTCGCGAAGGAACAGCGCCTCGTCGAACGGACCGGTCGCACGGCGATCCACGAGATAGGCGTTCATCAATCGGCCCGCCAGCGCCGGTTCGATCGTCACCCGGGCGTCCTGAGCCAGCGACGCCACGTCATAGGCCGTCGGTCCGATCATCGCATCCTGAAAGTCGATCAGGCCGACACGCTGGAGACCGTCGTGTTCCGGACGCCAGATGATGTTCGGGGAATGAAAGTCACGCAGCAGCAGGTTTTTTTCGGACGCCGCGATGAGGTCGATGAGGTCGTCCCAGATCGCGGCGTATTCCTGCTTTTCCTGTTCCGTCGCCGGTTCGCCGCGTTTCCACGGCAGGTACCAGTCGGTGAGCAGCCGGGTCTCGATCTTCATCGCTGTCCGGTCGAAATCAGGAATATGGTGCTTGACGCCACCAGACAGAACGATGTCACGCCTGGCCGGCGTGGCGTGAAGCCTGGCGAGCAACCGCGCGCTTTCGACGTAGCGCACCTCGATCGGCGTTCCGGCCTCGTCAAGGACGCCTTCGGAACCGAGGTCCTCGATCAGCAGAATTCCCTGGTCCAGGTCGCGCGCGTAGATCGCAGGCGCTGCAAATCCCCGTTCTCTCAGGAGTTCGTCAATGGCGACGAAGGGGATCACATCCTCGGCGAGATGCGCCAGTTGCTGATAGTACTTGCCGTCCTGAAGGATTGGGCCGGGCTTATGCCGTGCGGCATCCATCAGGATCCTGGCTGGGAGACCGTCTCGGCCGTCGATCCGTTCGTATGCCCGCACCGAGGCATCGCCGCTCAGGTGACGTCGGCGCGCGTCCGCAAAACCGTTGCGTGCGAGGAAGTCGCGGATCGCCAGCGAGCGGGCAATGCGTTGTAGAGCATCCTCGGGGCCGGCGATGCTGACCGTCCGTCCGGCGGCCTCGTGGGTGATCGACAGCACGATCCTGCCTGCGGGCAAGGCCTCGTCGGCTCTTTCCGGCCATTCGACAAGACAGACGCCGAGAGACAGCGCTTCATCGAAGCCGAGCTCGTCGAGTTCGCTGGCATCGGCGAGGCGATAGAGATCGAAATGCGCCACGGGGAGGCGCAGGTCGTAGCTTTGCACCAGCGTAAATGTCGGGCTCGGCACTTCCAGGCCGTCATCATCGGCAACGGCGCGCAGGAAGGCGCGCGCCAGTGTCGACTTGCCGGCGCCAAGATCACCCGACAGGGCCAGGCAGTCGCCGACCTTCAGCGCCAGAGCCAGGTCTTCGCCGAACTGGATCGTGGCTGCCTCGTCCTTCAGGAAGCGCGCAATCGGCTGCATTATTCCGCCGCGACGATCTTCGGGACCTCTGCCGAAGGAATGCGGCAGCTGACTTCAGTGCCTTCGCCCTCGCGGCTGCGGATCGATACGGTGCCGTGGTGAAGGCTGACGAAGCTCTCGACGATCGACAGGCCGAGGCCGGCGCCGCCGCGCTGGCCATGGCTTTCGAAGCGGTTGAACACCGTATCGAGCACATCCTGGGGAATGCCCGGACCGCTGTCCGAAACGGAGAAAACGAAATCTCCGCCCTCGCGCCGGGAGGCAAGCTCGATGACGCTGCCGTCAGGCGCAAAGTTGGCAGCGTTGGTCAAGAGCTTGATGAAGATCTGCTTCAGCCGCTGCTGATCCGCGACCATGCGTCCGAGGTTGTCGGGTGCCGCAACGCGCAGCGTGACGCCGCACTCGACCAGCCGGTCGGCCATCTGATGGGTGATGTCGTCGAGGAAATCGGTGAGATTGATCTCCGACATGTCGAGCTCGACGATGCCGGCATCGACGGTGGCGAGGTCGAGAATGTCGTTGACGATGGTCAAAAGCAGCGACGAGGACGTGGCGATATGGTCGACATATTCCGCCTGACGATCGTTGAGGTCGCCAAAAGCCGGCGTCTTCAAAAGGTCGGAAAAGCCGATGATGTTGGTCAGCGGCGAGCGCAGCTCGTAGGACACGTGATGAACGAAGTCGTTCTTCAGCGCATCCGCCTTGCGCAGCGCATCGTTCTTTTCGGTCAAGGCGCGCTCGACCCGCACGCTGTCGGTGATGTTGACGAAGGTCAGCATCGTCTGGGCATTCGGCAGCGGAATGACGGCGAAGTCGAGGATCAGGCCGGTTCTGAGTTCAAGAATGCCACGGCTCGAGGGTCGTTCGTCGTCGAAGCTGGTGATGATATGGGAGAACCGCTTCCAGCCATCAGGCTGGTCGTAGGACATGAGGCAGGCCTGCTCGATCGCGCGGATATGGGTGCCCGGCTTCGCCTCGGTCTCGTTGATGCCCCAGATCGCGCGGAAGGCCGGGTTGGAAAGCCGGATGCGGCCATCGGGACCAAACACCGCAACGCCTTCGGCGAGATGGTCGATGGTTTCGCCCTGGACCTGAACCAGCGTGTTGTAGCGGGTTTCGAGATCGACCTTCTCGGTCAGGTTCTCGAACACCCAGGTAACGCCGCCTTGCGGCCGTGCCGTAGCGAATACCCGTAGCGTCTGGCCGTTCGGCAGGTGCCAGAGGTCGGATTGGGTATCGAGCGCCTGGTAGACGGAAAGCGCGTTCGCCTTCCACTGTT
Organism: Ensifer sp. 4252; assembly: GCF_050434565.1. Lineage (NCBI taxonomy): Bacteria > Pseudomonadati > Pseudomonadota > Alphaproteobacteria > Hyphomicrobiales > Rhizobiaceae > Ensifer > Ensifer sp. 4252. The sequence goes on from NZ_JBNDIU010000002.1 coordinate 435,510, forward strand.
TCCAGTTGAGCTGCTCGGGCAACTGTCCGCCCGAGCGCAGGCGGTCGAGCACTTCGCCATTGTCAGGCTTACGCTCGAGGAAGCCCATATCGAGGTTCCAGAGACGCTGGAAGGCCTGGTTGTAGAATTGCAGGCGCTGATTGCCATCGAAGATGGCGACCGGGGTCGCAAGATGATCAAGCGTTTCCGCGTGGCTCTTGAGCGTGCGATTGAGTTCTTCCCGCACAGCCTCGACGCCGGAGACGTCGATGGCAATGCCAGTCGTTCCGGCCGGGCTGCGGGCGTCGACGACGTCGAAGAATGTGCGGTTGCCCTTGACCACGGTCGAAAGCTTGTCGCGGAACGGCGTGTCGAAGGTCGAGACGGCGCGGATCTTTTCGCGCGCCACAGTCGCCAGCAGTTCACGGCCCTCGGCGATGGCCGCAGCGACGTTGGGTGCTTCCACGGCGTCGGCATAGGCCTCATTGACCCAGCTCAGGGCCCCATCGGTGCCACGCTGCCAGACCGGAAGGTCGATCGCGTCGAGCAGGGTGCGGAAGGACGTCAGCGAGTTGTTGAGGCGATCACGCTCAAGCTTCAGTTCGGCCAGTTCCGCCCGCATGTTGTTGAGCGCGATGAAGCGCACGAAAGCGCGTCCGCCGGAAACGCGGCCCTGTGCCTCCAGGACTTCGTTGCGCGTCGTTTCGAGCACCAGATCGAAGCTGCGCGCCTGGGTGCGCAGGGCGTCGATCGCCTTTTCCAGTTCGCTGGCAGAATTCCCCTTGATCCAGCGTCCAAACGCCAGGAACTCGCGGTCGTCTGCCGGCGCACCGGTTTCTACCGGCAACTGGCCGAGCAGTTCGGCTCGCTCGGCAAGCCCGTCCCAGATGACGATGCGACGGTTCTTGTCGGCAATGAGCGCCTGGAAGCGCGAGAGGCGCTGATTGGCGTCCGAAAGGTCGGACCGCAATTCGCGGTTTTCAGCCTCGATATTGCCGCGCTGGCGGATCAGCCAGATTGCCGAGATCATCGCCGCGGAAATGACGCCGATGAGGACGGAGAAGGTGATGACCTCCGACGAGCCGAAGATATTCGCCTTCTGCGCCGAGACCTGGGCGACCGCATCCGTCGCGGCGAAAAGCGCCGTGCAGGCCATGAGGCGGCGAAGGAGTACCGGACCCTTGCGGCGACCGCCCGATGAGGTTTCTTGTGCTGTTGTCATGGCGCTGCCGTCCCCGTCTGCCCGAAGGGTGCTGCCGGCCCTGTAGTGCCATACGCAGTTCCGGCGATACCCGGTTCAAGGGTTCGCGTCAGTTCTGATTGCATCCCCGGTCTGTCTCCGTCTGTTTGCCGCTTGCCGACAAGACATCCCACTCGCAAATGCCCGAAGGTCCGCACCGGCATCACGAATCAATGGGTTAGAGCATACTTCGTTGACGAATCGCCGGGAAGGGAGCCGCCCAAAAAAGAGGCCGCGCTCTCTTGTCAAGAACGCGGCCACAACATGTTGTGGATTGCCCGGGTAAGGATTAGTACCGGTAGTGTTCGGCCTTGAACGGACCCTGCTGGCCGACGCCGATGTAGTCAGCCTGTTCCTGCGACAGCTCGGAGAGCTTGGCGCCGAGCTTGTTCAGATGCAGGCGAGCAACCTTCTCGTCGAGCGCCTTCGGCAGAACGTAGACCTCGTTCTTGTAGTTCTCGCCCTTGGTGAAGAGCTCGATCTGGGCCAGCACCTGGTTGGAGAACGAGGCGGACATCACGAAGGACGGGTGGCCGGTGGCGTTGCCGAGGTTCAAGAGGCGACCCTCCGACAGCAGGATCATGCGGTTGCCCTTGGGGAACTCGATCATGTCGACCTGCGGCTTGATGTTCGTCCACTTCAGGTTACGCAGGGCGGAGACCTGAATTTCATTGTCGAAGTGGCCGATATTGCCGACGATCGCCATGTCCTTCATTTCGCGCATGTGGTCCATGCGGATGACGTCCTTGTTGCCGGTCGTCGTGATGAAAATGTCGGCCGACGAAACAACGTCTTCGAGCTGGACGACTTCGAAACCGTCCATGGCGGCCTGCAGCGCGCAGATCGGGTCGATTTCCGTCACCTTGACGCGGGCGCCAGCGCCCGAGAGCGAAGCAGCCGAACCCTTGCCGACGTCGCCGTAGCCGCAGACGACGGCGACCTTGCCGGCCATCATCACGTCGGTGCCGCGGCGGATGCCGTCAACCAGCGATTCCTTGCAGCCGTACTTGTTGTCGAACTTCGACTTGGTGACGGAATCGTTGACGTTGATTGCCGGGAACGGCAGCAGGCCCTTGGCCTGGAGCTGGTACAGACGGTTGACGCCTGTCGTCGTTTCCTCGGTCACGCCCTTGATGGCGTCGCGCTGCTTGGTGAACCAGCCCGGCGAAGCCTGGAGGCGCTTCTTGATCTGCGCGAACAGGATCTCTTCTTCTTCCGCACCCGGGTTGGAGAGAACGTCTTCGCCAGCTTCGGCGCGGGCGCCGAGCAGGATGTACATGGTCGCGTCGCCACCGTCGTCCAAGATCATGTTCGAGACGCCGCCGTCGGTCCACTGGAAGATCTTGTCCGTATAGGTCCAGTATTCTTCAAGCGTTTCGCCCTTGACGGCGAAGACCGGGATGCCGCTTGCAGCGATCGCTGCGGCTGCGTGGTCCTGGGTCGAGAAGATATTGCACGAGGCCCAGCGGATGTCAGCGCCGAGAGCCGCGAGCGTCTCGATCAGCACGGCCGTCTGGATGGTCATGTGCAGCGAACCGGTGATCCGCGCGCCCTTCAGCGGCTTGGAGGCGCCAAACTCTTCGCGGCAGGCCATCAGGCCCGGCATCTCGGTTTCGGCGATCGTAATTTCCTTGCGTCCGAAATCGGCAAGACCAATGTCGGCGACGATGTAATCCTGAGTGGTGGTCATGAAATTCTCCAGGCTGATCTCTTCAAGCCGCTCTGGCCCTCTGGCCATCCGGCGGCACGACTATGCCTCCCGCGCATACCATCGCGGTGAGAGTGCGACCGATCTATCAGGAATCCTGGGGCAGGGCAACCTCGATATAAAGAAGTCTTTATATCTTTATATTGTCGGTTACGTTTCTTCGCCGAACTTGTCGCGCACCAGCGCGTCGAGCGCATTCAGCGCTTCTTCGGCCTGCGCACCGCTGGCGGTGACGCAAACGCTTGAGCCGGTGCTGGCGGCCAGCATCATCAGGCCCATGATGGAGGTGCCGCCGACGGTGCTGCCGTCCTTCGACACCGTGATTTCGGCATCGTAGGCCTCGACCGTTTGCACGAACTTCGCCGAAGCGCGGGCGTGGAGGCCGCGTTTGTTGACGATAAGGAGCTCGCGCGTCAGCAACATGTCGGGGCGGTGGTCCATCATTTTCCACTCAGGACGCGGCTGGCGACGTTGATGTATTTGCGTCCCGCCTCGGAAGCTTCCGCGAGCGCCTTGTCCATGTCGCTTTCGCCGCGCACCCCGGCGAGCTTGATCAGCATCGGCAGATTGACGCCGGCGATGACTTCGACGGTGCCGCTGCGCATGACCGAGATGGCGAGATTGGAAGGCGTGCCGCCGAACATGTCGGTGAGAATGATGACGCCGTGGCCCTCGTCGACATTGGTGACGGCGTCGAGGATATCCTGCCGACGCTGATCCATGTCGTCCTCGGGGCCGATGCAAACGGTCTCGATAGCTTTTTGTGGACCGACAACATGCTCGAGCGCGTGTCGGAATTCCTCAGCCAGCTTGCCATGGGTGACAAGCACAAGTCCGATCATGGGTATCTTTTCTCCGACTGCACGCGCAATTCACTGATGGTCAGATATCGCAATGCAGCAATTTCGTCCACCTGTTGGGGCGGCCATCTTGGCAAGGAAAAGGCGAAGTGCAAGCCAAAAATGCCGAAAAACCAGCCCCGTTGCCTGCAACTATAGCTAAAATCCTAATTTTTCGGGTAGCAGTGCACGCAGGGCAGCAAGCACATGTGCGCCATTTTCAATGGGAACGCGAACAATTGGCAGGCTGCCACCGACGGGTATGAGAAGTCGCTCGTTTTCCGGCGGCAGGCGCGGATCGAATGGTTCACTCACCGGCAGGATGGCCCAATCCATTACCGCTGCAGGCACCGTGTCGAGCTTCGCAATTCCGGCGCCGCGGATCTCTATCAGGCCTTCGATCGCCGCGGGGCAACGGGCGATAATCCGGCCCTTTTCCATTGTCAGGTCGACACGATCGTCGGCGACCAGTGCCGCAAAGTGTCCCATCTGGCGGGCTGCCGAAATGCAGGCGAGCGCCAGCCTTGATTTGCCGATGCCGGAGGGTCCGGTTACCAGAAAACCGGTCGTGCCGAGAACCATTGCCGTGCCGTGAACGTTATGCCCCGGCGTCACGCGTGCGGCTCGGCGGGCAGGGAAAGCACGAAACGGGCGCCGACGATCTGCCCATCCGGACCCATGACGTTTTCGGCCTTCAGCGTGCCGCCATGCGCTTCGGCAATCTGCCGGGAGATCGACAGGCCAAGGCCGGAGTTCTGGCCGAAGTCTTCGCCTTCCGGCCTGTCGGTATAGAAGCGTTCAAAGATCCGGTCGATGTCTTCTGCCTGGATGCCGGGACCGTTATCCTCGACATAGACGAGGCAGCGCGACCGGGAGCGTGTCAGGCGCACGACGATACGGCCGCCCTGTTCGGGCACGAAGGAGCGGGCGTTTTCGATCAGGTTGGTAATGATCTGGCCGATGCGCAATTCGTAACCGTTGATGGCGAAACGCGCCTTGGGGCTGTCCTTGCGGTCGATGACGAAATCCAGCAGCACCGGCTTCTTCTTGCTGCGAATCTGACGGGAGATATCGACGAGGTCGCCGAGCAGTCTTTCAAGGTCGACCACCTTGGCATCGCTGCGCGCCAGTTCGGCGTCGAGCCGCGAGGCGTCGGAGATATCGCTGATCAGGCGGTCGAGGCGACGGACGTCGTGCTGGATGACGTCCATCAGCCGCTTCTTCGATTCGTCGGTGCGGGCAAGTGGCAGGGTTTCGACTGCGCTGCGCAACGAGGTCAGCGGATTCTTCAGCTCATGGCTGACGTCGGCGGCGAAATTCTCGATCGCCGCGATCCGGTCGTAGAGTGCGGTCGTCATCTCGCGCAACGCGACGGAGAGGTTGCCGATCTCGTCCTGGCGCGACGAGAAATCAGGTATTTCCTCGCGCTCCTTGGCGCCACCGCGGCGCACCCGGATGGCGGCGGCCGAAAGGCGCCGCAGCGGATTGGCGATGGTCGAAGACAAGAGCAGCGACAAAATGACGTTGACGAGGGCAGCGACCCCGAACACGCGGATGATGGCGAGGCGCTCGGCATGCACGATCTTGTCGATATCGCCGGCCTGGGTGGACAAGAGCAGCACACCGAGAACGGCGCGGGACCGCTGCACCGGCACGGCGACCGAGACGATGAGCTCGCCCTTTTCGGTCACGCGGCGCACCGCACCACGCACGCCGGTGAGCGCGTTCATGACTTCGGGATAGATCGAGCCGTTGCCACCCGGCGGTTCCTTGTAGAGCGGCAGGTCGCCCGACTGCAGCAGGCGGTTGATCCAGCTTCCGAACTTTTCCTCGATACCGGTGGCTTCGGGGTCGACGGGCGGCAGGTCGAAGCGGAGCACCTGGCCGCCGCTATAGAGGTGGCGCGAATCGAGCAGCAGATCCGCATCGGCGTCGAACAGGCGCGCGCGGGTGCGGGTCGGCGAGATCAGGCGCCGGAGCACCGGAGCCACCCGTTCCTGGATGATCGGAAAATCCAGGTCTTCGTCGCTCGGCAGCGGCGTGATGCTCTGGCCGGCCTGCAGCTCCAGCAGCTTTTCAGGATCGATGGTGATCGAATTGGTGTCGACGGAGGCAGACGCCGAAATGGCGCCGGCGATGATTTCGCCCTGGGTCAGCAGGCTTTCGACGCGGGCGTCGATCAGCCCTTCGCGAAACTGGTTGAGATACATGATCCCGCCGACCAGAACCACGAGCGCCACGAGATTAAAGAAGACGATCCGTCGCGTCAGGCTCGAAAAGACGGCGTTGCCGAACAGGCGGCGAATCAGCGTGAAAGAATAGGCCCAGCGCCGGCCTTTGCGGGCCGATGTCCGTCCGTCAAGTTCATCGACATCGCCTTGCAAGACTTCCACCAAGTCTTTCCGCTCCCGCAGCGGGAGTATCCCCGCCGTATCTTCTGACTGCGACCACGCGTCACCCGGATGTCGGGTTTCGCAGATCCGCCGATGTTTTTTCTGGTCTTCGGTCTCGTGGATCCGATGCCACCGGCCAGGCCAAGCGGCGGGTCAAAGCCTGCCCGCCATCGCGTCGGTTCTGAATGCTCCACAAACGACGCGATGGCAAGTGCTGAGACCCCGGTGTCGCCTCAGGCCATCTCGCGGAAGCGGTAGCCGACGCCGTAAAGCGTCTCGATCATGTCGAAGTCGTTGTCGACCATCTTGAACTTCTTGCGCAGCCGCTTGATGTGGCTGTCGATGGTGCGATCGTCGACATAGACCTGCTCGTCATAGGCGGCGTCCATCAGCGCGTCGCGGCTCTTCACCACGCCCGGGCGCTGGGCGAGAGAGTGAAGAATGAGAAACTCTGTAACCGTAAGCGTGACCGGCTCGTTCTTCCACGTGCAGGTGTGGCGCTCCTGGTCCATGGCCAGTTGCCCGCGCTCCAGCGAGCGCGTAGGCGTGTCGGACGTCTTGGGGGTGCCAGTGGTGCCGCCGGCCGCCGCCGCTTCGCGGTTGGCCGCCCGGCGCAGGATCGCCTTGACGCGCTCGACCAGCAGGCGCTGGGAGAACGGCTTGGTGATGAAATCGTCGGCACCCATCTTCAGGCCGAAGAGTTCGTCGATCTCCTCGTCCTTGGATGTCAGGAAGATCACCGGCAGATCCGACTTCTGACGCAGGCGCCGCAACAGCTCCATGCCGTCCATGCGCGGCATCTTGATGTCGAAGATCGCAAGCTGCGGCGGCCGGGCCAACAGGCCTTCGAGCGCGGAGGCGCCGTCGGTATAGGTCTCGACCTTGTAGCCTTCGGCTTCCAGGGCGATGGATACGGACGTCAGGATATTCCGGTCATCATCGACAAGCGCGATGGTCTGCATCGTGTTCAACTCCGTCATTTGAGGCCGATCGCCGGTTTCGTTTCCGAATCCGCGGCAACCGCGAGTCACGGGTGCGTTACTTGAGTATAAAGGTGGAACAAATTGTGGCGAAGCCCAAAAAGCGCTCACGCGTACACTCTGTCGCCCAGAGGCAGATATGGCGCAGGGAACTCGGATTCAACCGATTAAAAAAACGATAATTTTCTTTAAATCGATTAATATACTGAAATCATTATTCTTTTTTTGACGTCACCTTGTTTTTGAGCGAGCATGCAAGTATGTTCCGGCCAGATTTAACGCCAATGGCCAAACACGAAGGAAGCTTGACCATGGAGCAACTCGGCACTCGCAATGCAGCGAACGGCTTGGAAAAACTCGGCTTTACGGATCTCGACGTGGTCCGCTACAACCTCGAAGCCGCAGAGCTTTACGAAGAAGCCATTCGCCGCGGCGAGGCTCAACTGACGGCGCATGGCGCGATCGTCGCGCGCACCGGTCAGCACACCGGTCGCTCCCCGAAGGACAAGTTCGTCGTTCGTGATGCCTCCACCGACGATCAGATCTGGTGGGACAACAACAAGCCGCTGTCGCCGGAGCATTTCGCCGTGCTGCGCCAGGATATGCTTGATCATGCCAAGGGTATGTCACTCTATGTCCAGGACCTCGTCGGCGGCGCCGACAAGGACAATGCCCTGCCGACCCGTGTCGTCACCGAATTTGCCTGGCATTCGCTGTTCATTCGCAACCTGCTGATCCGTCCGGCGCGCGAGGCACTGACTTCCTTCCTGCCGAAGCTGACGATCATCGACCTGCCGAGCTTCAAGGCCGATCCCGAGCGCCACGGCTGCCGTACGGAAACGGTCATTGCCTGCGATTTCGCCAACGGCCTCATCCTGATCGGCGGCACGTCCTATGCCGGCGAGATGAAGAAGTCGGTGTTCACCGTTCTGAACTATCTGCTGCCGAAGAAGGGCGTCATGCCGATGCACTGCTCGGCCAATGTCGGTCCTGAAGGCGATACCGCCATCTTCTTCGGGCTGTCGGGCACCGGCAAGACCACGCTCTCGGCCGATCCGACCCGCACCCTGATCGGCGACGATGAGCACGGCTGGGGAGATGAGGGCGTCTTCAACTTCGAAGGCGGTTGCTACGCCAAGGCCATCCGGCTTTCCGAAGCGGCCGAGCCGGAAATCTTCGCCACGACCCGCCGCTTTGGCACCGTCATGGAGAACGTCGTTCTCGACGAGCGTCGGGTTCCCGATTTCGACGACGGCTCGCTGACCGAGAACACCCGTTGCGCGTATCCGCTCGATTTCATCCCGAATGCCAGTGAAACCGGCACCGCGCCGCAGCCGCGCACGATCATCATGCTGACCGCCGATGCCTTCGGCGTGATGCCGCCGATCGCCAAGCTGACGCCGGAACAGGCGATGTATCACTTCCTGTCCGGCTATACCGCCAAGGTCGCCGGCACCGAGAAGGGCGTCACCGAGCCGGAAGCCACGTTCTCGACCTGCTTCGGCGCGCCATTCATGCCGCGTCACCCGTCGGAATACGGCAACCTGCTGAAGGACCTGATCGCCAAGAACGGCGTCACCTGCTGGCTGGTCAACACCGGCTGGACCGGCGGTGCCTATGGCGCCGGCAGCCGCATGCCGATCAAGGTGACCCGCGCTCTGCTCGCCGCAGCCCTCGACGGTTCGCTGAACGCCGCCGAACTGCGCACCGACGCGAACTTCGGCTTCGCAGTCCCCGTTTCGGTACCGGGCGTCGACGACGGCATTCTCGATCCGCGCTCGACCTGGGCGGACGGCAACGCCTATGACGCCCAGGCCCGTCGCCTCGTCGATATGTTCATCGCCAACTTCGCCAAGTTCGAAGACCATGTCGATGGCAGCGTCCGCGATGCAGCTCCCGGCACGAAGGTCGCCGCCGAATAAACATTGCCGGCTATGATTCACGTGAAACCCGGTCTTAATGGCCGGGTTTTGCTTTTTGTCGTTGATTGTTTTCAAGCGGTTCGCTCTGTGCGATAGAACGCGCAAGGAGCGATCATGGCCAGCGACCCTTTATACATCAACGAGCAGATCGTTATCGCCGGGTGGGAACTCAGCGAGCAATTCGTGCTGGCCGGCGGACCGGGTGGGCAGAACGTCAACAAGGTATCGACGGCTGTTCAACTGTTCTTCAACGTCCAGGCCTCACCCGCCCTCAGCGATCGCATCAAGGCCAATACCCTGAAGCTCGCCGGTCGCCGCGCCTCGAAAGACGGCGTGCTGATGATCGAGGCCAGTCGCTTTCGCAGCCAGGAACGCAACCGCGAGGATGCCCGCGAACGACTGAAGGAGATGATCCTGAAGGCCGCGGAGCCGCCGCCGCCGCCGCGCAAGAAGACCAAGCCTACACGCGGTTCGATCGAGCGCCGGCTCAAGGAAAAGACCGGCCGCGGCGAGACCAAGAAGTTGCGCGGTCGCCCGACCGGCGAGTGACTTGCGGTTGCGGATTCTTTTCACCGGTCTCTTGTCTTTTGCCGCCAAGCGCCCTCTCTTATCCCGCAGGACTTTTGCAGAAGGAGGGATCCATGGGCCTTTTCAGTTTTATCAAGAACGCCGGCAAGAAGTTGGGCATCGGCGGTGACGACGATGCGCCTGATGCCGACAGCGTCCAGAAGGAGCTCGCTTCGCACGACCTCGGCACCAAGGACGTCCAGGTCGAAGTCGTCAACGACAAGGTGGTGCTGAAGGGTGTCGTCAAGGATCAGACGGCGTTCGAGAAAGCGGTCGTCGCCGTCGGCAACACGCTCGGTGTTTCCGCTGTCGAAGCTTCGGAGCTAAAAGTCGCTGACACCGGTGCAGCGCCTGCGCCCGCCAAGGCCCCCGTTTTCTATACCGTCAAGAAGGGCGACAACCTCTGGAAGATCGCCGAAGCGCAGTATGGCAAGGGCAAGGGCACCAAGCACACGGTCATTTTCGAGGCCAACAAGCCGATGCTGACCCATCCCGACAAGATCTACCCCGGCCAGGTGCTGCGCATTCCGGATCTGGATGCCGCGTGACAGCCTTGTCGATGCGTGCTTTTTCGAGCGTCGTTCTGGTGGTGGCAGGTCTTGGGCTTGCCTCCGCCGGCACCGCGCAAACGCTGCGTGAGCCGGCCAAGGGCAGTTCGGAGCGTGCGGCGATCCTTGATGCCTTGCGGCCTGCCGTCGAGGCAGAGATGCGCGGTTCGGTCGAATTTGTCGTCGCCACGATACGGGCGGCGCCGAACTGGGCCTTTGTGCAGGTCGAGCCGCAACGTCCCGGCGGCGGCGCCATTGATCTCGCGGAGACCGGCTTTCGCGATGAAGCCGACATGATGGATGGTTTGACGGTGTTCGCACTCGTCAGCTTCCAGGGCGGTCGCTGGAACCTGGTGGATCACGTCGTCGGTCCGACAGATGTCGCCTATGCCGGCTGGTCTGAGCGCTACGGCGTTCCGCCAAAGCTGCTCGGGCTTGAGGAGTGAGGGCAACCTCATGCTGGTTCTCCCGAAAGGGATAAAACACATCCCGGGCTTTCTCGATCGCGCCCGCCAGGAGCAGATCGTCGAAGCTATCCGGGGTGTGGTGCTCGAAGCGCCATTGTTCGTGCCGGAAATGCCGAAGACCGGCAAGCCGATGTCGGTGCGCATGACCAATTGCGGGCCGCTCGGCTGGGTGACCGACCGCGAGAAAGGCTATCGCTATCAGCCGCAACATCCCGGAACGGGCAGGCCGTGGCCGCCGATGCCGGAGGTTCTTCTTGAAATCTGGAATGCGGTTTCGGCCAGCGACAAGCAGCCGGAAGCCTGCCTGGTGAATTTCTATTCCGAAGAGGCCCGCATGGGCCTGCACCAGGACCGGGACGAGCGCGATCTGGAAACGGCTGTCGTCTCGATTTCTCTTGGCGATAGCTGCCTGTTTCGGGTCGGCGGCAGCGGGCGAGGCGGCCAGACGGTGTCCTTCAGGCTCGAAAGCGGCGATATCGTCGTGCTCGGCGGCGAGGGGCGCCTGGCTTTCCACGGCGTCGACCGGATCTATCCGAATACATCGACGCTGCTCAAGAACGGCGGCCGGCTCAATCTGACGCTGCGCCGGGTCAATCCTTGAGCCGTGATATGAAGACGCGTTCTGGAATGCGCCTCAAGGTGGCTGACTGAGACCTTCGGCCTTGAGCGACCGGCAAAGAGCGCTCAAAGCTTGCGCAACGCCACCTTCTCGGTGAGGTGGTTGGGGCCCTTCTGCAGGATGAGGTCGGCACGCGGCCGCGTCGGCAGAATGTTCTGGTGCAGGTTCTTCAGGTTGATGTTGTGCCACAGCCCTTCGGCGATCGCACGCGCCGCGTCTTCGCTGATGGTCGCGTAGCGGTGGAAGTAGGATTCCGGGTTCTTGAAGGCTGTTTCCCTGAGCCGCATGAAGCGGTTGACGTACCAGCTGTGGATCAGGCTCTCCTCGGCGTCGATATAGATCGAGAAATCGAAGAAGTCCGACACCATCGGCACGATCTTGCCGTCGGCTGGCAGGTTGCGCGACTGCAGGACGTTGATGCCTTCGAAGATCAGAATGTCGGGCCGGTCGATGATCGTGAACTGATCCGGCAGCACGTCATAGGTCATGTGCGAATAGCTCGGCGCCTTGACATTCGGCTGGCCGGCCTTGATCGCCGACAGGAACCGCAAAAGCGCGCCGAGGTCGTAGCTTTCCGGGAAGCCCTTGCGATCCATCATGTTTTCGCGCTGCAGGAGCGCGTTGGGATAGAGGAAGCCGTCCGTCGTCACCAGATCGACCTTCGGGCTCGACGGCCAGCGCGACAGGAGCTGGGCAAGGATACGCGCCGCGGTCGATTTGCCGACGGCGACCGATCCGGCAATGCCGATGACGAAGGGCGTCTTCGTCTCGCCGGACATGCTGAGGAAACGCTTGCGCTGCTCGAACAGAAGCTGGGACGATTCGACGTGAGCGGAAAGAAGCCGCGACAGCGACAGGTAGATCTGCCTGACTTCGCCGAGGTCCACCGGGTCGTTCAGCGAGCGCAGCCGCTGCACTTCGTCTGCGGTCAGCGTCAGCGGCGTATCCGCGCGAAAGCGCGACCACTCTTCGGCAGAAAACAGGTGATAGGGCGAATAGTCCCGTTTCTGGAGATTGTCCGGGAGGTCGGCCGTTTCGATGTCTTGCGCAGCTAGGGTCATGAATCCTGCCGATTAGCCTTTTCCTGCAGACCGGATTGGCTTGTCCGCCGTGCAAGTTCGTCAAGCACATCCTGCAACGGAATGTCTGCAATTTTCAATACGACCATCAGATGATAGATGAGATCGGCGCTCTCATCGACGAGATTCTGACGGTCGTTACGGATCGCAGCGATCACGGTTTCGACCGCTTCCTCGCCCAGCTTCTTGGCCGCCTTCTGCTGGCCGTGTGCGACCAGCTTTGCCGTCCAGGATTCGTCCGGCGACGCCTTGGCGCGTTCGGCGACGATGGTCTCGAGGTCGGAAAGGGAAAAATCACTCATAACGAAACCCTGAAAACTCAATCGAGACGCATGGCGATGCCATGTTCGGCCATATAGCGCTTGGTTTCGCCAATGCTATAGGTACCGAAGTGGAAGATCGATGCGGCCAGAACCGCTGTCGCATGGCCGTCGCGGATGCCGGCAACCATGTGATCAAGCGTACCTACGCCGCCGGACGCGATAACAGGTGCGCGCACCGCATCGGCGACCGCCCGGGTCAGCGCGATGTCGTAGCCACTCTTCGTTCCGTCGCGGTCCATCGAGGTCAACAGGATTTCGCCGGCGCCGAGATCGACGACGCGCCGGGCAAAGTCGACCGCGTCGATGCCGGTGGTCTGGCGGCCGCCATGGGTGAAGATCTCCCAGCGGTTCTCTTCGCCGTCCTTCGAGACTTTCTTGGCATCGATCGCAACGACGATGCACTGATTGCCGAACTTGTCGGCGGCTTCGGCGACGAATTCCGGGTTCTTCACTGCGGCCGTATTGATCGACACCTTGTCGGCGCCTGCGAGCAGCAGCTTGCGGATATCCGCCACCTGGCGCACGCCACCGCCGACGGTCAGCGGCATGAAACATTGTTCCGCCGTGCGCGCCACCACATCGAAGATGGTTTCGCGATTGTCCGAGGAGGCGGTGATGTCGAGGAAGCAGAGCTCGTCCGCTCCGGCGGCATCATAGGCGCGGGCTGCCTCCACCGGATCACCGGCATCGATCAGGTCGACGAAATTGACGCCCTTGACCACACGACCGTCCTTGACGTCGAGGCAGGGGATAACGCGGGCTTTGAGGGTCATCGGCTCATGCCTTTCTCGTGGCGCGGATCAGCGCCAGAGCTTCCTGCGGGTCGATACGGCCATCATAGAGCGCACGGCCGGAGATGGCGCCTTCGAGCTTTGCCGCATCCGGGGCAATCATGCGCCGGATATCGTCCATTGAGGCGAGACCGCCCGAAGCGATCACCGGGATCGAAACGGCGTCGGCAAGCTCCAGCGTCGAAGGCCAGTTGATCCCCGTGAGAATGCCGTCGCGATCGATGTCGGTATAGATGATCGCCGAAACGCCGGCGCCCTCGAATTTCTTCGCAAGCTCGATCACGCCAAGTTCCGACGCTTCCGCCCAGCCCTCGACCGCGACCTTGCCGCCCTTGGCGTCGATGCCGACGGCGACCTTGCCTGGAAATTTGCGGCAGGCTTCGATGACGAGCGCCGGGTCGCGCACCGCGACGGTGCCGAGGATGACGCGGGCAAGCCCGCGCGACAGCCAGTTCTCGATATGATCCAGCGTGCGGATGCCGCCGCCGAGCTGCACCGGGTTTTTGGTCGACTTCAGGATCGCATCGACGGCTGCACCATTGACGGTCTCGCCGGCAAAGGCGCCGTTGAGATCGACCACATGCAGCCACTCGAAACCCTGCTCCTCGAAGGTGCGCGCCTGGGCGCCCGGATCCGGGTTGTAGACCGTTGCCTGCTCCATGTCGCCGAGCTTCAGGCGCACGCATTGCCCGTCTTTCAGGTCGATAGCGGGGAAAAGGATCATGTATCTATCCGATCAGAGGTCGCCGAAGCCTTCAGGGCTTCCAACGCAGGAAATTCGAGATGAGAGCAAGGCCGAGTGCCTGGCTTTTTTCCGGATGGAACTGCGAGCCGGCCTTGTTGCCATTGGCGACGAAGGCAGTGACAGTGCCACCGTAATCGGCTTCGGCGACGACATCGCCGGCGTTTTCCGCGGCCAGATGATAGGAGTGCACGAAATAGGCGTGCAGGCCGTCGTCACCGGTGCGGATGCCGTCAAACAGCGGATGCTGGCGGGTGAGCCGCAGCGTGTTCCAGCCGATCTGCGGGATTTTTAAGGACGCGTCCGCCGGCTTCATTTCGACGACGTCGCCGGGGATCCAGCCAAAGCCATGGGTCGTGGTCTTTTCCAGGCCGCGTGACGACATCAGTTGCATGCCGACGCAGATGCCGAGAAACGGCCGGCCGGCCTGTTCGACAACCTCGGTCAGCGCCTGCTCCATGCCGTCGACGGCCGCAAGGCCACGACGACAATCGGCATAGGCGCCGACGCCCGGAAGCACGATGCGGTCGGCTGTCGCCACCCGGTCCGGCCTGTCGGTCAGGTCGATCTCGGCGTCGATGCCGGCTTCCCGCGCCGCTCGTTCAAACGCCTTCGTTGCCGAGCGCAGGTTGCCCGATCCGTAGTCGATAATGGCGACGCGCATCAGCGTTCTCCGTAGGATTCAAAAAGCCCAAGACCCGGGCCGGTGTTCGCCTGCGCTTGCCTTGGCCAGTCGACAGCTGGCCGCTCCATCGCCTTTCGGTCGGCTGGGGCCACGTTTGCGAAGTAGATTTCCTCGGCCGTCTCGAGATCACGTGCCGGGACGATGGAGCGCAGCGTCCAGTCGCGCGCGATCAGCCGGCGGACGATGAAGACAGGGCCCTCCAGGGAAACCACTAGTGCGAGCGCCAGATGCAACAGAAGCGCTGTCAGCAGGCCGCCACCGATCGCAGACAGAGAAATTAACAAAATTTGCAGAACAGCAACTAAGATTCCGGTGAGCCACATGCGCTGGGCAAAAAGCCAGAGCGCCGGAAACAGAAAGGCGCCCCAGGAGAAGCCGTCGGCGACGAAACGCGCCCGGTCATCGTCGGCGCGGGCGCCCGGCGGGGTCAGGATCATGTAAGAGGCCATGGTCATCAGCCAGATAATGACCGCTCAGGCAAGCGTACCCTTGGTCGAGGGAACGCGGCCGGCCTGGCGCGGATCGATTTCGGTTGCCGTGCGAAGCACGCGGGCGACGGACTTGAAGCAGGTCTCGGCGATATGATGGTTGTTGGCGCCGTAGATGTTCTGGATATGCAGCGTGATGCCGGCGTTCTGGGCGAGTGCCTGGAAGAATTCGCGCACCAGCTCGGTGTCGAAGGTGCCGATCTTCGGCGACGTGAAGGTGACGTTCCAGACAAGGAACGGCCGGCCGGACACGTCGACTGCTGCCCGCGTCATCGTTTCGTCCATCGCAAGGTCGAGCGAGGCGTAACGGGCAATGCCGCGCCGGTCGCCAAGCGCCTTGGCAATGGCCTGGCCGATGGCGATGCCGGTGTCTTCGATCGTGTGGTGATCGTCGACATGGAGGTCGCCGTCGGTCTTGATCTCCATGTCGATCAGCGAATGTCGGGAAAGCTGGTCCAGCATGTGGTCGAAGAAGCCGACTCCGGTCGCAATCTTCGAGCTTCCGGTTCCATCAATGTTGACGGATACGGACACGGCCGTTTCATTGGTCTTTCGCGAAACTTGGCCGGTGCGGCTGGACGTGGCTTCTGCCATCAGGCTCTCCTGTATGCGCTGGAGCCGCTCCTTATCAGGGGAGGCGGAAAATATCCAGAAGCGTGGGCGAGATTCGAGCGTTTAGGGGAGGTGCCCAATTTACGGTGAACGGCAGGGCTGGCGGCGGATTTGCAATCGCGTAAGCCGCACTTACATAGGCTTCAAGCAACCAGGCTCGTTCGAGCCCCCAACGCCCCTGGTTCTGGGGCCGACAGGTATCTTCAATGAGTGAACACAATCCCTACGGAACGATGCACGCGACCACCATCATCACGGTGCGCAAGGACGGCAAGGTGGTGATGGCCGGCGACGGCCAGGTCAGCCTTGGCCAGACGGTGATGAAGAGCAATGCCCGCAAGGTGCGGCGGCTGGCCAAGGGCGATGTGATCGCCGGCTTTGCCGGGGCGACTGCCGATGCCTTCACGCTTCTGGAGCGGCTCGAAGCCAAGCTCGAGCAATACCCGGACCAGTTAATGCGCGCGGCGGTGGAACTTGCCAAGGACTGGCGCACCAACAAGTATCTGCGCAATCTTGAAGCGATGATGCTGGTGGCCGACAAGTCGATCACGCTGGCGATCACCGGCAATGGCGACGTGCTGGAGCCGGAACACGGAACGATCGCCATCGGCTCGGGCGGCAACTATGCCTTCGCTGCGGCCCGCGCCCTGATGGACAGCAACAAGTCGGCCGAGGAAGTTGCCCGCCGCGCGCTCGAAATCGCAGGCGACATCTGCGTCTATACCAACCACAATATCGTGGTGGAGACGCTGGATGCCAACTGACCAGGCCCATGTCAGCTTCGAACGGGTGGCAGATGGCCACCTGCCGATGCTGCATGCCTGGCTGAGTGAGCCGCATGTGCGGCAATGGTGGGGTGATCCGGACAAGGAAGTCGTGTTGATCCGCGACGGCTGCGCCACGGGCGAGGTGGATGGCTTCATCTTCCACGTCGCCGGCGAGCCAGTGGGCTACATCCAGTCCTGGACACCGTCCGAATATGACGAAGAGCCGTGGGCGAAGGATCTGCCCGGCGATGTTCCCGGCATCGATATCTTCATCGGCCCGCCGGAGATGACCGGAAAAGGCGTGGCGTCGCTGGCCTTACGGGCCTTTGCGCAGACGCTTTTTGCCGCCGGCGCACCACGGATCGTGATCGACCCCGATGCCGGCAACAGAAGGGCCGTCAGGGCCTATGCGAAAGCGGGCTTCGTGCCCTTTGGCGAATGGATAGATGCGTCCGGCCGCACGCTCCTGATGGAGCTGACGCGGACCGAATTTGAGAGGATTACATGAGTACTTTTTCACCCAGAGAAATTGTGTCGGAACTCGACCGTTTCATCATCGGCCAGAACGACGCCAAGCGCGCGGTGGCGATTGCGCTTCGCAACCGGTGGCGGCGCCAGCAGCTCGGCGACGAGCTGCGTGACGAGGTCATGCCGAAGAACATCCTGATGATCGGGCCGACCGGTGTCGGCAAGACGGAAATCTCCCGCCGCCTGGCGAAGCTTGCCGGCGCGCCCTTCGTCAAGGTCGAAGCGACCAAGTTCACCGAAGTCGGTTATGTCGGCCGTGATGTCGAACAGATCATCCGCGACCTCGTCGAGGTCGGCATCGGTCTCGTGCGCGAAAAGCGCCGGGCGGAGGTCAAGGCAAAGGCCCATCAGAACGCCGAGGAACGTGTGCTCGATGCGCTGGTCGGCGCCACGGCGTCACCGGCAACGCGCGATTCCTTCCGCAAGAAGCTGCGCGCCAACGAGCTGGACGACAAGGAGATCGAGGTCGATATCGCCGAGACCGGCGCGCCGGGCGGCTTCGAAATTCCGGGCATGCCGGGCGCCAATATCGGTGTACTCAATCTGTCGGAAATGTTCGGCAAGGCGATGGGCGCACGCACCAAGAAGGTCAAGACGACGGTCAAGGCTTCCTATGAGGTGCTCGTCAACGACGAGTCCGACAAGCTGCTCGACAACGAGCAGATCCAGCGCGAGGCGGTGAGGGCGGTCGAGGACGACGGCATCGTCTTCCTCGACGAGATCGACAAGATCGCATCGCGTGAAGGCGGCATGGGCGCCGGCGTGTCGCGCGAAGGCGTTCAGCGCGATCTGTTGCCGCTGGTCGAAGGCACGACGGTTGCGACCAAGTACGGACCGGTGAAGACCGATCACATTCTCTTCATCGCTTCGGGCGCGTTCCATGTGTCGAAACCTTCCGATCTTCTGCCCGAATTGCAGGGCCGACTGCCGATCCGCGTCGAACTGCGCGCCCTGACCAAGGAAGACTTCCGCCGCATCCTGACGGAGACCGAGGCAAGCCTCATCCGCCAGTACAAGGCGCTGCTTGAGACGGAAGAGGTGAAGCTCGACTTCACCGACGATGCGATCGATGCGCTTGCCGATGTGGCAGTCCAGCTCAACTCGAGCGTCGAGAACATCGGCGCCCGGCGCCTGCAGACGGTGATGGAGCGTGTGCTGGACGAAATCTCGTTCAATGCGCCGGACAGCGCCGGCCATGCGATCACGATCGATGCCGAATATGTGCGCAAGCATGTCGGCGATCTCGCCGCCAACACCGACCTGTCGCGTTACATCCTGTAACGTATAGGTTGTGGCAACACCTTGCCTTCCGGCAACTCTTAAGATGCAAGGCGCCTGTCTCTCGACAGGTGCCTTCATTTTTTCTAACACGGAAGCCGCAAACGATTGTGGCGGGAGGCATGATTCCGACATGATCCTGTCGTAGGAGCCGCGCCGCCGGATATGGCGTCTCCACCGTTCATAGGAAGAAGAGATCGTGCGTTTTACCGCCTGCATGCTCGCTATCGCCACGTTTTGCCTGACCGCAGCCCAGACGATGGCAGCCAATGTTGTTCCGCCGGGCAACCGGAACGTCGAACAACCCGGCATCCCGGGCGCATCCGTTCGCCGCACCAAGGCGGGCCGCACCTCCTTCGACGCCAAATACGAGAAAGTGCGGGATCTGCTGGCCAGTGACCGGCAGCTGATCAGCAAGATCAAGTCGACGTCACGCGCCTATGGCATCGCACCGATCCACATGATCGGCGCCATTGTCGGCGAGCACACCTACAATGTCGATGCCTACGACCGGCTGCAATCCTACTATGTCAAGGCGGCCGCCTATGCCGGCAACAGCTTCCAGTTCGGCTATGACGGCGAGACGGTCGCTGAGTTCGTCGCCCGTCCGCAGTTTGCCGACTGCACGGGAAAGAAGAGCTCCTATTCGTTGTGGAGCTGCCGCGAGCGGGTCTGGGACAGCGAGTTCCGCGGCAAGTCCGTCGGTGGCAAGTCGTTTCCGAACAACCGCTTCAGTGCGGTCTTCTTCCAGCCGTTCTTTGCCGGCCAGACCTTCGGCCTCGGCCAGATCAATCCGCTGACGGCACTGATGCTGACCGATATCGTATCGAAGACCTCGGGTTATGAGCGGCTCGACGAGAACAACGCCGCCGGGGTCTATGAGGCGATCATGGATCCGGACGTGTCGCTCGCCTATATGGCCGCTTCGATCCGCCACTCGATCGACGTCTACAAGTCCGTGGCCGGCGTCGATATTTCCGGCAACCCGGGCGTCACCGCCACGCTCTACAATGTCGGCAATCCTGATAGCCGCGCGGCAGCGCTTGCCGCGAGGAGCCAGAGCGGCGAGACCCAGTGGCCGGAGGAAAACTATTACGGCTGGCTGGTCAACGACAAGCTCGTGGAGCTTGAAGGCCTGTTGTGATTCACGTGAAGCACTTTCCTTGATTGCGCCGTAAAAACCTGAAATCCTGGCGCAATCGAGAAAGGCCTATCACTATGGACATGCGTCCGGAGCCCTTCGAACCACCGGCTCCCATTCCTCGGGTCGGCGTGCCGTCCTACCTGAAGATCATCAGGACCGTTCTGCGCAATCCGCTCGAACTCTGGGGCGAGCCGTCCTACACGCTGCCGTGGATCGAGACCAAGTTCATCACGCAGCGCACCCTGATCGTCAACGATCCCGGCCTCATCCGCTATATCCTGGTCGAAAACGTCAGCAACTATGAGATGTCGAAGGTCCGGCGGCTGATCCTGCGCCCGATCCTGCGCGACGGCCTGCTGACCGCCGAAGGCGAGATCTGGAAACGGTCGCGCAAGGCCATTGCACCGGTGTTCACCCCGCGCCATGCCAAGGGATTTGCCGGGCAGATGCTGCGCCGATCGGAAGAGTTCGTCGAGCGCTACGCCCCGGCAAAGGTGAAGCCGTTCATCACCAATGTCGCGAGCGACATGACGGAATTGACCTTCGACATCCTGGCGGAGACGTTGTTCTCCGGCGAGGTTGCTGTGGAGAGGGAAGGGTTCGTCGCCAGTGTCGAAGAACTGCTGCATCGCATGGGCCGCGTCGACCCGATGGACGTGCTGCTGGCGCCCGAATGGCTGCCGCGGCTGACCCGCATCGGCGGCAAGAAGGTCCTGAACCGGTTCCGCACGATCGTTTCGAAAACGATGGCGATGAGGCGGCAGCGCATGGCGGCGGATCCCGCCGGCACGCCCAACGATTTCCTCACCTTGCTGCTGCAGACGGAGGGTGCGAACGGTCTTTCGACGCAGGAGATCGAGGACAATATCCTCACCTTCATCGGCGCGGGGCATGAGACCACCGCCCGGGCGCTGGCCTGGACGCTCTATTGCGTCGCCAACACACCGGCGTTCCGCGAGACGATGGAAGCGGAGATCGACGGCGTGCTGACGACCGGCGCCGAACCGGTCGAATGGCTGAACCTGATGCCGCATGTGCTGGCCGCCTTCGAGGAGGCGATGCGCCTCTACCCGCCGGCGCCGTCGATCAATCGTGCCGCCATCGAGGAGGACGAGTGGACGTCGCCGACGGGCGAGCGCGTTAGGATACCCAAGGGTATTGCCGTTCTGGTGATGCCGTGGACGTTGCATCGGCACGTGCTTTACTGGGATCGGCCGCGCGCCTTCATGCCCGAGCGCTTCCTGCCGGAAAATCGCGAGAAGCTGCATCGCTTTCAGTATCTGCCTTTCGGGGCGGGGCCGCGCATCTGCATCGGCGCGACCTTCGCGCTGCAGGAGGCGGTGATCGCGCTTGCCGTCCTGATGCATCGGTTCCGCTTCGACGTCACCGATGAGACGCAGCCTTGGCCGGTGCAGAGGCTGACTACTCAACCGCGGGGCGGCTTGCCGATGCGGGTTTCGGCTCGCTGAAGGTCTTGCCGGGAATGGGCGATTGCACGCCACGCACCGGCGAATCGGCCGGCATCGGCTGCGGCAGTAGCTTCGATGGTTTCTTGATGGTCTTGATCGCGGCGCAGGTCGCATCCCCGACATTGTCGCAGGGTTTGTAGACGACGATCTCGCTGCCGGCACCGTCGTCCCACACCGCCTGGATCGTCAGTGTCTTGGCCTCGTTTGCGGGCAGCGAGATGTAGACATACTCGGCCGTTTCGTCGGCGGGCAGGTTGAAGGGGATCTGCGGATTGCATTTCGCCAGGGGGAAGCGCTTGTCGAGCGCGTCCGAGTTGATCGAGTAGCGGATTTCCGATAGCCGGCAATGCATTGTCTGCAATGCGGTAAAATAGATCAGCTGCCGGTCGTCGTAGTTGCGAAACTGGATCCACCCGGTCTGCTTGTTGGCGTCGAGCATCGCCTTGTAGATCGAGACGTCGGGCAGTTGCGGCTTGTATTCCTCTTCCTCGGCGTCCTGTGCGCCGCCCGGCTGGGCAAAGAGCAAACCTGCCGCAAGAATGCCGGCGACTGCCGAGGCTCTGGAAAACGTCATTCTGCACCCCCTTGCGCATCATGTCGCTCTGCTGACTGCGAATGTCCGCGACACGATGGCCTTCTCTTTCAATATGTCATATCACCGGATCGATCCCCAATGAACCCGGGGCTGCCCCGGGCCGAAACACTGGACTGGCTTGAATTGACGTCCCATTTTCTTCTCGGCATCGATACCGGTGGAACCTACACCGACGCCGTTCTCTTCAGCGAAACGGCGGGTGTCGTCGCCAAGGCAAAAGCGCTCACGACCCGTCACGATCTGGCCGTCGGGATTTCCGGCGCGGTCGAACAGGTCTTGGAGAAGGCCGGGGTTCCTGCTTCGGCGATCAGCCTTGTGTCCCTGTCGACCACGCTTGCCACCAACGCGCTGGTCGAAGGCCAGGGCGGCCGTGCCGGCCTGGTGATGATCGGCTTTGGTCCTGAGGATCTCAAGCGCGACGGGCTGCAGGATGCGCTCGGTTCCGATCCGGTGATCTTCCTGCCGGGCGGTCATAACGTTCACGGCGGCGAGGCGCCGCTCGACATGACCGCACTGGACGAAGCTCTGCCGGTTCTGGCTGATCAGGTTTCCTCCTTTGCGATCGCCGGCTATTTCGCCGTGCGCAATCCGGATCACGAAAAGCGGGTGCGCGATCGCATCCGCGAAGTCTCGCATCTGCCGGTCACCTGCAGCCACGAACTCTCGTCCAGGCTCGGCGGTCCGCGCCGGGCGCTGACGACGCTTTTGAACGCCCGGCTCGTGTCGATGATCGATCGGCTGATCGGCTCCTGCGAGGGGTTCTTGAAGTCCCGCGGCATCGATGTGCCTATGATGGTGGTTCGCGGCGATGGCGCCCTGATCTCCGCCGAGGAAGCGAGGCTCCGGCCGATCGAAACGATCCTCTCCGGCCCAGCCGCAAGCCTCGTGGGGGCGCGGCACCTGACCGGCCTCGACAATGCCGTCGTCTCGGATATCGGCGGCACGACGACGGATGTCGCGGTGCTCGACCGCGGTCGCCCGCGGCTCGATGCCGAAGGTGCGGTGGTCGGGGGTTTCCGCACCATGGTCGAAGCGGTCGCGATGCGCACTTATGGCCTCGGCGGCGATTCGGAAGTTCGCATTAATGATCGTGGACTGAAGGCGAAGATCGATCTTGGCCCGAGGCGACTGATGCCCCTCAGTCTTGCGGCGGCGCTGCATGGCGATGCGGTGCTCTCCGTGTTGGAAAAGCAGCTGCGGGCGCAACATGCCGGCCGCAACAACGGCCGTCTGGCGGTTCGCACCGGTCTGCCCGATCATCTGGCGAGCGGCCTGCAGCCGCAGGAGCAGGCGCTCTACGAGCGCATCGGCGCTGTGCCGATCTCGCTCGAAAACCTGCTGACCTCCACGCCGCAGCGGGCAACGCTGGACCGGCTGGTGGCGCGGGGCCTGGTGCATATCTGCGGGCTGACGCCGTCCGACGCCATGCATGTGCTCGGCGGGCAGTCGCAATGGAGCACTGAGGCTGCCCGTCTCGGCATCGAACTGGCGGCGCGCACCCGCGATGGCTCCGGTCAGCCGATTGCTGCGTCCGCCGAGAAAATGGCCGAGATGATCGTCGATCGCGTCACGCGCCAATCCTCCGAAGTCATCCTGCAGGCCTGTCTCGGCGAAGACGGCGCAGGGGCGATCGACCCGGCGGTCTCGCAGGCGGTCGACCGTGCGTTGACGCGTGCACCCGGCATCGTGCGGTTTTCGATCGGTCTCGATCGCCCGCTCGTCGGTTTGGGGGCCTCGGCTCCGGTCTATTATCCCGCCATTGCCGACATGCTCGGCACCGAGCCGGCCATCCCTGCAGAGGCTGATGTCGCCAATGCTGTCGGCGCGGTCGTCGGGCAGGTACGGGCATCTGTCACCGTGTTCGTCACCACGCCGGAAGAGGGCATCTTCATCGTCAACGGGGCGGGGGTGAGCGAGCGTTTCCTCGATCAGGACCAGGCCTTCTCAGCGGCCCGCCGCCGCGCCGAGATGATGGCTCTCGAGGCGGCGCGCACCAACGGTGCCGACGAGCCGGCCTCGATGCTGCGGGAAGAGATCGATGCCCCCGAGGTCGAAGGAAGCCGCAAGCTGGTCGAGGCCCGCTTCATCGCGTCGGCGAGTGGCCGGCCACGCATCGCCCATGGATGATCTTTTCCATTTTGGAAACAATTCTTCGCATCCTTGCTGAATTGACAGGGAATGAATTGGTGAGAAACTGCCGGCCTTTCACGCGCGCGAGTGGCCTGTTTCAAGGAGTTTAGAATATGGACCGCATTGAGAAGTTTGGATTGAAGATCGATGCAGGTCTGCATGGCTTTCTGGTTGATGAGGCGATGCCGGGCACCGGCGTCGATGCCGAGCGGTTTTTTGCCGCGCTGTCGGAGATCGTCCATGATCTCGCTCCGAAGAACCGCGCCTTGCTTGCCAAGCGCGACGACCTGCAGGCGAAGATCGACGCCTGGTATCGCGACAATGGCGCTCCGCACGACCTCGAAGCCTATCAGGGCTTTCTGAAGGAAATCGGCTACCTTCTTCCGGAAGGTCCCGAGTTTTCCGTTTCGACTGATAATGTCGATCCGGAGATCGCGACGATCGCCGGTCCGCAGCTCGTCGTTCCCGTGATGAACGCGCGCTATGCGCTCAACGCCGCCAACGCACGCTGGGGCTCGCTCTATGACGCGCTTTACGGGACAGATGCGATTTCCGATGAAGGCGGTGCCGAAAAGGGACGCGGCTACAATCCCAAGCGCGGTGCCAAGGTCATCGCCTGGGCGCGCGACTTCCTCGACGCGAGCGCGCCGCTGGAAAGCGGCAGCTGGAAGAGTGTTTCATCCCTGACGGTCGCGTCCGGCAGCCTCTCGGTAACGCTTGCTGGCGGAGCCAAGACGACACTTCGCAACTCCGCGCAGTTTGCCGGCTATGCCGGTTCGGCTGACGCGCCGTCGCAGGTCGTTCTCCGGCACAACAATCTGCATGCCGTCGTCGTTCTCGATGCCACGACACCGATCGGCAAGGATGATCCGGCCCATATTTCCGACGTCATTCTCGAATCCGCGATCACCACGATCATGGACTGCGAAGATTCGGTCGCCGCTGTCGATGCCGAAGACAAGGTCGTCGTCTACAGAAACTGGCTCGGCCTGATGAAGGGCGATCTCGAGGAAGAAGTCGCCAAGGGCGGCCGCACCTTCACGCGCCGCCTCAATGCCGACCGTACCTACACGGCAGCCGCCGGCGGCACGCTGTCCTTGCCGGGCCGCTCGCTGATGCTTGTGCGCAATGTCGGCCACCTGATGACGAATCCGGCTATCCTTGATCGCGACGGTAATGAAGTGCCGGAAGGCATCATGGACGCGATGGCAACCGCGCTGATCGCTCTGCACGACATTGGCGATGGCGGCCGCCGCATGAACTCCCGCGAGGGTTCGATGTATGTCGTCAAGCCGAAGATGCACGGGCCGGAAGAAGTCGCCTTCGCCTGCGAGATCTTCTCGCGTGTCGAGACAGCGCTGGGCATGCCCGAGAATACCATCAAGATGGGCATCATGGACGAGGAGCGCCGCACGACGGTCAACCTCAAGGAGTGCATCCGCGCTGCGCGCGAGCGCGTCGTCTTCATCAACACTGGTTTCCTCGACCGCACCGGCGACGAGATCCACACCTCGATGGAAGCGGGTCCGATGATCCGCAAGGGCGACATGAAGCAGGCGGCATGGATCGCGGCCTACGAAAACTGGAACGTCGACATCGGCCTTGAATGCGGCCTTTCCGGTCACGCGCAGATCGGCAAGGGCATGTGGGCGATGCCCGACCTGATGGCGGCGATGCTGGAGCAGAAGATCGCGCATCCGAAGGCGGGTGCCAACACCGCCTGGGTCCCGTCGCCGACCGCGGCGACGCTGCACGCCACCCACTACCACCGGGTCAATGTCGCCGACGTCCAGGCCGGGCTGAAAAGCCGAGCACGGGCGAAACTCGGCGATATCCTGTCGGTTCCGGTCGCGACCCGTCCGAACTGGACGCCAGAGGAAATCCAGCGCGAGCTCGACAACAATGCGCAAGGCATCCTCGGCTACGTCGTGCGCTGGGTCGACCAGGGCGTCGGTTGCTCCAAGGTGCCCGACATCAACAATGTCGGCCTGATGGAAGATCGTGCCACCCTGCGCATTTCCGCGCAGCACATGGCCAACTGGCTGCATCACGGTGTCGTCACCGAGGCCCAGGTGGTCGAGACCATGAAGCGCATGGCCGCCGTCGTCGACGGCCAGAACGCTGATGATCCGCAATATGTCGCGATGGCCGGCGATTTCGACGGCTCCATTGCCTTCCAGGCAGCGCTTGAACTGGTGCTCAAGGGCCGCGAGCAGCCGAACGGCTACACCGAACCGGTCCTGCACCGCCGTCGTCGCGAATTAAAGGCCCGGCTGGCCGCCTGATCAGGCGGCGCCGGGCTCATCGCGGCCAGAGCCTTTCCAGGAAAACTGCGAACCGGTCTTCCGTGGCTCCGTTTGAGGCGGAAACGCTCTGGGTCAGAACTCGGCCCAGCCTTCAGCGGGCAAGGCCGCGTTGCCCTGCACCGCATACCCGGCCGATCGTCTCGCAGGCGGTCGGCTTCCGGTGTTCACGTGCTGTTGGGTCGTGACGGCGCGGGGCGACGTCCGCCGCGCCTCGGGCTGGGCTGCGGCACGGGTTTCGCCGGAAAGCTGGAATCTCCCGATCAGGGTTCGAAGATTCGTACCCTCCTGGGCAAGCGTCGCCGAAGCGGCATTCGCCTCCTCGACCATGGCGGCGTTGCGTTGCGTCACCTGATCCATCTGGTTGACGGCGGTATTGACCTCGGCCAACCCGACCGACTGTTCCCGCGCCGAGGTGGCGATGGCCGCCATATGTTCGTTGATGGTGATGACGTGCGCTTCGATGGTCTTGAGCGCCTCGCCGGTGTCGCGTACCAGCCGCACGCCGCTCTCGACTTCGGAGCTGGAGCTGCGAATCAGCTCCTTGATCTCCTTGGCGGCTTTTGCCGAACGCTGCGCAAGCTCGCGTACTTCCTGCGCCACGACGGCAAAACCCTTGCCGGCTTCGCCCGCCCTTGCCGCCTCGACGCCGGCGTTCAGGGCGAGAAGGTTGGTCTGGAAGGCGATCTCGTCGATCACACCGATGATGCTCGAAATCTGGTTGGATGATTCTTCGATCCGCCGCATCGCCTCGACGGCATTCGCCACGACGACGGCAGACTGCGTTGCGCTGGTCTTTGCTTCGCCCGCTACGTCGCGGGCGTCCTCCGTCCGGCGGGAGGAATTGCTGACATTGGCGGTGATCTGGTCGAGAGCGGCCGCTGTTTCCTCCAGGGAAGCCGCCTGCTGCTCCGTGCGTTTCGACAGGTCATCGGCGCTCTGGCTGATTTCACGCGTGCCCATGCCGATATTGCCGGCGCTGTCGGCGACTGCGAGCATGGCATCGTTCAACTGTGCGGCAGCCTTGTTGAGATCGTGACGCAATTGCTCGAACTCGGCGGAGAAGGGTTCCTCGAGCCGGATGGCAAGATCGCCATCGGCGAGCCGCTGCAAGCCGGTCGCAAGGCCTGAAGTCGCCTGGATCAATTTCTGCTGTGCGGCCTGCTCGGCCTCTGCCTGCATTCTCGTGCGTTCCGCTTCACCATTGCGGCGGCTTTCCTCGGCCTCGGCCTGCAGGCGAAGGTTGGACCGGGCCGCCTCCCGGAACGACTGGATGGCGCGTGCCATCTCCGCGATTTCGTCCTTGCCGGTTACATCCGATCCGTCGTCGTCGAGATGGCCGTCGATGAGCTTGCGCATCGCTCCGATCTGCCGTCCGAGCGGCCCGATCACCCCACGTGAAACAACCAGGTAGGTTCCGGCAGCCAGCACGAGAACGAGCAGGATGATGCCGATGCTGACGGTCCGTATCGTCTCGAACTCACGATGCTGTTCCTGAAAGACCTTGTCCGATAAGCGCACCTGAAGGTCGGAAATTTCCGAGATGGTCTCGGTCAGGGGATCGATGGTTTCGTAGAGCGAGGTCCGAACGAAGCTGTCGAGCGCTGCCGAATCACGCTCGGACAGGATTTTCATCAGCGTTGCAATCGAGTTCATCGCGACCGCCATCTGCTGCTTGGCGTTCTCGACAAGCCTCTGTTCCTCCGGCGTCATCGACGTTGCGACATAGGCGTCCCAATTGGCTGATATCACCTGCCGTGCATCGTTGACCGAAGCGAGGCCGGTCTCCATCGTCTCGTTTCCGTTGTGCACCTTGTGTGCCGCATCGACGATCGAGACGGCAAAAGCGTCCGATGTCGCTTTCAGATTTTTCAAGGGCATGATGCGGTCGGCATAGACCGCATCCATCGTCGCGCTGTTTTCGGCGAGCGCATGCTGGCTGTAGACGGCAATGCCGATCGCGATGAGTGACAACAGTGCAATTGCACTGAGGAGCTTGGTCTTGATCAGCATGGTGGTCCCTTTGGCTAGGTGTCTCTCGGCCACACTTTTTAGTTAATTAGATAACCCTTACTTAATAACGTGCTGAATTTTCGGACCTATTGCATGGTTTTTGAACAAATTATCGAAACGGAATCGGAAGCCAGCCACCCTGATTTGAAGCGCCGGAAGCGGAGCAACTCTGCGTATCAAGGTCGAGAAAACATCGTCGTGGACGTTCGGCCAACAAAAAAGCCGCCGAGGCACCCGGCGGCTTTCTGATTGCATGATCCTGGTCGCGTTTTTTACTGCTGAACGACCACGCGTGCGTTCTTGCCCGGACGGACACGCGAATAAAGATCGATGATGTCCTGGTTCATCAGACGGATGCAGCCCGACGAAGCGGCTGTGCCGATCGACGACCACTCCGGGGTGCCATGCAGGCGGAACAGCGTGTCCTTGCCCTGGTCGTTGAAGAGATAGAGCGCGCGTGCGCCGAGCGGGTTCTTCAACCCCGGGCCCATGCCTGCCTCGACATATTTGGCCACTTCCGGCTTGCGCTCCGCCATTTCCTTCGGCGGGTGCCACATCGGCCATTCCTGCTTCCAGGCGATATAGGCTTCGCCTTCCCATGCAAAGCCGGCCTTGCCAACGCCGATGCCGTAGCGAACCGCCTTGCCGCCGGGCAGGACGTAGTAGAGGAACCGGTTCGGGGTGTTGACGACGATCGTTCCGGGGCGTTCGCTCGTCGCGTAGTCGACGATCTGGCGATGGAAGCGGCCATCGACCTTGTTGATCGGAACCGCGGGGAGTGCGTAACCGTGATCCTCAACTGCGCCATAATCACCCGAGAAGATCTCATTCGAAGCGACCTGCACCGCAACAGGAGCGGGCTCACCGCCGGCCGTCTCGGACTTGGTCGAAGTTGTCGAGCAGCCGGCCACGGCGAGTGTCGCCGCCAGGGTGCACAGGAGGAAGGCATTGCGGAATCGCATGGGAGTCTCTTAAATAAGAAGCGAAGAAAAACTGGGTCGGCCCCGACCATCAGTGACAACGGTTATTTTCGATTAGTTGCGGCTATGCAAGGGATTGCGTGGCAACAAGGCGGCGGGAAAGTGTAAATTCCGTGACGCTGGCTTTTTTGCAACAAAAGCGGTGGCGAACGAGAGTCTAGACGAATGACAATTCTCTCTATCCATGGCGACAACCCTCTCGTGGATGGTCGGCAATCGAATCGCGCGCTCATGGTGCGTCGCGGCGTTCAGCGGCTTTTCGCGGAATTGCGCCACGCGGTGCTGCCGGAATTGACGCTCGCCAGCGGCCGTCGTGCCGATCTCATCTCGCTGTCGGCAAAGGGCGAAATCTGGATCGTCGAGATCAAGACGTCGATCGAGGATTTCCGCGTCGATCGCAAATGGCCCGATTACAGGCAGCACTGTGACCGGCTGTTCTTCGCCACCCATGGCGACGTCCCGCTCGATATCTTTCCGGAGGATTGCGGCTTGCTGCTGTCGGATGGCTATGACGGACATATCATCCGCGAGGCACCGGAACATCGGTTGGCACCGGCCACCCGCAAATCGGTGCTGCAGCTCTTTGCCCGCACGGCAGCACAACGGTTGATGCTGGCGGAGTGGGCGGCCGAGCGCAACGGCGAACTCGGCAACTCCATTCGCGATATCGTTTCCGGCTCCCGCGACGGGTCCGCCGAGGGCTGATTATTTCGGCGCGCGTTTCGCCAGGATACGCTGCAGGGTCCGGCGGTGCATGTTGAGCCGGCGCGCCGTCTCCGACACGTTGCGCTCGCACATCTCGTAGACGCGCTGAATATGCTCCCACCGCACCCGGTCGGCCGACATCGGGTTTTCAGGCGGTTCGACCCGTTCGCCCTGACGCTGCACCAGCGCTGCGAAGATGTCGTCGGCGTCGGCAGGCTTGGCGAGGTAATCGACCGCGCCGAGCTTCACGGCATTCACGGCCGTTGCGATGTTGCCGTAGCCGGTGAGCATGATCATGCGGGTGTCGTCACGGCGGCTGCGGATCGCCTCGATCACGTCGAGGCCGCTGCCGTCGCCAAGCCTCAGATCGATAACGGCGTATTTCGGCGGGTTGCCCTTTGCCTTGGCGATGCCTTCGGCAACGGACTCGGCGATATCGACGGTGAAGCCGCGCGCTTCCATGGCGCGGGCGAGGCGTCGAAGGAACGGGGCATCATCGTCGACGAGCAGCAGCGTTCTGTCCGGTCCGATCAGTTCGGCGTCCTGGGCGTGCGTGTTGGGCGATGCTGTCGATTTTTCGGTCATTCTCGCAATCCTTGGGCGAAAATTGGGACATTTTCACCGAGATTATAGGTTTCCTGTCACGTGGTTCAATAAACTGCCAAACGTCATTTCGCTAGTTTCGTATCCATCAGGGCACGCGGCCATTCGACGCTGACCTTGGCGCCCGGTCGATCGGGGCCGCCATTCTCGAAGCGCAGGCGCGCGCCGGAGCGCTCGAGCAGCGTCTTGGCGATGAACAGGCCAAGCCCCAATCCGCCGGCGCTGTCGTCCTTCTGCCGCCGCGTGACATAGGGTTCGCCGATGCGCATCAAGATATCAGGAGCAAATCCGTCGCCGTCATCCGCGATCGTCACTTTGACATGCTCGGCCGTGTGCTCGACGGTCACGGTCACCTGCTTCTTGGCGTAATCGACCGCATTTTCGAGCAGATTTCCGAGACCGTAGAGAATGCCGGCATTGCGGTTGCCGACCGGCTCCGATGCCTTGTCGCCCTTTTCGACCAGAGTGATGTGAATGCCGAACTCGCGGTGCGGCGCCATCACTTCCTCGACCAGCGAGGAGAGCGGCAAAAGCCGCATATGCTCTTCGCTCTCGGAGGACAGTGTCGTCAGTCGCTTGAGAATGTCGCGGCATCGCTCGCTCTGGCTGCGCAGCAGGTGCACGTCTTCGCCGAAGCGTGGATCGTCGCCGAGTTCGCGCTCCATTTCCTTGGCAACGACGCTGATCGTGGCAAGCGGCGTGCCGAGCTCATGGGCGGCAGCGGCCGCCAGGCCGTCGAGCTGCGAAAGGTGTTTTTCACGTTGGAGCACGAGTTCGGTCGCCGTCAGTGCCTCCGACAGTTCGCTCGCTTCGAGCGAGACACGGTAGGTGTAGAAGGCGGCAAAGGCCGTCATCGATACGATCGCAAACCAGATGCCGGCCGTCAGCACTTTCGGCATCAAGAGAAGCGTGCCCGGATACCAGGGCAGGGGGAAGGGCGAGAAGGCAAGGACAGTCACGCCGATCACGGCGAGGCCGGCAAGCACGATACTGTGCGGCTTCGGCTGCGAAGCCGAGGAAATGATCACCGGGACGCAAAGCAGCGGCGCAAACGGATTGGCAAGCCCGCCGGTGATGAAGAGCAGACCGGTCAGCTGTGCGAGATCGAGCCCAAGAAGCGCGAAGGCCGCCGGCGGCCGCAAGCGGTGCGTCGGCGGAAAGCGCAAGGTGAGATAGGTGTTGACCAGCGCCAGGGTGGCAATCAGCACCAGGCACGAGAGCAGGGGCAGCGGAAACTGCAGCCACAACGTGGTGATGATGACGGCGATCGACTGGCCGCCGACCGCAAGCCAGCGCAGGCGAATGAGCGTCTGCAGGCGCAGGCTTCTGTTCGAGGTCGGATCATTGTGTTCCAGCGCCACTGCCGTCATGCCTGCTCTTGTCCCATTACAGCGCCGCGCGTCAAATCCGACGCGCAAAGGACGCTGGCTTTAAATCTGCTGCATAATTTCCTCCCTAAACCGCTTCCGATTTAAGGAATTATGCAGTGGCCCCGACCCGGGGTGTTGCCTCATGTACCACGTGGCTTTGCCCGTGTCGTCGGCGCGGCCTCCGCCGGGTTCTCCGGCCAGGGGTGCTTGGGATAACGCCCGCGCATGTCGGCCCGGACATCCCGCCACGAGCCCGCCCAGAAACCCGGCAGGTCACGCGTGGTCTGAATCGGTTGCCGGCCGGGCGAAATCAGTTCGAGCAGCAGCGGCAGCCGGCCGTCGCCGATAGCAGGGTGCTTTTTGAGGCCGAAGAGTTCCTGCACCCGGATGGAAAGAAGCGGCTCGTCGCCATCATAGTGGATCGGATGCCGCTGCCCCGTCGGCGCCTCGAAATGCGTCGGCGCCAGTTTTGCCAGCTCCCGCTGCCGGTCGTGCGGGATCAGCGACAGCAGTCCCTCGGAAAGAGCGCCGGCCTTGATGTCGGCGATCGCGGTGACGCCGTGCTGAAACGGAACGAACCAGTCATCGAGCCTTGCAAGCAGGGCTTCGTCGGAAACATCCGGCCATGGCTCGCCGATCGAGCGATGCAGGAAGCCGATGCGATCGCGCAGCTGCATCGCCTCCCTGGAAAACGGCAGGACCGCCAGTCCAAGCTGACGAACGCCATCGGCGAGCGCCCGTGCCGCACTTTCGCCGGTGGGCCTTGGAAGCGGCGCCTCCTCGAAGATGATTGCGCCCAACCGGGTGACGCGCCGCGCACGCACCTGGCGGCTTGCCCGGTCGAAGACGCTTTGTTCTTCCCGCACGATCGCTTCTGGCATATGCGCCTCGACGTCGGCGCGCGAAAGCTCCGCCGCTGCCAGCACGCGCTGACCGCCGGCGCGACCCGTGAGGTCGGCGATGACAAGCATGTTTGCCGCCGCGAGGCGCTCGGTCTCAGCGATCTCGGCCCCGCGGCCGTTTGCCATCACGAAGCGCCCGCGGCCACCGCGCTGAAGCGCGATACGGTCCGGGAAGGCGTGCATCAGCAAGGCGCCGGGCTGGACCGGCTCGTTCGACCTTGGCCCGCCTTTGAGTTCCGCCGCCATGCGGCGGGCAAGATTGCGCGAGGCCTCGGCGCGCTCGCCGCGCTCCTGGCGGAAGCGGCGCAGCCGATCCTCGAGGTCGATGGCGTTGCCGCCGAGCCCTTGCTCCGTCAGCATGACCGCCAGCAAACAGGCCGCTTCGCCCTGGCCCTCCTCGGCCGCTGAAACCGCCATGGCCGCAAGGCGCGGGGGTAGCGCCAGATCGCGGATCTTGCGTCCCCTGGGGGTCAGCGCGCCGG
The DNA here is from genome assembly GCF_050434565.1 of Ensifer sp. 4252. Lineage (NCBI taxonomy): Bacteria > Pseudomonadati > Pseudomonadota > Alphaproteobacteria > Hyphomicrobiales > Rhizobiaceae > Ensifer > Ensifer sp. 4252. Next base: position 468,761 of record NZ_JBNDIU010000002.1, read on the forward strand.
AGCTGTCGAGCGCGCCGAGTTCGCTCAGCAGCTTTCGCGCTTCCATGAGGGTGGTTTCCGGTGGCGGGTCGATGAAGGCGAGGGCTGCGGGATCGCTGACGCCCCAGTGCGCCATGTCGAGCAGCAGTCCGGAAAGGTCGCTGGCGAGGACCTGCGGCGGCGTGAAGGCGGCAAGCGCCGCCGTCTGGCCGGCATGCCAGAGGCGGATGGCGATACCCGGCTCCGTTCGCCCGGCGCGGCCGGCGCGTTGATCGGCCGACGCACGCGAGACGCGCACGGTCTCGAGCCGGGTGATGCCGGTCGATGCTTCGAAGACCGGCAGTCTCTGCAAGCCGCTGTCGATGACGATCCGCACGCCGTCGATGGTGATCGAGGTTTCCGCTATCGACGTGGCAAGAACGATCTTGCGCGTGCCCGTTGGGGCCGGCCGGATCGCCGCGTCCTGCTCCTTCTGCGTCAGGTTTCCGTAGAGCGGAACGACCGTCGTATCAGCCGTAAACCGGTCGGCAAGCCGTGCCGCTGTCCGGGTGATTTCGGCCTGACCCGGCAGGAAGGCGAGGATCGAACCCTGTTCGCTGCGGTGCGCCTCGACGATGGCGCGGACCACTGCGTCCTCGACGCTCTCGCCGCCGCGGTCCTGGTTGCGGATGTCAATGGGAAAGCTTCGCCCTTGACTTTCGATGACCGTGGTTTGGCCGAGCAATCTGGCAACGCGCTCGACGTCGAGCGTCGCCGACATGACAATGATCCGGAGATCGTCGCGCAGCGCAGATTGAACGTCGAGCGCCAGTGCCAGGCCGAAATCGGCATCGAGTGAGCGTTCGTGAAATTCATCGAAGAGAACCGCGGAGACACCCGCCAGCTCCGGATCGTCGAGGATCATGCGGGCAAAGACGCCTTCGGTCACTACCTCGATCCGGGTCTTGGCCGATATCCGGTTGTCGAGCCGCATGCGGTAGCCGACGGTCTCTCCCACTTTTTCGCCGAGCAGTTCCGCCATGCGGCCGGCGGCGGCGCGAGCGGCGAGCCGCCGCGGTTCGAGCAGGATGATCTTGCCGCCCTTCAGCCAGGGCTGGTCGAGCAGGAACAGCGGCACGAGCGTCGTCTTGCCGGCGCCGGGCGGCGCCGAAAGCACGACGGAGCGGGCGGTATCGAGCGCTGCGGCGATCTCCGGCAGGACTTCGCGAACCGGCAAGGCGGGCAGGGTAAGCGTCACGATTGCGTCTCCGCTCCGATATGGATGAGCGTACCGGCGGCGGCGTCCGCGTCCGCTTGGTCATGGGTCACGAGGATCGACGGCAGGCCCGCGGACCGCGCCTTGGCAAAAACCAGTTCGCGCGTCTGCTGGCGCAGGGCCATGTCGAGTTTGGAAAACGGCTCGTCGAGCAGCAGAAGGCGCGGCTCGGAGAGAAGCACACGCTGGAGGGCGACGCGCGCCTTTTGCCCGCCCGACAGCGTCTCCGGATCGCGGTCGAAGAAGCCATTGAGCCCAATCTCGTCGAGCGCGTCTTCGGCCAGCTGACGCCTGACGTCGCGGCCCTTGATCGCTTCGGGTATGGCAAAGACGATATTTCCGCCGACCGAAAGATGCGGGAACAGCAGCGGGTCCTGGAAGAGAATGCCAGTATGGCGTTGTTGCGGCGGCAGGCCGATGAGATCGTCCTGCCCGAGCCGTACCGCGCCGCGGGCGGCAAAGGCAGGGTCGAGAAAGCCACCGATATAGGCAAGCAGCGTCGACTTGCCGGAGCCCGACGGCCCCATGATCGTCAGCACGTCGCCGGGCATGACCGTTGCCGAAACGGAAAGCAGCATCCGGCCGGCGAGCCGGATCGTCACATCGGACAAAGTCAGAGGCGTCGTCTTGCCTGGCGTTTGCATTCAAATCCTCATTGCCCGTCGATGGCGGAATAGCAACTGCGGCAGGAGCGATGCAACGAGAAAACCGAAAAACGGCAACAGCGCCTGAAGCAGCGCATAGACGCCGATGATGCGCCGGTCTCCCCCGGATGAAAGTGCCACGGCCTCGGTGGTGATCGTCGTTACCCGTCCGGCGCCGATCAGCACGGTCGGTAGATAGAGGCTGACGGAGACCGCAAAGCCGACGGCAAAGGCCGTAAGGCAGGCGCGAAGCAGCATCGGCAGTTGGATGGTCATGAGGATTTTGAGCGGCGACTTGCCCAGTCCCGCCGCGATCTGCTCGTAGCGCCGGTCGAGCGCCCGCCAGGGCGGCGCCAGTGATAGCAGCACATACGGCAGAACGAAGACCAGATGCATGGCTGCAACCGTGGCGATCGACGGCGAAAATCCCGCCATCACTGCCAGAATCTGCAATCCGAACACGAAGGCGATCTCGGGGACCAGCAATGGCAGGAAGACCGGAAACCAGCGATCGGCGGTGCCGTGGGCACTGCGCGACAGGAGACCGATGGCAATCGCAAGTGCGACGAGCGACGATAGCAATGCGATAGTAATTGTGGTTGCCAGAGGTTCGGCGAGCACGCCAAGGGCGCGTTGCCATGTTCTGAACGTGAGGCTTGCCGGCAGACTATCGGGAAAAGGCCACAGCCCTGCAATCGACCACAGCGCGAGCAAGCCGAGACCGGTGAAGATGAACGCCGCGGACAAGGTCGTGATCATCGCTGCGATCCGGCGAACAAGTCCGTCCTCGGTGAGGCGTTTTCCCGAAGAACTCAGGCGCCTGTGGCAAAGGCGCCCAAGCCGTTCGACGCCGATCCAGATCACGATCGCGAACAGGCCGAGTGCAAGCTGCAGCACGGCGCCGGCGGAAGCGAAGAAACGGGCGCCGATGTCGTCGTCGGCCAGCCATTGGGCGATGCGCACCGGCAATGTCGGCGGCAGCCGTGGGCCGAGGATCATCGCGACGTCGACCACTGAGGTCGAGTAGACCAGCACCGCGAAAACCGGCAACCGGATCTGCCGGTAAAGCAGTGGCCAGAGCGCGATGATAAAGCCCGATATCCGGCCATAGCCGAGAGCTGACATCAAGCGTCGCGCATTCGCCAAGGGCAGCTGCGGCAGCGCCGCCAGCATCACCAACAGCAGAAAGGGCATCTCCTTGGCGACCAGTCCGGATATCATCGATAGCCCCAGCGGATCGTTCGGGATGAGCCAGTCCGGCGGTTGGGCGAAGCCGGTGAACTCAGGAGAGACGAGCCGGAGCAGGAAGCCGGACGGTGCAATCAGGAAGGCAATCGCAAATGCGGATGCCGCGTGCGGAACGGCCAGCAACGGCGAAAGCAGGTGTTGGATAAAGGCGAAGGGCCGCGTGCCGGCAAAGCCAGCGACGAAGGTCGCGACCACGAGCAGGGCGAAGACCGTGCTGGTCAATCCCGCCGCAAGGCTGATCAGGGCGGAGTGCAGGATATGCGGTTGGGCGGCCAGAGCCTCGAAATGCCCAAGCGTGAACCGCGTGCCGCCGAGTGCCGGCAGATAGCCGAAGGCCGGAAGCAGGGTGCCGGCCAGACCTGCCAGCACCGGCAGGCATAGCATGACTGCCAGGCCGGCCCCGATGCCCCGCCACAGGACGTCCCTCACGGGGATGACCGTCGACGGCGCCGGCGCACGCCGCTAATTGGCGGCGCCATAGCGGCGGTTCCATTCGGCTTCGATCCGCGTCATCCAGTCGGGATGCGGTTCGGCAAGCGCCGGGCCGAGCTGATCCGGCGGCAATGTCGCAACCCCGAGATCGAGGGCGGCAAAAGCGGCTCGGTCCGCATCCGACAGTTTCGCCATCGCCAGCACCGTCGGGTCGCCCCAGAACTGTGCGTCCTGCTTGCGCAACTGCGCCTCGGGAGAGATGAGGAAGTCCGCAAGCAGCAGCGCACCCGCCGCAGCATTGGCATTATAGGGAATGGCAACGAAATGGGTGTTGCCGAGGGTTCCGCCGGAAAAGACGAAGGAGCGCACGCTCTCCGGCAACTCGCCATTGGCAATGGCGGCTGAAGCTTCAGCGGGGTTGAAGGCGAAGATGATGTCGAGTTCGCCGTCGGCCAGCTTCTGCTTCATGTCGGGGTAGTTCTGCGGATAGGCCTTTCCCTTGCGCCATAACAACGGCGTTAGCTGGTCGAGATAGGCAAAGAGCGGCGCCACATCCTGCTGAAACGTTGCCTCGTCCACAGGCTTCAGCAACTTGCTCCTGTTATCGACGAGCTCGATCAGCACCTGCTTTAGGAAAGACGAGCCGATGAAATCCGGCGGCTGCGGATAGGAGAAGCGTCCCGGATGGGCCTTTGCCCAGCCAAGCAGGCCTTTTGCCGATGTGGGCAGCTGCGCGGTCGGCGTTCGGGCCCTATCATAGAAGAAGACCAGTTTGGCGCCGCCCCACGGGCTTTCGAGCCCCTCCGTCGGTACGGTGAAGTCGGTGAGGATCGTCGGCTTCGTTTCGTGGTCGACATAGACCCAGTTCGGAAGCCGGGTTGCCCAGTCGGGGCCGAAGAGCAGGCCCTGCCGCTTCATCGCGGCAAAGTTCTCGCCATTGATCCAGATGAGATCGACAGTGCCAGCGGAATCCTTGCCCGCCGATTTCTCCGCAAGCACGCTTGCGACCGCCTTGGCCGTATCGTCGAGTTTTACATGCACGACGTTGATGCCGTAGCGCGCCTTCATCTGTTCGCCTGCCCAGGCGATATAGGCATTGATATTGGCTGAACCGCCCCAGGCGTTGAAATAGACGGTCTCGCCCTTGGCTTCGGAAACGATCGAAGCCCAATTATCGATGTCGAGAGCCGCTACCGGGCCGGCAAGGCCAAGTATAGCGACGATCGCCACTGCCCATCGTCTTGCCCATCCAATCATGCGCATGCTCTCCCGCATTCGTGTTTCGGCGCGAAGGTAAGCCAAGCGCCTTTGGCGTCAATGCGCGCCACTGCCAGCGACCGTCACGTTTCGGTGAGATGCCGCTGGTCTCAATTGGCACGGCTTGCTCCGAAAAATGCGCAGCCTTACGGGGCGGTAGTTGGCTTTTGTGGGCTGCGTAGAGGGAAGCCAGCATGAGCGCCGGTGTTTCCGGCGCTTCAGCGGTAATCGATCGCCGACCCGGCCTTGTGTGATTTCCGGCCTGTCCGATTTGTCTTCGCGCAATTGGGCGATGATTCTGGCGTTGGTTGGGGTTTGTTTCGCCCTGTTGATAACTCCGGTGTGAATTTCCCCAATCTTTTCAGGGCGTTGTTCGATCTTGGTTTATTTTTGCAATTGTCTGTTGACGTGTTCGGGGAGTGGGGTCTATAAG